>JAFTRQ010000035.1 GCA_017462125.1 Clostridia bacterium | reverse complement strand
TGACCGAAGCAGCCGTAAAGGGACTGCCAATGGT
Organism: Clostridia bacterium; assembly: GCA_017462125.1. The sequence goes on along the minus strand of JAFTRQ010000035.1, from coordinate 4,732 downwards.
GCTTCTCAATGCGGTTGCAGGATGCGAGGAATACAATATGAATTTCTTCTTGGAGCGAGGCTGTGCCATGACGGGCAAAGACATAGAGGAAATTGCCGAAGCGGCGGTATCCTTGCTCTCCGACCGGGAGAAGCTTTTCAAAATGTCAAAGGCACTAAATCATTTGAATTATGCGGGTGCCGCAAATAACATTCGGGACGATATTATAAAATGCAAGGGAGAGATGGACAGCTATGAGCGCTTACATACTGTATAATCCAAAATCGGGAAACGGCAGCGGATTTGAAGAAGCACAAATATTAGAGGTGTTTCAGCTCGATGATTGCGTGATTACAGACGTTACGAAAATCACGGATTATCCGAATTTCCTATCCAAGATCACGGCAGACGATACCGTCATTCTCTGCGGCGGAGACGGAACGCTGAATCGCTTTGTCAACGATACGGATGGATACTGCATTCCTTGTGACGTTCTATATTATCCGATTGGCACGGGCAACGACTTCGCCCATGATCTCGGCTATCATAGCGGAGCAAATCCATTTTCCATCAAGCAGTACATACAAGATCTGCCCTCGGTTACCGTCAACGACAAAAAACGCCGTTTTCTCAACGGCATAGGCTATGGTATTGACGGATACTGCTGTGAGGAGGGCGATCGCCAAAAGGCGGCAGGCAAAAAGAAGATCAATTACACGGAAATTGCTATCAAGGGATTGCTCTCAAAATACAAACCGAAAAATGCCACCGTCTGTGTTGACGGCAAAAAATATTCGTATAAAAACGTATGGATCGCCGCAACGATGAAGGGACGGTATTACGGAGGCGGTATGATGACCGCACCCGCACAAGACCGCTTGAATCCCAAGGGTGAAGTCACGCTTGTGGTGATGCACGGATCGGGCAAATTCAAAACCTTGAGAGTCTTTCCTTCGATCTTTAAGGGTGAGCATATCAAGCATACGGAAATGTGCGCCGTTCATACGGGGCGGCATATCTCCGTTACCTTTGATGAACCTGCCTCTCTGCAAATCGACGGGGAGACCGTATTGAACGTAACGAAATATTCCGTGAAAGCATAAGAAAAACGACGGCGTGAATCAAGCACTCCGTCGTTTTTCGTTATTCTATATTTTCTATATACTTTATCAACTCGTCAAAGCTACCCTGCGGATAGTGGGAGAGATCCTTGTTCTCTTTGTTGATCAGACAGTCGGTGAGAAGAAAGACCTTCATACCGAGCGTCTCGGCAATCATATCCTCCTTGGCATCGTTGCCGACCATCAAGCATTCCTCGGGCGCAACGCCCAATATTTCGGTCACCTCGGTAAAATAGGCGGGGTTCGGCTTGCAGTAGTGCGAATTCTCATAGCTTTCCAGCCATTCCACGTCCGACTCCGCAACGCCCGACCAACGTAAGCGGCTCTGTGTGGCGTTGTGTGGGAAGAAGGGATTGGTAGCGAGAGATACGCGATAGCCCTTGTCTTTTAGCCAAGCCACCGTTTGTGCCGCCTTGGGATCGTATCCGCAAACCTCGCGCACGCTTTCAAATTCATTCAAATAGAAATCGTCAAGCAGATATTTGTCCTCACGGACACGTTTGCCGAGAATCGCCTCGAACCTTTCCCAAAAGCGTTCTTCGTTCGTCCGGCTTCCGTCGTTTGCAATCATCGCGGCGGTTCCTGCCCATATCGCGTCGATCAGTTGCTTTTTATCGGTATAGCCTGCGGGAGCAAGCTTCTTTGCAAGTCCTCCGAAATAGGCTTTCATAAACACGTCCTGATCCATGGGCAACAATGTCCCGTCAAGATCGAACAGTATCATCTTGATCTTCATTCTGCTTTATTCTCCTTCCCCTCATCGGCAATATGACGAGCCGATAAATAAATGCAGTCCTTCAACTGATTAAAAAATTCAGTGTCGGATACCGAATCGGCGCGTTTCAGCCATTTTTCAATCGCGATCACCGCCGCGTCGGTGACGAAATCCACGTAGAACTGCGCCGCACTTTCATTGATGATCTCGGTAATTCTCCGTCTTACTGCAGGCTCGACAAGCTCCTTGAAATGATCCGAGAAGCAATTCTGATCCTTGACACTCAACACCTTGCTGTAAAAGAATTTATTTTCATACAGATACTTAAAAAGCGACTCGATTTTTTGCCATGGGTCTCCATCGTCGGAAATATCCACACAGGAGAGAAATTCGGTGTCGAAGATCCAGTTGATCAGATCATTTTTATCCTTGAAATGATAATAGAAGCTTTTGCGGTTCATTTCACAATGGGCGCAAATATCTCCAACGCCAATCTTGGAGAGCGGCATTTGTGTCATCAGCTCTTTGAGTGAGCTTGCCAATGCTTTTTTCGTGATGCCCGAATCAGCCATAATGATCTCCTTTCCTTACTTGAACTTTTGGCGTAGGGGTAAAATAAAAGACGACACCTACCCACGCACGAAAAAAATACGCAGATAAGTCTCGTCATAATACGAGCAAGCTCGCGGCGAGCTTGTTCGTGTGTAAAGCCAGATCCGAGGGGATCAGTATGTTGACTCTACCGCACAATGTGCTGACTACTCCCTTATTCAATATTAGTATACCAAAAATCGACCGTTTTTTCAAGAATTATCTGTAAATTTTTATTGGGACAATTTTTTCGATGTGTCCAAAAAAGTAACACATTCACGTTTGCGAGGAAAAATGTAACGGGAATCCTTTTCTGTCCGTTGTGAAGCTTGCTTTTTTTCGATATAATTCACTCATGTAAAAGGTCAAATTTTTTTGGAGGAAACAAAATGAAATTTTACTGCGAAGACCAAACGAAGGTTCTTTCTTCACTGAATACAAGTGAAGAAGGACTCAGCTCTGCCGAAGCGCAGAAGCGGCTTGAAGCGAACGGTAAGAACAAGCTCGCCGCTGCCAAGGGTAAATCCATTGTTCGTCGATTCCTTGAGCAGCTTGCCGATCCCATGATCATCATTCTGCTTGTGGCGGCGCTCATCAGCGGTATCCTTGCTGTGGTGGAGAACGAGAGCTTTACCGACGTGATCATCATTCTTGCCGTTGTCATTGTAAACGCCGTCCTCGGTGTTTATCAAGAAAGCAAAGCCGAAAAAGCCATTGAAGCCTTGCAGGAGATGTCGGCGGCGACCTCAAAGGTCCTGCGAGACGGCAAGGTGCAGATCGTTCACAGCGAAGACCTTGTTGTCGGTGACATCATTCTGCTCGAAGCAGGCGACGCTGTTCCCGCAGATGCCCGTATTCTTGAAAACGCATCCCTCAAGGTAGAGGAAGCCGCGCTCACGGGTGAGTCAGTTCCGGTTACCAAATTTATCGATATTATCAACCTCAAAGACGGTGAGAAGGACGTTCCTCTCGGAGACCGTAAAAATATGCTCTATATGGGCTCGACGGTCGTGTACGGACGCGGCAAGGCTGTCTTGACCGCTATGGGTATGGACACCGAGATGGGCAAGATCGCCACGGCGCTCCAGCAGGCAGAGGACGGCGAAACACCCTTGCAGAGAAAGCTCAATCAGCTTTCCAAGATCCTGACTTGGCTCGTTCTCGGCATCTGTGTTGTGGTGTTCGGCGTTCAGCTCATCCGTGCGGGTAATTTCAGCTTTACCGATACCATTCTTCCTTCCTTTATGGTTGCAGTTTCCCTTGCCGTTGCGGCGATCCCCGAAGGTCTTTCGATGGTCGTTACCGTTGTTCTCTCGATGGGTGTTACCAATATGTCGAAGCGGAACGCCATCATTCGCCGTCTCACCGCCGTGGAAACCCTCGGCTGCGCGCAGATCATCTGCTCCGACAAGACGGGTACACTGACACAGAACAAAATGACCGTCGTTGACCATTTCGGTGAAAACGAAGAACAGCTTGCTATGGCAATGGCTCTCTGCTGTGATGCCGAGCTTGACAGAGACGGAAACGTTACAGGAGAGCCTACCGAGGCGGCTCTCGTGGCTTGGGCTGATAAGCTGAATTTGAAAAAATACAACTTGAAAGAACAATTCCCGCGCCTTGGCGAAGCCCCCTTCGACTCGGGAAGAAAGATGATGTCTACCGTTCACAAGCTTGATAACGGCGCTGTCCAGTACACCAAGGGCGCGCCCGACGTTATCATCGGCAGATGTACACACTACCTGGAGGATGGCGCTCCCGTTCCTATGACCGAGGAATACAAGGCTGAGATACTGAAAGCTAACAAGGAAATGGCTGACCGCGCTCTCCGTGTTCTTGCCTGCGCCGAGCGCGCATACAGCGAAGCTCCCACAAGCTTTGAGGCTGACGATCTTGAGCGTGATCTCTGCTTTGTCGGTCTTTGCGGTATGATCGACCCCGTTCGTCCCGAGGTAAAGGACGCTATCGTTGAATGCAGAAGCGCAGGCGTTCGTCCCATTATGATCACGGGCGACCATATTGACACAGCGGTGGCTATTGCCAAGGAGCTGGGCATTATTACCGAGGATACCTACGCCATCACCGGCGCACAGCTGAACGATATGGACGATGCGGAATTCGAGTCTAAATTCCAACAGATTAGTGTTTATGCCCGCGTTCAGCCCGAGCATAAAACGAGAATCGTCAACGCATGGCGTAAGGCAGGCTACGTAACCGCTATGACCGGTGACGGTGTAAACGATGCGCCGTCCATCAAGTCCGCTGACATCGGTGTTGGTATGGGTATCACCGGTACCGACGTTACCAAGAACGTTGCCGACATGGT
>JAFTRQ010000034.1 GCA_017462125.1 Clostridia bacterium | reverse complement strand
TTATGGCGGAGTCAGCACCGGTGGCGAACTACACAAACGAACTGATGGCCACAAGATTTTCCGATGTTATGTGGCTGATTGAACAGATCATGTGGAAGAGCCTTGACAAGCGTGTTGCCGCCTTCCTCCTGGAAGAATCCACTATTGAGGACAGCGACACGCTAAAAATCACACACGAAGCCATTGCCAACCACCTTGGTTCTCACCGTGAGGTCATCACACGAATGCTGAAATATTTTCAGAACGAAGGAATGGTCAAGCTCTCCCGCGGCACGGTTGAACTTACAGACAAAACCAAATTAGAAGAACTAAGCGAAGAGTAAACGATGTCCGCCGATGCAAAGCGCACGGCGGACATTTTATTATATTATTTATCCATTCCGCAGGCGGTAGCACGGCAAGTTAATGCGTGGTCGTTTGTTACCGCATCGTAAAAACGAAATCCTCCTGCGAAATTATATGCCGTGTAGCCGTTACCTTCTAAAATGCGGCTTGCGATATAACTGCGCAGACCGCTTTGGCAAATCACGTACACGGGCTTGTGTTTTTCTACTTCGTCAAGGCGTTCTCTCAGCTCGTCGACGGGGATATTCTTAAAGCCGTCAATGTGACCTTGTGCATACTCTCCGACAGTTCTCGTATCAAGAAGCGTTACACTTCCGTCACGGGGCAATTTATCCGCATCCTCAAGATACCATTGCTTCAGCACACCGTTTGCGATGTTATCGACCATAAAGCCTGCCATATTCACGGGATCCTTCGCCGAAGAATAGGGCGGCGCATACGCAAGATCAAGATCCTTCAAGTCGGTCGCCTTCATTCCTGCACGGATGGCGGTAGCAAGCACGTCGATTCGCTTGTCCACGCCTTCGTATCCCACGATCTGTGCACCAAGCAGACGGTAGGTGCCTTTTTCAAAGACGACCTTCATCGTCATCACTTTGCCGCCCGGATAATAGCTTGCATGACTCATGGGCGAAAGGATAACCGTATCCGCGTCGAGTCCCGCCGCCTTTGCGTTTCGTTCGTTGATGCCGGTCAGCGCCGCCGTCATGTCAAAAACCTTGATGACCGAGCTGCCCTGAGAACCTTGATATTGGCTGTCAAGTCCGCAAATGTTATCCGCGATAATACGTCCCTGTTTGTTGGCGGGGCCTGCAAGGGAGATCAGCGCATCCTCGCCGGTAACAAGGTTTTTTACCTGTACCGCATCGCCCGCGGCGTAAATGTCAGGAACCGAGGTTTCCATGCGGTCGTTGACAACGATACTGCCTTTGATACCGAGTTCCAATCCCGCTTCTTTGGCAATAGCCGTGTCGGGCGTAACACCGATAGCAAGTACCACCATATCGGCGTAAAGAGGAGTATTGTTCTTCAACAGTATCTTAACACCGCAGTCCTTTTCTTCAAAGCCCTCCACCGCACGACTGAGCACAAGCTTTACACCGTGCTTTCGCATTTCGTTATGGATGAAAGCTGCCATATCCGAGTCGAAGGGACTCATCAACTGCTTGGCATATTCAACGATAGTAACGTCCAGTCCAAGCTCTCGCAGGTTTTCCGCAAGCTCAAGACCGATAACGCCACCGCCCGCCAGCACCGCCGATTTGGGGTGATTTTCATTGATATACTCCTTGATACGAAGCGTGTCTTCTACGGTGCGAAGCGTAAATACCTTATCAAGATCCGCACCGGGAAAACGGGGCTGTGTCGGCTTTGCACCGGGAGAAAGAATGAGCTTATCATAGCTTTCTTCAAATTCTTCGCCCGTGTTCAAATTCTTGACCGACACCGTCTTTTTGTCGGGGTGAATTGCCGTGGCCTCGTGATGCACTCTCATATCCACACGAAAGCGCGAATAAAAACTTTCGGGCGTCTGAAGCGTCAGCTCCTCGGTATCGGTTATTACGTCCCCGATATAATATGGCAATCCGCAATTAGCATAGGAAATATATCCCGAGCGCTCAAACACCACGATCTCTGCCTTTTCATCA
>JAFTRQ010000033.1 GCA_017462125.1 Clostridia bacterium | reverse complement strand
CGAATATATTAAAAATACTCATTTTGTATCCTCCTTGTGTTTTGATTACGGCTTTATTGTAACACAAAGGGGGGGCTTTTTCCGTGACTTTTGTCACACAAATATTTGTGTTGCCATGCGGCGCAAAATGTGGTATACTATGCTTGAGTGACAAAAGTCACAGCGAAGACCGAAAAAGTATGGTAGAATATACCCACAGAAAGAAAAACGGAGGTAAGCTTATGAAGACCTTGATTATCGGAGGCGTGGCAGGCGGCGCGTCCTGCGCGGCCAGACTCAGACGGCTTGACGAGAAAGCCGAGATCGTCATTTTGGAGCGTGGAGAGTTCATCTCCTTTGCTAACTGCGGACTTCCTTACTATATCGGCGGTGAGATCACCGAGAAGTCAAATCTTACTCTGCAAACACCCGAGAGCTTCAAGGCTCGTTTCAATATCGAAGTTCGCACCTTCAGTGAGGCGGTTGCCATAGACACGGAAAACAAGACAGTTACGGTCAGAAATCTGAAATCAGGCAAGGAATACACCGAGCGATACGATAGCTTGGTTCTTTCTCCGGGTGCTTCTCCCATTCGCCCGAAGATTGATGGAATCGACAGTGACAGGGTGTTCACCCTACGCAACATTCCCGACACCATGAAGATCAAGCGGTATATAGATGAAAACCATCCAAAATCGGCGGTGGTTGTCGGCGGCGGATATATTGGCGTGGAGATGGCTGAAAATCTTGCCAACGCAGGACTTGACGTGACCATCGTGGAGCTGTCCGACCATCTTATCGCTCCCCTTGATTTCGATATGGCGGCAGACGTTCACAGATATATCAAGTCGAAAGGCATTAAGCTCGCCCTTGGCAACGGTGTGGTTGCTCTTAAAGATCGTGACAACGGCTTGACCGTGGAGTTGAATAGAGGCATCATTGATACGGATATGGTTCTTCTGTCCGTAGGCGTTCGGCCTGACACCGCTTTTATCAAGTCAGCCGGTATTGAAACAAACGAACGCGGCAGCATCATTGTGAATGAGAAAATGCAGACGAGTGCTCCCGACGTGTACGCTGTGGGCGATGCTGTAGCGGTCAAGAATTTTGTAACGGGTGAGCCGTCCTTCATTCCACTTGCGGGCCCTGCCAACAAGCAGGGGCGCATCGCGGCGGACAATATCTGCGGTATTCCCTCGGAATACAAGGGCACGCAAGGCTCGTCGGTGCTGAAGCTCTTTGATATGACGGTCGCCACCACGGGTCTGAACGAAAAGAGCGCGGCTGCCGCAGGCTACGACTATGACAAGACCTACACCTATTCCGCATCTCACGCATCCTATTATCCGGGGGCATCTATGATGTCGGTCAAGGTGCTTTGGGATAAGGCTACGTATAAAATTCTCGGCGCGCAGATCGTGGGATTTGACGGCGTGGATAAGCGTATGGATGTGATCGCTACCGCAATGCGGCTCGGCACGAAGGTGACCGACCTTGCAGAATTGGAGCTTTGCTATGCGCCGCCCTTCAGCTCTGCCAAGGATCCCGTGAATATGGTAGGATTTGTTGCCGAAAACGTCATCACGGGCAAGATCGGCCAGTTCTTCTGGCACGACGTGGAAAATCTCCCCCGCGACGGAAGCGTGACGCTGCTTGACACACGAACCAATACCGAGGTCGCACGCGGAAGGATCGACGGATTTATGCACATTCCGCTTGACTCGTTGCGTGAGCGCATCCACGAGATCCCCACAGGTAAGCCCGTGTACGTGCATTGTCACAGCGGTTTGCGCTCTTATATCGCTTGCCGCATTCTTGCCGGCAACGGCTTTGAGTGTTACAATCTCGCAGGCGGATGGCGGCTCTATGAGTCGGTCATAAACGAAAGAACGGTGCCCGAATATGTCTGCACCGAATG
>JAFTRQ010000032.1 GCA_017462125.1 Clostridia bacterium | reverse complement strand
GTAAATGATCGTCAAGCTCTGCTTGAGCGCCATCGTGGTATCGTTCTTTTCCTTTTCGTTCGCCTCGTCCCAATTGAGGTTGTACTTGATGGGAGTATGACATCCGTAAAGATGTATGAAGCTGAACTGACCCTCGCTCTTTACAGTAGTGAACTCGTTTTGCGTGATATAATTATACACGTCCCTCATATCCGCATTGAACTCGGGCTGATCACTTTCGTATACGGCATGAGCGTTGAAATCGGGTGTGCTCATATAGCCCACAAGATTTTTCATGGAAAACGGCAGATAGGTGCTCAGCGACAGACGCAGCATATCGGAGGAAAGTCCGACGTTGCTGTCGATGGTGTATCCGTTTACTCCCGAGGTATTACCAACGTAATCCGACATATAGGAGGCGTTGTCGTAAACGTAATATTTCTCCGTGTAAACGTTAACGTCATATCCGTTTTCGTGAAGATCACGCAAATGTCCTCCGTCGGTATATGCGTTCTTGAAATAATTCAATCTGGTATCCGAAAAATCGTTTTCCTGACCTGTCAGAATAGACGCAACGGCAGGATAGGTCCTGCAGTACAGGCTGGTGTAATCGTTATAGAAGGTGAATCCGTCAAGCCCTTCAAGGAATTCCGGCTCTGTCTTCTGCAGCTTTTCAAAATATCTTACGTCAAATCGGTCAATGAGGAAGAACACCACGTTCTTTCCGTCTGACAGCTCGTTCAGATTTTCATAGGTAAGCACGCTGGGCTCCTTGACCGTATCCTCCTGCTCATCCTCAGCGACAACACGCTGATCAACAGGCGTATAAACGTCGGTGCTTGCCGACAGCGCAACAAAGCCCACCGTCTGCGTTGCAAGCACTGCGATCAGCAGTACCGCGCAGGATACGAAAAAGGGGGCAACGTTCTTTTTCTTCAAGAGGATAAGTGCCGCGATTACTACTGCGCCGACCGCGATCCATATTACGGTATTCACCACTACTGCGGCAGGATCCGCCTCGGTAATACCGACGCCGTCGCCCGCAAGCGCGTTAACACCCATATTCAGATAATATCTCTGCGCAAAGGCCATCACGCTGAGCCACGTTAAAGCAGCACAGGCAATATCGTAAGCGATGCCGTCAAGCAGCATCAGAACGGCAAAGACCGCAGCCGCGATCACGACTCCGACAGCGAGACAGAGCGGCAGGAAATCACCGAGCGAGAACAAAAACTCACCGATATTGCCACAATAGGTCTCGAACGGACCGAAGAAGCAGACCGTCAAAGGCAAGGTCAGGGCAAGGAGAAGCGACAGAGGGATCTTCCTTTTGAGCAGGTACGCTCTCCCGCTTCCCTTCGCCTTATGGGAAGCGCCGCCGTGTCCAACCTGTGATTTATTCTGTAAACTGTGCTTTTTGTTATTTTTCTTACTCATCAACAAACACCTCAAGCATATTTTAACATCTTCAATCTTATATGATACACCCTTTCCCACCTTTTGTCAAGTAAATATATGTAAATATTGCCCCGACAGCCTTGCGTGAAACAGATCATTTACCGCCAGGCACGCATATAATGGAATAGGGCGCGGCAACCGCAAGCTCGTTCTTTGCGAAGGACAAACTTGCCGTGTCCCATATCCAAAAAATTCCGTAAGGATATTTTCCCTTTTTATGTTTAAACGCCCTTCCGGCGCGGCAAGAATATTGGCGTAGAGACATGCCGATAGGGCAACGAAACGGAAAGGAATGACACGAAAATGTTACCGAATATAAAACGAGGAGATATATTCTACGCAGATCTCAGCCCGGTTGTTGGAAGCGAGCAGGGGGGATTGCGGCCTGTACTTATCATACAGAACGACGTGGGCAACCGCTACAGCCCCACGGTGATCGCCGCCGCCATCACCTCTCGGATGGGAAAGACCCGCCTGCCTACTCACATTGACGTTCACGCCGACAAGGTGGGGCTTGCCAAGGACTCGGTGATCCTTCTTGAGCAGATCAGAACGCTTGACAAGCGCCGCTTGAAGGAAAAGATGGGGCATCTTGACGGAGCAGTTATGACGCAGGTCAACAACGCGATCGCCGTCAGCTTTGGATTGGGTGGCGGAGCATCCGAAGCCGCAGGTGTTATCCATTCTCCTGCCGCCACGGCTTCTGTAGCGCAGACTTACGAAAGTGAGCGCGGAGATCAGGACGTTCTCGGTTGATTTTCAGGGCGAACGGAGCAGGAATTGCCTCCGCTCGCCTTTTTTGTCGCCGTTTTACAAGAAAATCTCCCTACCCCCGCGTAAATTTGTTATAAAAAATTCCTTTACGCTATTGATTTTGACATAATTGTGTGGTAAAATATTATACAGTAAAAAATATAAACCTTCTGTCGGAGCTTCCTTACCGTCAGATAAGAAAGGCGAAAAAAATGGCACTTGTAAACACAAAAGAAATGTTTAAAAAGGCATACGAGGGCGGTTACGCCATCGGTGCGTTCAACATCAACAACATGGAGATCGTTCAGGCGATCACAGAGGCTGCAGGCGAGCTTCGCTCCCCCGTCGTTCTCCAGGTATCCGCAGGCGCGAGAAAGTACGCAAAGCAGGAATACCTGATGGCTCTTGCTCAGGCGGCAATCAAGGACAGCGGCATTGACCTCGCTCTCCACTTGGACCACGGCGCAGACTTCGAGATCTGCAAGGCTTGTATCGACGGTGGATTCACCTCCGTTATGATCGACGGCTCCCATCACTCCTTCGAGGACAACATCGCCCTCACAAAGAAGGTCGTTGAGTATGCGCACGAGCGCGGCGTAGTTGTTGAGGGTGAGCTCGGAGTTCTCGCAGGCGTTGAGGACGACGTAGTTGCCGAAAAGTCCTCCTATACCCGTCCCGAGGAGGTTGAAGAGTTCGTTACCAAGACCGGCGTTGACTCTCTTGCGATCTCTATCGGTACCTCCCACGGTGCGTACAAGTTCACTCCCAAGCAGTGCACAAGAAACGAGCAGGGTATTCTCGTTCCTCCCCCTCTCCGCTTCGATATTCTTGAAGAGATCGAGAAGAGACTTCCCCAGTTCCCCATCGTTCTCCACGGCGCATCCAGCGTTCCCCAGGAGTACGTTCAGGAGATCAATGCCATCGGCGGCAAGCTTCCCGATGCAGTAGGTATCCCCGAGGAGCAGCTCAGAAAGGCAGCCTCCATGGCAGTTTGTAAGATCAATATCGACTCCGATATCCGTCTTGCTATGACCGCAGGTATTCGTCGCGTAATGCACGATCAGCCCGAGGTATTTGATCCCAGAACCTACTTGACCGTTGCTCGTGCCGAGGTCAAGAAGATGGTAATGCACAAGATCCAAAACGTTCTCGGCAGCGCGGGAACCCTCTGATTCAAATAATATTTGGAGAAAGCCCGCCGAATTTTCGGCGGGCTATTTAATTGTATATGAAATTTGTAAATAAAATCAAAACCTGTTGGCACGACACGGATGCAAACCGTTGCGTTCGCCCGTCAAAGATCGTGGAATATATGCAGGAGACCGCAAATCGCCAATGCGAAAGCTCGGGTCTTCCCCTTGAAAAGCTCCGCGACGAGAAGGGGCTTGCCTTTATCCTCGGTGCTCTTTCGCTGAATATTTACAAGCCTCTCCACGCATATGAGGAGATCGAGGTGCGCACCTGGTGCAAGGAAGCGAAAAGCTACATTTTTATGCGTTATTTCGATATTTTGCGAAATGGCGAGAAGATCGCCGAGGCGGCAACCACTTGGGTGCTGATCGATCTTGAAAACAAAAACATGGTCAGGGCGTCAAATTACGACTTTTTCGGTGGGAAATTCTACTACGATGACCCCGTTGACCCGACGGTCCTGCCCCCCAAGGCGAAGTTTGCAAAGGATGCACCCTTTTTTGAGGTTGGCAAGCGCAGGATCAACTATTCCGATATCGACTACAATATGCATATGAACAACACCCACTATCCCGATATGCTCTGCGATTTTCTCGCGGAAATGACCGACGAAAGCAAAGCTTATACGGTCAGCTCCCTTTCCCTCTCCTATATCAAGGAGTCTCATTTGGGCGCAACGCTTACCGTTACCAGAGGTGAGATGCGCGAGGACGGAACGATCGACGTCCGAACGCTGAACGAAGCGGGAGAAACCTGTCTTGAGGCGGTTGTTGGATTGCACGCTTTATAAATTCATCAAAAAAGCATTGGAAGCTTTGTGTTTCCAATGCTTTTTTGTTACGGTTACAAACATAATTCCGCGTCCATTTACCTGAAGCTAAACGCCAAGCTCACTGAAGCTGTACTTATTCAAATAATGCCTTCTGACATCCTCGTAAGAAAGATAAACCGTCTCATGCTCCTCGTCTATGGCGACGTGGGGATAGAATATCCACTGATTTTCCTCTCCCACAAAGGCGACAAACTCCCAATCCTTGCAATCCTTACTTTTCATAATCTGCAGCTTGGTTCTGTCACGGCTTTCGATGCTCTTATTAACGTTGGTGACCAAAAATGCCGTGTCCTTGATTTTGAACATCGTCAATTTGGTATTGGCACTGCCAAGATCAATGCTTCCTCTGAAATTCCACGTTCTGCCATAATCGAAGCTCTCCGCGCTGTTGATATAGGGACGTTTACTTGCTCTCATATACATTACAAGATGTCCGTCCTCCAGCTCTACGCAATTCGGCTCCCACAGCTCGCTTGGATTATCTCTATCAAAATCACAAAATTCGCCGTCCTGCGGTGTTGGGGTGTGCAAGCCAAAATCACCGTAAGGAGTATAGCTCTTGCCGCCGTCAGAGGAAACGATCACTCCGCTTGCATGGTCGGAAAGATCCCAAAAATGTGCATCGTCGCGTGGCAGAAAATCACCGAAGTCCTTGTGCATATTGGTGTGATAAATCGGGAACAGGGTCTCACCGTTACTCATTTTGAATCCACGGCGCAGGCAAAGACCGTTTGCATACGCTGCTATCGTTCTCGGCTCTGTCCAGCTCTCTCCGTTATCATAGGTATAGGACACAAAGGTCTGCAGCTCTTTATATGGATTGTCGCCTGTATACGTATAAAGCACCATCATCGGGTGCTCATAGCCCGTATAGATCTCGGTTGCCCAAACTCCTCTTTTTTTATGAGAAAACAGCTTTTCCGGATCGGTCCACGTCTTTCCGCCATCACGGCTTCGAAGGATCACCACGTAATTATCCCAATGAGGCTCGTAAGGTCCTCCGGTGGTTATGACACAGATCAAGGTTCCGTCAGGCATCAGCGCGATCACGGGCTCTCTGCCGTATTTCATATCCAACGACTCGTCGTTCCTGTATCTTGCAAAATCGGTTATCAAATATTTTTCCATCATACGCTCCGTTTCGATTGTACTTTTATGGTTGAATTCAACAAATTCAGTATATCACATCCGCTCAGCATTGTCAATAATTATCATATATAAATTCCGGACAATATATATAAATTTCGGACATTAACTTGACACATCTGAAAGTGATTGATATAATTCACATATAGAGAGCTCGGATCATTTCCGGTTTTTCTTGAATCCATCAGTTTGGTAAGGAGACATAACAATGGTTAAAACACGTATAATTTCTATCGTTTTATTACTTACGGTTTTGCTTTCCCAACTTATGTTGGTCGCCTGTGACGATGGCGAAAAAGAGACAGGCAGCGAGCAATCTGCTGTTTCCGAGATCTCCGCTACGGAAAGCACCACCGCTCTTGAACAAGAGACCGCTCCCGCACCTGAAATCGCCCAAAAGAATTATAACGACACCCTGTACATGACCATTCAGACCGACAACTGGTTTGATCTTATGTGGGTAGAGGAAAGCAAGGGTGACGCGATGTCTCAAGCCGTTTACGAGAGACAATTGAAGATCAAGGATCATCTCGGCGTTGACATCATTGGCACAAACGTTGCCAACGGCTATATCGATCCCTTCAAAACCGCCGTGAGAAACAAGGATGGCTCGGTTGACGTTCTGCTTCCTAACCCATATCTCGGTGTAGCGGGATTGATATCAGAGGGATACCTGCAGGATCTGCGCAACTTCAGCGAGCTTGATCTGGATGCCGACTATTGGAACCGCGAATATATGGAAAATCTGACCGTCAGCGATGCGATCTACCTTGGCTACAGCAACTACAATCTGGCAAAGGCACACATGATCCTTTTCAACAAGGAAATGATGGCAAAATACGGAGATTCGTTGGGCGAATCGATCTATGATACTGTACGAGGCTACCGTTGGACATTGGATAAGATGTTATCGCTTACAAGCGAGGTCTATATTGACAACACCGCGGACGGAAAAACCGCGGACGACACCTTTGGAATCACGGGAAACCAATGGATCCCCTTCCTCGTTTTCGCAACCAGCTCCAATATCAAATACGTAGAGCCCAATGAAAAGGGCGAATTGAAGGTCTCGATCTACAACGACCTGAACAAAGCAAAAACCACAACGTTGGTGGAAAAGCTGACCGCTCTTGCCGCAGCAGACTCCTCTTGGTTCTGGTTTAAAAATGAGGGTACGACCCAAATTCACCTATATGAGGGTAACACCTTAATGGAGCTTGTTCCCACTTACAGAGTGGTGACCTATCTCAACTATGACGTTGACTACGGAATCCTGCCATATCCCATGCTGGATGAAACGCAGAAGGACGTGGGTTACCTCTCCCTGAACTGGGACGGATATATCTGCATGCCCGCCTATATCGAAGCTCCCGAAATGGCCGCAGAGACCGTAGAGCTGCTCTCCTATTACAGTGATGACGTAAGAAAGACCTTTTATGAAAAGATTTTGGGCAAGCAAGCATCGGACGCGCCCGACGACAGCCAAATGCTTGATCTTGTATGGGGAGGCATCGTATCTGATATCGGCTTGACCTATACTTCCATCGGCACTTCTCTTGGCGACCTGCTCTATATGCTTCCCGAGGTTTCCTACGTTAACAGCACTCTCAACGTAGCGTCCTACATCAGTTCCTGCGAATCCGCCGCCAACAAGGCTCTCGCCAAATACATAAAAACCTTGAAGGCAAACGGACATTAATCATAAATATCAGATTGGTTCAACCGGATGAAAACGGGCATTACCCAATATTGCTTCTTCTCAGATCAAAATCCGTTTAAGCATCTGTAAATCTTTTTGACAAAAATAAAACGTCCCCATCACGTTTTGACGTGATGGGGACGTTTATTGATAACAAAATTCTTAATTGGCAGCGCTCTGCACTTCCTTGATGAACTTTGAAATCTTCTTATTCGCTGTTCTTTCGTTAGTCTGAACGAAGGATGCCAGCTCATACGTAGAATGAGGAAGCGTCAGCATTGGGATCATATAGAATATATTATTCAAGCTGACGTCAATGCTCATATAAGTCAGACCGAAATCACTGACAATACTGTCCCAGATAATATCCAACATCTGCTTGTCATCGGGTGCATCCGCAACCTGCTTGCCAAGCAGCTTTTCATAGTAGGTCAGCCTTACGTTGTCGCTATAGTGTGAAAGCAACTCCACAGTCTCGGCAGCCATAGTCTGATTTCTGATATAAGAGGGCATACAGATATATCCGTCCCAGTTCAGGGAGAGATAACCCACGTCCTTCTGCGCCTCATCAAACATCGGGTAAGGAAGCATACCAAAGTTCACGTCATGATTGAGGTATTCGATCACATTATGCGTGTGACGGAGCTCCATCAGAGCTCTGCCGTCGTAGAGATAGGTCTCGGGAGTCGTATTGCTGTTATCCCAAAGCCATGCGGAATCCGAGGCCGCAAGGGTTGACAGCTTATCAATAAGCGTAGCCATCTTGCTCTTGTTCACATCGTTATAGACCGACACAGCATACTCGCCCTGCTCATTCATATCCACGTACTTGATATTGCAGGAGGATCCGAATATGATAAACGGGATCCACTGCTTGCCTACGAGGCCAAAGGTATCATCCACGGTTTTTCCGTCCGACGTACTGTCAACGTAAACAAGATTTGCAAGCGAGATCATTTCATCAATGGTCCAATGATAATTGCGAACGCTGTCATAAACCGATTCGTCCAACGCATCGCTATACTGCTCCATGATATCCTTATTAAAGGTGATCACGTGAGTTTTGGCCATATTCATATCGCTGTAGCCCAGATATCTTTTGCCCTCGATCGCAATACTGTCCATATAATCAACATTCCAATAATCCGCTTCCAGATCAAGCTCGGGAATATTGTTCAGATCCTGAATATATCCGCCCTGTATGATAGAAGTGATTCCAACGTAGGAGCAGGCAAGCAGCACGTCCACCGAGCCATCCTTTGACTTCACTGCGGTCATAAAGGGCGCGGCGTATTCCGCGGGACGCCCCGCATCCTTTGCATATATGTCGACACCGATATGATCCTTGACCTTCATCTGTCTGTCATACAACGCCTGTGACATAGCGTCCGCTGAGCTTTCCTCTGCCCAAATAGTGTCCATACGGTTGTCACTCTGTACAGTCAAGTACACCGTGTCTCCGTAATTTTTAACGTCGATATCCGGAACGTCGCCTGCCTCTTCCGTCTCGGTTTCCGAGGGAGTTATATCGGTTGCGGCAGATATTACCTTCCCTTCAGTATCCGATTCCCGCTCTGCCCCTTCCTTATCTTCACAAGCTGCAAGCGCCAAAGCCGACAGCAACATAGAAAATACGATCAATACAGAAATAAATCTTTTCATAAAATCCTCACAAATTTATTTTTTGTTTAAGATTGCAAGCTCGGCTAAAATGCCTTCCTTGACCGATGCAAAATCAGAAGCGGTAAGCCCCGTCACTCTTAATATCTTCGAGCAATCGATATCGCGGTTATAAATGCGGTCATATTTCCAATACCAAGGGTCCTGCTTGATCTTATAGATATAATCAAGGAACTCCTGCTGAGGGCACCAACGGATCTTGACACCCGTCAGCTCCGTATAGGTGTCTGCCACCTCGCCCCAGGTCATACCGTGACCCGAATAGACGGTGAAGATCTCGCCCATCGCATCCTTTTTGAAGAGCAGATTGGCAATGAGCTTGCCCGAGTTTCCTGCCCAATCGATGCCTGCGGAATAGCTTCTGACAGTCTCCGGCATTGGCATTTCCTTGCCCGCGGCGGCGTAATCCAGAATCTCTCTGCCCGAATAAAGCAGGAGATCAAGGCGGCGGTGGGAGAAGGAGATAACGGGACGCACGACGGTCCAATTCTGACCCGCGCATTCGTTTCTCAAAAAGTCCTCACACTTGGATTTCGGGATCGCGTAGGTCTCGTACTTCAAAAGATGGGGATCGTCGATGACGTCGTAAAGTCTGGGAGCCGTCTCGGTGATCGGATGCTGCTCGTCGGCATAGACACGGTAGGACGACAAAAATATCAAATGATCGGTATGCTCCATCAAAAATCCGTGGATCTGCCGATACTCCTCCTCATGGGGGTAATGAATGAAATTCACGATGCCGTCGTAACGCTGCTTTTCAAACAACGTTGAAAGAAACGCTTCGGTTCCCATTCCCTGATAAAAGCAAAGCTTTTCGTGATCCGACACCTTGGTCTCGGGACAGACCACGTCAACGTATGCGCCAAGGCGCAAAAGCTCTTTTGCAGTGTAGGTTCCCAGCGTTCCGCCGCCACCGATCAGTAATACTCTTTTGTTTTCGTATGAGGTCATAGCTTTTCCTCCATTACGTGACTTTTATTTTATCATTTCAAGATACGCGTCCATCGCCTTATTCACGTGGTTAGACGGTATCACGGTATCAGCAGGAAGCGCTGTAAGCTCACGCTTCAAGCCTTCGTACAGAGGCATCAGCTCACTTTGCTTCATTCCCGCAATCTCAAGGATCTTGGAGTTGTCGATAATTCTGGTGAAGCAACGGTCAAAATAGAGCTGCCACTCGGCATGGATCCTGTTGGGATTATTGGGGCCTTTGGGTCCCGCCCACAGATCGATAAAGCTTTCAGCAGGAATGATCCTGTAATCAAGACCGACAAGGTCCTTATAATACTCGGCAATCTCCTGCCAGGTATGATGCTCCGAGGTTGAAACGGTATAGGTCTCGCCCATTGCCCTTTCATTGCAAACAAGACTTGCGATCATTCTTGCCACGTCTCCCGCCCAGGACATCGTAGCCTGAATTGGCATAGCCGCGTCGGGGAGCAATACTGTCTTGCCCTCTCTCACCCGATTGATCACTACGCCGGCTTCAAGCGTCGTAAGCTGATAGCGGCCGAGAGAATAAGTGATCGCAGGGCGGATGATCGTCCAATTTTTCTTTTCTCTTGCGTGCAGTATCCGCTCTCCCCTTGCCTTATAAAGACAGTAGTCATTATGCCCAAGCTTCTTTTCATCCTCGGAAAGAACGTCATTCAGCAGAGGTGAGGTCTCCTTGATCGGAACCTCCTCGTTTGCATAAACGCGATAGGAAGACAAATAGATATAGTGATCGGTTGCGTCCAAAAGCTTGGGCGCTACGTCGGCAAAGGTATCACGGTCATAGATCATAAAATCCACGATACAATCGTAATTGTTTGCAAGCAGAGAGTCGAGGACGCCCTCGGCTTTCGTGTTTGCCTGAATATATTTGAGATTAGGATAGCTCGATATCGCCGCGTCAAGCGACACGCCGTCAACCGAATATCCCATCTCGGCAAGTCGGGGCGTGAGATACTGTCCCATAGCACCCGTTGCACCTAACACTAATACTTTTTTCATATTTCTTTGCCTCCGGCGACGAGCTTTTTGAAAAAAAGCTCGGCAAAAACTTTCAATAAAAATATTTGGTTTGTCTAAATTATATCTTTCTGAACGGCATTTTAGCAAAAGAATCTTTATCCTCAAACAAAGCCATTTTTCAGAGAAGTTTTTTCTCTTTTTGGTTCTTTTTTCTCTTCTTCTCCAAAGAAGAGAAAAAAGAACGTAAAAATCAAACCTTCAATACAACCTTGCCTACGTGAACTCCGCTTTCAAGGATCGCGTGCGCCTCTTCAGCCTGCTGGATAGGAAGCTCCTTATACATTGTGGGCTTGACCTCACCCGTCGCAACCTTGGGCCATACGTTTTCAACAAGTTCTGCGAGAAGCTGTGCCTTGAACTCGGGAGTTCTCGAACGGAGGGTGCTGCCGATGATACGAACGTTGCGAACGTAGATGTTCTTGAGGTCGATCTCGGTAAACTGACCCGCAAGAGCCGCGATCATAATCCATCTTGCGCCGTGCTTCAGATAATGGAGGCACTTGCCCATATTCGCGCCGCCCAAGCAGTCGATGGCAACGTCAACGGGGTGACCTGCCTCAAGCTCGCGCTTCAGCACGTCTTCAAGGTTTTCGGTGGTAGTATCAACAACAACGTCAGCACCGAGGTGCGCGATCTCTTTAGCCTTCTGCGCACCCAGAACTGTGGTAATCACACGGAGACCGAACGCTTTTGCCATAGGAATGACAACGCTGGCAAGTCCGCTGGCACCCGCCTGCATCAGCAGGGTGTCGCCCGCCTTCGCCTTTCCCTCGTGGAAGAGGTTAAGGTATGCGGTGGCAAAAGCCTCGGGCATAGCCGCCGCCTCTGCCATCGTGCTGTTTTCGGGCACGGGCATCAGCATATCATACTTTACGTTAACGTACTCTGCGTAACCGCCACCGCCAAGCAGTGCGCAGACCTTGTCGCCTTTCTTCCAATTTGACAATTCGGCAACCTTCTCGCCAAGCTCTACGATCTCACCCGAAATTTCAAGTCCCATCCAATCGGGGCATCCGGGAGGAGGCGGATAGTCGCCCGCTCTCTGCATAAGGTCGGCACGGTTCAGCGCCGCATATTCGATTTTTACAAGCACGTCCTCGGCTCCAACAATAGGATCCGGCACGTCACTCCAGGTAAGCTCTCTGTTCTTTCCTACAAGTATTGCTTTCATAATAATCCTTTCTACAGGGCTCTGCCCTGCACCCGCAAGAAACTTTTTAAAAAAGTTTCTTGACTTCAAAAACTTTCAAAAATGGTTTTTACGATAAATATTGTGTATGTAAAATGGGTTCTTAAATATTCTCTCCGCACGCCATAAGGACGTATTTAAAGAGGGTAAGCTCGTAATCGGGGGTATATTCGTTGACCTTCTCGCCTCGGCAGATCGCCGCAAAGCCCTGCATCATACCGTCGTAGCGGTCGTGAACCTCGCCGACGGATTTTTCACCGCGAGAGTGCCAATTCGTTCCCGAGGTGTAATCAACCTTCTCGGTAAACTGATTTGCCTTCTGCTTAGTAAGCCACTCAAGGGGGCAAAGCTCAACCGCACCCTTTGTTCCGCAAACCACAAGTCTGCGACGCTCAAAGCCTCCGTGCTCAAGGTTGCAGGTCTTGGCGATAGACATTCCCTCAGGATACTCGAAAAGCGCAAGACCGTAATCGCAGGCGGTTACGCCATCCTTACCGGTACTGCGGTTGAAGGGATATACCTTTTCGGGCAGACCTTTAAGTGTGAGAATAAGGTCAACAAGATGGCAACCGAGATAGAACATCATTCCGCCCGGAAACACTTCAAGCCATTGGCGCATTGTTGGGTCATTAAATCCGCACATCTGCGCCTCAACGCTGATAATATCACCGTATACGCCCGCCTTCGCGTTCTCAAGAACCTCTCTGATTGTAGGATTATAGCGGTACATATAGCCCGTATGGAAAACGAGATTCTTTTCCTTTACAAGGAATATCAGCTTCTCAAATTCCTCTAAAGACGTGCCGCCCGGCTTCTCCATATGGATCATCTTGCCGTGCTCTGCCGCCATAATGGCGTACTTTGTCAGGTGGATCTCCTCGGTCTCAACGGTCACCGCCTCAATGGTGGGGTCGTTCAATATCTCCTCCAGGGTCAGCTCGGGGTAGCCTTCAAACACAAAAAGCTGATTGGGGAATCTCTCTCTTTCGCCTTCAACAAGGCAGTAGCCCGCGATGTCAAAAAGCTCGGGCTGGGTCTTCAAGCTATTGAAAACAGACAAAGCGTGCGAGTATCTGTTCACGCCGATCTGCGCGATTCTGATTTTTCTCATAACAATCTCCCTTTAAATAGAATTTCTACATTTTTATTATAAATGATTGACAACAAAATGTAAATATGGTATACTGTCCTAAAAGGAAACAATACTGCTGTTTAAGGTGATTAAAATGCAAAACCACATAGAAATACACAAGAAAAAGCTCTGTATGACAGAGCTTGAGGTGCGGCGGTCGATATTTGAGACCAATCACTATTTTGACGCAAGTGCGGGAAGCTCCAATTCCAGCTTCATTTACATCGTCCAAGGGCGTCTGACAATAAACGCGGGAGCAAAAAAGCTGGCGCTTACCTGCGGAGATCTTTTTTATATCCCCGAGGGAGTGCATTATACTGCCATTTGGGAGGGTGATCCTCACGTGGAATATTACAATCTTAACGTGGTATCCAACAGCTACGACAGCTCTCTGTCCTCGGGTGGCTTTGCCCTGCAGAAAATATCCGAGCTGTCCACACTCGAAACGCTCGACGCGATCAAGCAGATCTTTACTTTAATGCAAACCGAGGAAAGGGTGAAAAAGATCGAAGCCTTAGGCCTCTATTACGCTTTTTACGCAAAGGCACTTCCCCTGCTTGCTGTTGCCGATCCCGAAAAATACAACCCCGTGCTGGTAAAGGCGATCGAGTATATCGAAAAGAATTACACAGAAAATTTTTCGGTGGCCGATCTTGCCGCCGTCTGCTTTGTCAGCGAATCAAGATTGCACCATATCTTTACCGAGAAGCTTGAGATCACACCGATAAAGTACCGCAATCAGCTGAGAGTTGAGCGCGCCGCCCACGACCTGCGCTCCTCCACTCTGCCCATCGAAAGCATCTCCGCCAAGCATGGCTTCAATTCACCCACCTACTTCCGCGAAACGTTTAAGGACTATACGGGGTTGACGCCAAAGGAATACAGAAAAATTGCAGGAAAAATTTAAATATCGGAGGATAATTATGAACGATCAAACCGCAGATCTCCTCTTGAAGGAGGAACGTTACCCCAATGGAGCCAATTGGCCTACTCTGCACTTCGAATATGCTTGCCCCTGCGGCAAAGGAAGGATCGTATACGAGCGCGTGCCCGGTTTTAACGACCAGTGGGCAGAAATAAAATGCGAAAGCTGCGAAAAGTCCTACAAGATCATAACAGGGTGCGGTCATTTATGGGAATTGGCACCTAACGAATGATCTGGAATTTATGACTTGCAAACGGAATACAAAAGCCATCACGAAAGGGTGTTGTCCGTTAAGGATAGCACGCTAAACGTGATGGCTTTTATACGCAGGAAACGAGAATAATTTCGTTAAAAGATGCGTTTTGTATGAATTATTTAATAACCTCTCTGAAAAGCTCCACCTGCTTCTCTGTAGGCTTAAAGTCGGGATTGGTACAGCAAGGGATGGTGGGAACTGTTCCGTTTTCGCCATAGAATGGGGTTTCACGGTCATCCTTATACTGCGCTCTTGCTTCTTCGGTACGGAAATCGGGGATATCGTAGGGCACTCCGCCGTTTAACACAGATCTGTGCGCAAGAATGGCAACCGAGGACATATTCACCGCGGAATAAATATCAAAGGGATGCTCGGGCTGACGGTTTTCACGGATACAGTCAAGGAACATTCTTGCGGTCAGGTAATCACCGCCACCGTGGCCGCTTGTTTTGATGATCTCCTCGTCGGCATCGTTCCAATCGGGAGTGTAAAGCGAGTTTTCAGGGGTATCGGGGGTTGGCTTGGTCCAGGAGTTATATCGGAGCATAACCTGCGCACCCATTCCGCGAAGATTTTCGATCTGACCGTTCACTCCGCAAACGCGGTACGCGTTATGATGTGCACCGAATGCGGCACAGCCCACGAAGCGGAACACCGAGCCATCGTCGTTCTGCGTGGTGATGATCGAAACACGGTCACCTACGTTACTTGCCGTGGGAGCTTCTGCCGTAATGGGATCAAAAACGCTGAAGGCGGTTACCTTCTTGGGTGTCGCGCCTGTTGCCCACATAATCGGCCCCAGAGAGTGCGTGACGTAATAAGCTCTCGGAAGATAGTTACGCCAATGCTTTTCAAAATAGTTATATCTCTTCTTGAAGGCAACGTCAAAGGGATCTCCGGGATGATTATATTCACCCTCGGCGTAAAGTATCTTACCAAGAGTACCTCCGCTGCAAATGCGCTTGATCTCGCGGTTAAAAAGCATCTGAGGATAGTTCTCCGCCAGCATATAGATCGATTTACTCTTCTCAAAGGCATCAAGAAGCTCAATTCCCTCTGCCATCGTGCCGTTACTGATACATTCGCTGAAAACGTGAATTCCCTTTTCAAAGCAACGGATCGCATAGGGTGCGTGCTCATGGAAATAGTTTGCGACGATCATCGCATCCATATCGTGCTCGATAAACGCGTCGAAATTGTCATATACCGCGACGCTGCTGTCAAGCGTCTTTGCCGCTTGCTCTCTGCGCTCGGTATTGTTATCACAAAGCGCAACGATATCACAGCCGAGAAGCATAAAATTTCTGGCGATATCCATTCCTCTTCCTGCTCCGAAGACACCTATTCTGATTCTTTTCATAACGTTCTCCTTTTCATAATTATATTACATTGTGTATAAGGCAAATCTCATTTAATGACCTCACGGAAGAGCTCAAGCTGCTTCTCCGTGGGCTTATAGGATGGATCGGTACAGCAAGGGATGGTGGGCACTCTGCCGTCCGAGCAATAAAAGGGGCTTTCGTAATCGTTTTCGTACTTTTTGCAATCCTCCTCGCAACGGAAATCGGGAATATCATAAGGCATACCGCCATTCAGCACCGATCTCTGGGCAAGTATCGCAACACTTGACATATTTACAGAGGAATAAAGGTCAAACGGGAACTCAGGCTGACGCTTCTCGCGAATACAGTTGAGGAACATTCTCGCAACGAGGAAATCTCCTCCGCCGTGTCCGCTATGCTTGATAAGCTCCTCGTCGGGGTCATTCCACTGAGGCTCGTAACGCAACGTTGCGCGGGTATCCTTCGTGGGCTTCGACCACTCATTATAGCGAAGCATGATCTGATTCTCCATACCGCGCATATTCTCCACAGAGCCGTTGGCGCCACAGATACGGTAGGTGACGTTATGCGCACCGAACTTTGCGCTGCCGGTAAAGTGGAATACAGATCCGTCATCGTTCTGTGTGGTTATGATAGAGGCACTGTCACCTGCATAACAGCCATTGGAAACATCACCCCTGATGGGAGCGAATACGCTGAAGGCAGTGACCTTTTTGGGGGTAGCTCCGGTTGCCCACATGATAGGACTCAGAGAATGCGTGATATAATAGGTTCTGGGCAGATAGTTGCGCCAATGGTTCTCGGAGTAAATGTATCTCTTGGTAAACGCGCAATCGGCAGCGTTAACGGGATGATTGTACTCACCCTCGGCATACAGGAGCTTACCCAAAGAGCCACCGTCACAGATCCTCTTCATCTCGCGGTTAAACTTCATATGAGGATAATTCTCTGCCAGCATATAGACAGCCTTGGACTTGTGCTTTTCAAAGGCCTTGACAAGCTGAACGCCCTCCGCCATGGTGCCGTTGCTTATGCACTCGCAGAAAACGTGAATCCCCTTTTCAAAAAGGCGTATAGTATAGGGCGCGTGCTCGTGGAAAAAGTTCGCCACAATCACAGCGTCCATATCGTGCTCGATGAATTTATCGAAATCATCGTACACCGCAACCGAGCAATCCAACGTCGCCGCAACCTGTTGAAGTCGCTCTGCATGATTGTCGCAGACAGCCACAATATCACAGCCAAGCAACATAAAATTCTTGGCAATATCCATACCTCTTCCGACACCGAAGACACCAATTCTGATTTTTTCCATCTCGCATCCTCCGACACAAAAGCCTTAAAAATTCCATTTTATATGAAATTACAAATTTAGTATAACACGAGAATCCGCTCAAATCAATGGATAAATTCAATGCAATTATGTAAAATAGTAAGGTTTCTCTTGCAATTTGTTTTCCGTTATGTTATACTGAAGCAAACCATCCAAGTTTCAAATCAAAGATCGACTTGATCAGAAAGGCCAATGCATAATGAACAGCAACATATGTAAATTCTACACGCCTTCCCTTTCCGACTCCATACTGATACACTGCTTCGTTTTGGAATCAAATCTCGAAAATCTTTCCTCCTCCAATCCGCTCAAAAAAAACAGAATGCTCTTGATCATACAAGGGGATGGCACTCTTTCTATTAACCAAAAGAATTTTGACTTCCGCACAGGAGACCTTATATTCGCCTTTCCCGACGAACAGCTCTCTCATATACAATCCAATAATGCTTCCTTGATCTACATAGATTTCAGCGGAAACCGCGCCGAAAGCCTACTTCACCGATTCGACATATGCAAAAGCAATCGATTCTTTGATAATTTGGGCGGCACGATTCCTCTGTGGAAGGAAAGCCTGTTCCGCGCATCCTCGGAAAACGTCGACTTAGCTGCCGAAAGCGTTATCCTGCACACGCTTTCCTGTATGAGAGCAGAAAAAACCACAAACAACGATACTGTATCCGCAATATTGAAAATAATTGAAAACGACTTCAACGACCACAATCTTTCGATCGTATCCATCGGAAAAGAATTATCCTATCATCCCAAATATCTCTCTTCTCTCTTCAAAAAAGAAATGGGCGTAAGCTTTTCGGAATACTTGCGCAACAAGCGCATAAATTACGCACGGCTTTTATTCGATCACGGAATCGATTCCATCAAAAACGTTGCCCTGCTCTCGGGCTTTAACGACCCGCTCTATTTTTCAAGCACGTTTAAAAAGGTGATCGGTGTATCGCCAAAGCAATATCTGCAAAGACAGGAATCATGATACAAAATCGAGTGGACTTCACATCCACTCGATTTTTCATTTAAAGTATTATTCTTCCAAGGATTGTATATATTCATGCATAGTTTCTGCAACGATCTTGGAGTGTGCCACGGCTTCCACTACAGTTCGCGCTCCCAGAACCACGTCGCCGCTGGCAAAAATGCCGGGCCTTGTAGTGTTACCTTTTTCATCCGCTATCAGAAGACCGCGCGCACTTGTGTCAAGCCCTTTGGTGGTATTCACGATCACGTTTTGCGGTCCTTGGCTGATAGAAATGATCACACTGTCTGCCTCATAAAGGCTTTCACTTCCCGCAACGTCGGTAAAGCTTCCGTCCTCGTTTTCGACAACGTCGCAAAATATCACTCCCTCGTCAACGATCTCCACAGGGCGCTTATTATACTCAAACTGTGTCCCTTCCAGCTTGGCATAGCTATACTCATAATTACTTGCCGCCACCTGCTTGGTAATCGAAAAACAGGTCAGATATTCCACACCGTGCCGTATCGCCGTCCTTGCCACGTCCATCGCCGCATTTCCCGCACCAATGACAATCACCCTCTGCCCCAATCTGAATGAATCGGGACTGTTCAGATAGTTGATGCCGAAATGCACGTGCCCCAACGTTTCTCCCTTGATATGCAGAGCATTTGGCTTCCAAACGCCCGTGCCCACAAAAATCGCCTTATAACCGTCCCGAAAAAGATCGTCAATTCCGATCGCGCCGCCAATATGTGTATTGGGGCGTATCTTGATTCCCTTCATTTCAATATGACGGTATTGAATATCATCAAGCACAGCCTTGGGCAGACGAAATTCGGGGATTCCGTAACGCAGAACTCCGCCAATCTCACTCTTGTTCTCAAATATTGTTACCTGATATCCGTATCTCGCCAAAATGATCGCGATAGTAATACCCGCAGGGCCGGACCCCACAATAGCAACTCTTTTTCCGTTCCAAGGCTTGGGACCTTTCGTCATTTTGGGAGCATAAGTCCTCGAAATATACTGTTCAATAGTAGAAAAATGCACGGGCACACCCTTTTTCCCAAGCACGCAATGCCCCTCGCACTGTTTCTCGTGATTGCATATGAGGGAGCATACAGTGGTTAAAGGATTGTTCTCAAAAAGCATCCATCCGGCTTCATCCAGCTTATTTTCCTTTAACAGCCTTATTACTTCAGGTATCGGTGTTTTTATGGGACAGCCCTTGATGCATTGCGGATTTTTACATTGCAAGCAACGATTCGCCTCGTCCATGATATGTAGTGCCATACTGATTCCTCGATTCCATAATTGCTATAAAAATTATAACATATCGACGGACTATAATCAAGTGTTAATTTATACACAAAAAGGAAAATCGCTCATAGCTTTTTCGGGCAATTGACAGTCCTCCGATTCTCTTATGATTCGTTTTTTGCCGCAAATCAGTTAATCAATCTCGCTCTCCATACCGAGCGCGAGACCGAATCCGATGCCCATCAGTATCTCGCCAACCGTCCAGCCGCTCTCCACGGCGCAAGGTCCCCAGCCAACGTCGTGAGGCATACCGTATGCCTCTCTTCTCGAGGAATCTATGGCGCGGCACCAGGAGCCGTTCAGCCATTTATCCTCACTCACGGTCTGAATTTCCGAGAAAAACGTGACCAAGCCTCGCCAAAGCGCAAGGAAGCGCCGGTCTCCCGTAGCCTTGTAGCCGTAAGCAAAGCCGAGAGGAAGCCAATTGACCGAATACAAAAGGTCCTGCACAGGGTCGCCGTTTTCCGCCAAAAGCGAGGATTCCGTGCCCGAGGTCCGACTTCTCTTGGCTTGGTAACCCGTGTCATGCTCAAGATATCCGCCGCGGCTGTCGCGATATTGCTCCAACCGATCCAAAACGCGATACAGATATTCACAGTGCTTCTCTTCCTTTGTTATCTCATACAGACAAGAAAGAGGCAATACAAGACGGCAGAGCTCTTGCGTCTCGCTGTGCTCGCGGATCGTGTTGGGAAAAGCGTTCATAAGGGTTTCGATTCCCTTCAAAGCCGTGTCAAAATAGCGTTTTTCTCCCGTCAAGCCGTATGCAAGAAGCAGTACCGCCATATAATAGCCGTTGTGATGGGCGCAAGGGAAGCTTGAGGGGGAGTTCTTTAAGGTATCGATCCGCTCGGGCGACAGGAATTGCGCGTCTGTTCTGCTGACTCGCAAGCCGTCTGTTCCCGTTGTACTCAAAAGATAATCAAGCGCCGCGCAGATCTCGGGCAGATATTTTTTTGAATCCGTCAGCTGCATGGAAAGCAGACTGCCCAACACCGTCCTTGCCACGTCATCCTGATAGCAAACCTCCCACGCGGTGGTGCTCCAGCGCATCAAGCCTCTGTGTGCGCCCTCCCTCTCGTAAAGCTTTTCGAAGCAAAATTTTTGCAGATTCTCAAAGCGGACAAGGGAGTCTTCGCTGCCGTTCAGATATGCGTCAAAGAAATACGCGCCGCCAACCTCGCCCGAGCAATCGTTTCGGACAGTGCGGCTGTAGATCTGTTTTCCGTCGGGTCTTATGCGGTGTGAAAGTCCTTCAATAACACCGCTCTCGCCGTTTTCGATCAGAATATTTGCGCCGTCAAACCATTCAAGTCCGCGAGAAAAGGTTTCTCGGGGCGTGACCGCAGAATGATCCATAGATACCTTCGCCTTTGTGTGCACACAAGCCTCTCTGCCCACAAGATGGGAGACGATCAGCGATACGATAGCATCCCAACGGCTTTGGGGAGCAAATCTCGCCCTAACGTAATTGCAGAGACGGAAGGCACACATCAGCGTGTTATTGTCAAGTTCCCAAAGCGCATAAGCGGATGCGGAATACCTTGGCAACGACTCGATGCGATCGTGCGCGATCACGTGTCCGCAAAAGCACAAAATCGGCTTGCAGGTGACGGTCAAGCCGGGAAAAGGAACAAAGGTGTTGGCGCGATCGTCCAAAAGATCCCCTTGGTGCAGCTCTCCTTTGTCCTCGCCCACGTAGACCATACGGTGAGAAACCGTGGAAACCGCACAGCCCTCGTCGGCATATGCATATCCCACGCTTGCGCACCATTCGGAAAACACGGGCTTTCCCGTTCCTCTGAATCGCTCCAGCTCCAATCGCAGGTGTATGGGAAGGAGTAAAAGCTCATCGTCGACACCGCCCAAAATCGCACAGGCATCAAAGCCCGAAAGATCGATTTTATCATCGGGAGAAATTCGAGTAATCTCTCCGTATTCCGAAAGGATCTGTTCAAGATCGCTTTCCGACCTCGATATTACGGCAATTTTCATAAGAGCACCTCCAAAAAAGTACTATACCTCATTATACCCGATTTTTTGACTTTTGGGAATTGTTTTTTGTTAATTAACATTGCAAAAAGTGTACTAATTGCGGAGATTATACAAAAATCGAAGGATATAACCAAAAAGATAACCGCCCGAGTTTAATTCAAGCGGTTATCTTTTTGGGATTGTCAAAACTCCGGCGTATAAAGCGAGAAATCGTCGATATACTCGCATTTTTTGATCTTGACGTTCGTATATCTGACACGGGTGCAGAATGCCTCAAAGCCGACTCTGCCGTATTTATCGAAATCAATGGGATCGGGATCGCGGACCTCAAGTGCAACTACGCCGTCCACGGCAACGAAGAGGCAATTTTCGATATTTCCGACAACGATATGGTATCTCTTGCCCGGAACAAAGTCAAGCAGTGCGGTATTGACCACGAATTTGTATTCGGGCGACTTTTCAAATCCAACAAAGCCTTGATACCAACCCTCAAGGCCGAAAACGTACGCCACGTCGCGAATATTCTTTTCTTCATCCCAGCTTCCGTGGAAGGTCAGGTTAATATCCCTCGTTGCGGGCAAAACGGTCTCGGCATCGAACTCAATAAGCACGTTTCCGAAATATTCACCCTTACTCATAACCATCGCCGCCGAGTTTTCGCGGTTTTCGCCCACAAGCCATCCGTCCTCCACATACCATTTGCCGCCCTTGATTTCAAAATCCTCTTCAAGGCTTTCCTTGGTAAAAGGACGGTCGTACAACACGGAGCACTTTTCGGGGTCAACGAGGTGCTTCATCAGTCTGATCATAATTATCTTCCACCCTTCTCAAATTTTTCATCTGCCATCTTGGCAAGCTGCTGAATCAATTCGATCTCCGTCTTATCGTAAGGATGACCGTTGAAGTGGTAGAGGTCGTGCATCCACTTACGGGTGTCGTAAGCGGGATTCTTCTCCGCCATCGCGTAGAGCGGAAGGACTGGCTCGTAGGTCTGAGAATAGCCCTGAATCAAGCCCCAATGGTAGCTACCGATATTTTCAATATAGAAAATGGGGAGCACGCGGTGAATGCTGTTCTCAAAGATTCTGTTGAGCCACTCGGAATTGATGATAGGTCTGCCATAGTCCTCCTTCAAGGCCTCGATAATACCCACAACGTCGTGAACGGGCTGATAGCAATGGAAGGAAATGATATCGGAAAGCTCCATAGCGCGAAGCTCGATATTGTCCTTTACACGGAACTGTCCTTTTCCTGTGTACTTCCAGGACGCGGTGGTGATAGGCTGAATCTGATCGTGAGAACGGATTATCTCAAAGCATTTTTCCATTAACTGACAGGACATCTCGCCTCTCTTGCTGTTTCCGGGCTCGTTCCAGACGTCCCAGATATGAAGACGGGAATCCTTTGCGTACTTTGCCGCGATCTCGTCCACCATCTGAAGGAATTTTTCGGCATATTCGGGCTCGTCGTAAAGCGCGTAGCCGTGATCGGAATTAAGACCGGAATGCTGACCTCTCTTTATACCGCTGTGGTAACCCCAATCCACCTTCTGCTCGCCGAAATTGTCTTTGTTAAAGCGGTAAAGCTCTCGAGGCACGTTGCAATCTCCTGCCAAGGTCAGCATTACCTTAATGCCATGCTTATCCGCAAGAGTAAAATATTCCTCAAGATTATTCATAAAGCTATCGTGCTCATAGAGCCAGACCTCAAACTGAAGAATTGCCCTTACGCTGTTAAGACCGGTCTTTCTCGCAAGATCAAACTCGTAATCTATCTGCTCAAACACCGCCTCGTGGTTGTATTCCTGCCAAAAAGCGATACGGTTTACACAGTTTGAGGGGTAACCGTTAAATCCGCGGATCCATGGCTGAGAATTGTACCACTCCCACGCCTTCTCGCGCGACCATTTGCCTTTAATTACCTTTTCTTCCAGCATAATGCACCTCCAGAAGTTTCATTTTCAGAAATTTGAGTTTCAAATCTTATTTTTTCACCGGGCGACAGTACGATATGTCCGTCGTCCGTATTCAAGCCGTTGACAGCCCCCGCCTGAGGCTCAACACATAAAAATCCGCCCTTGCCTGCTCCGTTGTAGAATATCCAATGGTCGAAATTATCGGAAACCGAGTAGATATAGTCGCCGACGTGGGCAGTATTTCCGCAGGAGCGATAGTATCCCGAAATCACTTTGCCGCGAGAGGGCGAGCATTCGGCTATCTCTCTCTCCGCCGTGTTAAGCTCAATATATCTGCCCGTGGGGATGTGGTGAGAGTCCTTTTCCTGACACATATCGATGGGAACCGTGAATTTCTCGGGTTCCATGAAGGTGGTGTGGAGACAGAAGGTCAGGGGCATATTGCCGTCTCCGATGTTTTCAATCTCGTAATCGGCTGAAAGACCGCCCATCGACAAGGAATAGGTCACCGTCAGCGAAAACGGGAAGGGATAGCTTTTGCAGGTCTTGTCAACAAGTCTTAAGACGGCATTTTTTTCGTCCGTGCTTACAACGTCAAACGCTTCATACAGCACCGAGCCGTGAAGATTGCAATTGTTCTGAGGCTCGTTGAGAGGGAGACTGTACTCCCTGCCCTCGAAGGAAAATCTACCCTCGAACGTTCTGTTTGCAGGCATAAGTATGGGCGCACCCTGCAAATATGGGTTTTCCTTTAACTGCTCCTCATCGTCAAGAGGACGGAGAACGTCTTGACCTGCATAGGTCAACTGAATTACGTTACCGCCAAGTCGAGGGCAGATATGTGCCTGCCACTTGCCGCTTTTTATTGTAATTGAATCTTTGATCATTTGATTACCTTGGTTTCAAATTTTGATTTGTTGAACTGTTTGGCGATGTCTGTTTGAAAGTTTTGCTCGAGCTTTTTCAAATGCTCGCCGCTTGGTGATGTTTTCGAAGAAAACTCACGACGAGGGCACTTGTGCCCGAAGTAACACGTCGCGATCGGCGGTCGCCCTCCGCAGAGGGCGAAACTCCCTTATCCTTTCAAAGCGCCACAGAAGGGTGAATGCCAAGCTTTGCTTGGCAGAGGGGAGGACCGCTTGCGGTGGGTGTACTTCGCCATCGGCGAAGTGAGGAATCGCACAAGTGTGGGATTCCCCTTATTCATAAAGCCTTTTCAAATCGCTTACCCGCTTTTTTCTTTGACACCAAAGGCACAAAGAAAAAAGCTTAGCAAAAAAGAAATGCAGCAAAAGAGATTTCGCTCGTTGCGACGAGCGACCAACGCTCCGCGCGTTGGATCGGCGGTCGCTTTTGAAAAAGCGACGCAAAACTTTCAAACCGGCTTCGCCGTGAGGACACCGCTAAATTGTAAATTATCATTTACATTTTACACCATTATCTGCGACTTTTAGTGAATTATATGTTAATTCTTCCCTTTTGAGCATCGAAAACGTAAAGATCAAAGCTATAGGGATCAAGCTCTCTGACCGCCGCTACCGTCTCCTCAGCTTCCGCAAGCCTGCCGTAGCCGAGAAGCGCGAACGCTTTGAGTATCGAGCCCTCGCAGGTGTTCTGCTTGATAATGTTATACTCGAAGGGCATAGGAGAGGGTGAGCCCACACCGTAATAGGTGCGAAGATCACGGTTTGCAAGCTTATTATCGGCAACCGCTATCATCTCGTCAAGCACAGCCCTCGCCTCGCTCTCATTGCCAAGCTTCATAAGAGCCAGCGCGCGCCAGAGCGAGATGGGCGAGCAAGCCGCCTTGTATTCAGCCGCCTTCTCAAACGCCACCCTTGCAGCCTGCTTATCGCCTGCATTCTCTGCGATCAGACCGATATTGTAGTAGATGTGCGCCTCTTGATTAAAGAAGGTCTTCGCCTCACCGTAGGACTTTGGCATATTGACACCGTTCTCAAGCGTTGCCAACGCTTCTGCTGTCTTGCCGCTGTCAAGGAGCTCTGCTCCGTAAAGCACGTGCATCCATGCGTGGAGCTTGGTCAGCTTGCCCTCGCCGCCCTCATAGATATGGAAGCGCTTGACTGCCGCCAACGCAATGGCCTCCTGATAGCGTCCCGTTTGCGTGGTGAGGAACACCTTGTCAAGATAGCAATCGTCTCTCTGTGCCAAAAGGTCCGCATATTCATCATACACCGCAAGTCTCTCCTCGGGCGCACGGTTCATATTCTTGAGGAGCTGTTGATACTCAAAGAGAATTCGGGGATCGCTTCTCTTATACTTTAATGCCTGCTCCATACAAAGCTTGGCTTTCTCCGCCTTACCTGCCTTGTCAAAGTAGTAGAGGGCAAGGTTTCTCCAAGCCGCGCCGTGGGCGCTATTAAGAGAAACACAACGCTCAAGCTGCTCTGCCGCATCCTCATATCTCTTTCGGTCATAATAAATACAACCCAGGTAATATGCCGCGTTTGCGCAATCTCCCGCCTGTGCCACCCATTCCAGCACGACCATATCCCATTGGGTATAGGGGAAGCAGTAAGGTGTATCAAGCTTCTCCGCGCGCTCCACCTGCTCGGTTGCATCCTTGTCACAGTGAGCCATACAGTATGCTTTATAATATTCGATCATCGGGCTCTCCACGTCTGCAAAGAGATCTGCAACAGCAAGCGCCGACTCGTAAAGTCCCGCATCCATATAGTCTGCAAGGACGGTGAGAATATTCTCGGGCTTCGCCGCAAAGGCTACGAGCGCCTCGGAATTATTCTTATGGAAGCCGAGCTCGCATTGCGCAAAGAGATCGAGCATATCGAACGCCGCGTTCTCCTCGGCAACCGCCTTGGCACTCTTGCAACCGACTGTTCGGAGAATCGCCGCCCGCAGGTTTCTCGCCTTGGTATGTCCCGCATTAAGTCCGAGAGAAACCTCAAGCTTTTGGATGGCTTCGGTATAGTCACCTCTGATGCAATCTATCTCCGCAAGGGCAAAGTATGCCGCAGAGCGGTGGCTGTAATTCCAAGCCGCGCGCCAGAGGGTGTCATACGCCTGGTCAAGTCTGCCGAGATATTTGAGGGCAATTCCCTTGTTATAAAGCGCCTCGGTGTCGGTGGGGTGCATATTGCGGAGAGTCAGACGCGCGATAGCCTTATCGGCATACTCCACGCACCTCTCATACTCACCGTCTCGGAGAGCAAGACGGGACATCGCGGTATTGCAACGGCTGTCCATAGGGTCGCGGCGGAGGCCTTCCAGATAATAGTCCTTCGCCTCATAGTTGTGCTGCTTGTACTGCTCAAGATGGAGCGCGTTGATATAAAGCTCCTCCATATTCTCGATCTCCGCAGGTCTCTTGACGGGCTGACGGGGCTCGATGGGCTTCTTATTGCCTCTGATATAGGGCTTGTAGGAGACCAGAGTCTTGCCGTCCTCGGAAATGAGGCTTGCCGTGATGCTGTTAAAGTCAAGATCTCTGAGAGGAAGCGTCAGCTGATATGCCTCGGTGGGATCAAGGGTAACGGTCTCGGAATAGATCACGTCCTTGCCGCTCTCAACTCTGACCTCGGCATTCTTGAAAATGCCCGTCACGTTCAGACCCACGTATATCTCGTTATCTCTTTTTTCAAGGTTGAGCGCCGCGTCAACAGTGGCGTTCTTGACCTCTCCGATATTGCGAACGGGATACCAATATTGCTCAAACTCCTTGGTTTCGTAAGGCGCGATCCAGGTGAAATCTGGCTGGTTGTCAGTGTAAACACCGGTCATAAGCTCGATGTAAGGGCCATTATTATCGGTCAGATTGGAGCACCACATTTCACCGAAATCGCCAACACCCCAATGCCACATCTTTTTACCGGGGGCGATGTGATGGTTTGCCACAGTAACAAATCCCGCATCCTCTGCCATATCGTAGCCCGATACGAAATCCATATCCGACTGTCCCTGCGAGATCAGGAAGGACGAGGGCACCTTAACGGAATCGCAAAGAGACAGATCCGTGCCCTCCCCGTAATTGAAGGGGCGCGCGGTATGGTAAACACCCTTTGCTACAGGCCAGGACAGCACCGCTCTCCTATCGTGATCGTTTACCCACTCCACGTCGGGAGGAAATACGGTTCTGACGTTCTTATTTGCAGGAAACGCCATATTCGCCCACCACATAAAGGTTTTCGCCTCCGCGGTGCGGTTATACAGACGGATCTTCGCCTTAATATAGCTTCTTCCCTTATCCACGGTCACACCCATCATGCCCTTCATGCCGTAAAGAGGATCGATCTCGCCCATCCAGACGGTCTTGCCGCCGTCGGCATTCTCCTCTACTGCCGCTTCAAGGGGCATAAAGGTGGTGGGACGGTGGTGCTGAGGCCAGTTGAATTCAATACCGCCCGAGATCCAAGCACCCGCAATGCCCACAAGCGCGGGCTTGATCACTTCATTATAATAGATGAAATCCTTGTCTGCCACCTTATCGTAGGCGCGGAGTATCTTACCACCCACCTCGGGAAGGAGCTTGGTATAGATGTACTCGTTTTCAAGGGTGTAGACAGTGTAGTCCACGTCCTTCTTTTCGTCCGTGATCCCATCGGAATAAGGAATCGGATACAGCTTTCCCGAAGCGCCCTGATAGGGCTTTTTCTCAAAAAACATCGGCAAGGTATTCGCCGCCTTGGGAATATAGGTCGGGATCTTTTCACAGGTTTTGATTAAATTTACGTTTTTCATTGAAATCTCTCCCAATTCGTGATATACTAATATTATGATAATTATATTATAAAGCACAGCAAGCAAAAAAGAAAGTCAAAAAAGCTGTCAGATCAGCTCCAAAAAATTACACCTTATTCGAGACAAGGAATCCTCCATTATGTACGTTCTGATCGAAGCCCCCTTCAGTACCACCGTATGGTGCCGACGCATTCTGTCAGGCCTGAAGGCAGAAGCAAGAAAAAAGCGCGTTAATCTGAATATCTCCTTTGAGCTGCCCGCAAGCGTTACGTCGGGCGAGGACAGGCAGCTTGTGATCATCGGCGCCAACGAAAAGTGGATGCGCCGCACCGTTGGCTCCGCACGCGCTATGGGAATTCATCCCATCGTGCTGGGACAGATCCCGCAGAGCACGCTTGGAGACGGCGTCAGTACCGTCTCTGCCGACACGCAAAGCTCCATGTACGCCATCCTCTCCCATCTGCGGGATCGCGGACGGGGGCGAACGGCGCTGTTTGCCGTCAATCCCAATTCCCTCTCGGATATCTGCCGAAAGGACGCCTTTCTGTCATCCGGCGGCAAAGAGGAGGATACCTTCAGCAACGAGGGCTCCCTTGACACCTGCTTTGACGCCTTCTACCGCAAGCACCTTGCGCACCGCT
Organism: Clostridia bacterium; assembly: GCA_017462125.1. The sequence continues at coordinate 10,999 of JAFTRQ010000032.1, read as the reverse complement.
ATCAAAGCGTAGTCTGTACCAACGATTTTGCCGCAATTTCTTTGATCAGACATTTGAAGCGCGCCAACGAGGACGTCAACTCCCTGCATATTGTCAGTTATTCCAGCACCCTGATTTCGGGCTGCTTCTCGCCTACCATCACCACGGTGATGATGAACTTTGAAAGCTTTGGACAGCTCGCCTTTATGATCGCTGACTGTCTTTCGAAAAGCGAGGTCATCAGCGGGATCCATATGCGCACCGATTGGAAGATGATCCATCGCGAGACCTCCGATACGCTCTCCTCTCCCGACCTCTCCCATTTTCTGATCTCCGAGCGGAGCGGAGAGTCGGACGGCTTTTATACAGACCCCGAGCTGCGGGAAATGATGCAGGTGGAAAATCTTCTCTCGGAATGCGATACTACCGATCTGTCTATCCTTAGGATGCTGCTTGACGGCAAAAAGCAAGCCGAGATCGAGGAGGCTTGCTTTCTCACCGAAACCGCAGTTAAATACCGCATTCGCAAAATGAAGGACATCTGCGGTTGCACAAGCAGAGCCGAGCTCTGCCGCTTTCTTTCGGAGTACATTTCCGACCCCTCCTGCCTCCTATCCGCAGAAAGAATGGAGGCTCCTTAAAAAACGACCGCCTCACATCATGAGACGGTCGTTTTTTTATGTACTGTCGGTTAAGCCTTTTTAATGACCTTACCGCCTGTAAGAATGATCATCTTGATCGCGTCGGCAGAGAAATCCTGCGCCTCTACCGTCAGCGCCTTATCTAGCATACCGCGGGCAAGCACCTTGACAAAATCAGCCTTCTGGGGCAACAAGCCCTTCGCCTTAAGCGTATCCAAATTCACGGTTTCACCCGTAGCAAAGTGCTCCGACAGAATATCGATATTGATAATGCACTTCTTTGCATACTTCTTTTCTTCCTCGGATTTCTTTACCTCGACGAAATGAGCCGCAACGTCATCGGGAATCGCGTTATGCGCTTCTTCAATGGTGATGGTCTCACGGACAAGACCCGCAACGAGCACCTCCTCGTCCTCAGAGGGACCTGCAGGAGCAACGACGGGAATGACCACGGGAGCAGGAGCAGGAACGGGCTCGGGCTCGGGCTCGGGGATAGGCTCGGGCTCGGGAACAGGCTCTTCCTCGATAGGCTTTTGAAGCTGCTTGGTAATATACGCATTGGAAAAAGTAAGCGCACCGCATTCAAGCGCCAAAATTACACAAACTACCAACAGCTGTGTAGGAAATGCCGCAAGCAGGAAGAGACCCGCAAGGCTCATCAGCTTTTCGCCGCCCTTTTCGGATTGCTCCTGTGCTTTCGCATTTTCTTCATTGATCGCCTCGACCTCCTCGAGTGCTTCTTCTCTCTCTTCGTACAGCTCCTTCTTTTTCTTGTGGCGCTTATACATCTTTACCACCAAAACGATAAAGTGGATCAACTGAACGAAAACCAAAACGGTGAGGACGATCGAAATCCAATACAGAATATTGGACAACGTACTATATTCGGAACCGATAGCCTGAGGCATATATTCATCTCCTTTACAATGATTATCAAAAACTATAGCCCAAAAATCGGCTTTGTAAGCGTTCTTATTATTATTTTACCACAAATCTTTTCATTTTGCAATAGAAATGCGGTAATTTTTTGGATCATTTCCAAGCTTTTTTTGTTTTTCTTCCCCATATCGGGAATTGATTGGCATTAAAACGCAGGCACGTCTTAATTTTTATGCCGTATAAGAGAGCTTTATGATTCAGACCCATCGATTACTTTGCACTTGACAAAATCCGCAACGGATGGTATAATAGTATCATCAATTTTGAAAAGGTCAGGAATAATGAACGCAGTAACCGCAATTATGGCAATCTTCGCCGTCCTCGGCGCTGTCGATCTGATCATCGGCAACCGCTTCGGCTTGGGAGCGGAATTCAGAAAAGGCTTTATGATGCTTGGCGAGCTTGTGCTCTCTATGGTGGGTATGATCGTGCTCGCGCCGCTTTTCGCTCAGCTGTTGGGCGCGCCGCTGAAGGCGTTGTCGGAGTTGATCCTCATCGATCCCTCGGCATTCATCGGCTCTCTGCTTGCCAACGATATGGGCGGGGCACCTCTTTCCCTCGTGATAGCAAACGACTCCGAGATCGGCTACTTCAGCGGGCTGATCATCGGCTCTATGATGGGGGCAACGGTCTCCTTCACGCTTCCCTTCGTTATGGGAGCCACCGAAAAAAGCCAGCGCAAGAGCATCCTTTTGGGACTTTTGTGCGGTATCTGCACCATCCCCTTGGGATGCTTCGTCGCAGGTCTAATGGCGGGAGTGGGCATACTTCCCCTTCTGCTCAATCTGATCCCGTTGCTTCTGCTGTCTGTTATTCTGGCAGTAGGTCTCTTGAAGCTTCCCAACACCTCGGTAAAAATATTCAACGTCTTCGGGATTGCGATCCGCGTGATCGTCATTGCGGGACTGATCATCGGTATCCTCGAATATCTTTTGGGACTTGACATCGTACCCTATACGGCTTCCATCGAGGAGGGCGCCGACGTGGTATTCAACATCGCCGTGGTAATGTCGGGCGCATTCCCCTTGCTTTATCTTGTATCCAAGCTGGTTGCAAAGCCTATGGGCGCTCTCGGCAAAAAAACAGGCTTGAATGAAAAAAGCCTTCTCGGCTTCGTATCCACCCTTGCCACCAGCGTTACCACCTTCGGAATGATGAAGGAGATGGACGACCGAGGCGTGATCCTGAACTCCGCCTTTGCCATATCCGCCGCGTTTACCTTGGCCGATCATCTCGCCTTCACGCTCTCCTTTAAAGCCGATTATCTGCCCTACGTGATCATAGGAAAGCTGATTTCGGGAGTCCTTGCGGTGGCGCTTGCCGCGCTGATCTCGAAAAAGCAGACCTTGCGCGATGAAAAAGTCGGATAAAAATTAAAAAAAGCTATTGACAAAGCTTCCTTTTAGTGATATACTCTTTCCTTGGTTTGTGTTTGAGTATATTATGATAAAGGAAGCTTTTTTATGAACAGAACTTTAGCGCGTCACCACAGCAATCACCGCGTAGACCCTCGCCAACTGATATATGGCGCGGCCATCCGCGTTAAAAACTTTGTAACCGCAAACACGGTGCTCGTCATCGCATCCGTGCTGGCTATCATATCCTGCTTTATCGTCAAGCCCGACGCAGAATATCTCGGCTATTTCGATTTGAAAACGCTGACCTGCCTGTTCTGCACGCTTGCCGTGATCTGCGCGTTGAAAAACATCCGATTCTTTACGATCGTAGCGCGCAAGATCGTCACCTGCGCGGGTAACACCAGAACGCTCTCCCTTGCTCTGGTCTATATCACGTTTATCGGCTCGATGTTTCTCGCCAACGATATGGCGCTGATTACCTTCCTTCCCTTGGGATACATTTCCCTGACCTCCACCGGCAAGGAAAAGTATATGGCTCCCATCTTTATCCTGCAAAACATCGCCGCAAACCTCGGCGGTATGCTGACCCCCTTCGGCAATCCCCAAAATCTTTATATTTATACGAAATTCAACGTCCCCACAGGCGAATTCATGAGCATCATGCTCCTGCCCTTCGTGCTGTCGATCGTGCTCTTCACCGTAGGATGCCTGTTCATCCCCAAGGAAGCACTCACGCTGGACTCGGATGATCGGGAAAAGATCGCTCCCAAGCGCACCGTCTTCTATCTCGTGCTTTTCGCGCTTTCGATTCTGACAGTCTTCAGAGCCGTTCCCTACTACGTCTGTCTCCCCGTGGTATTGATCGCAGTTTTCTTCGCGGATAAGGATGCGCTGAAAAAGGTGGACTATCCCCTGCTTCTGACCTTCGTAGCATTTTTCCTGCTTGCGGGAAACATTGCCCGAATCGATGCTGTCAGCGATTTCTTCTCGATGCTTCTGGAAAAGAATACTCTTCTGACAAGTATTCTTTCCTGTCAGGTCATCAGCAACGTACCCTCGGCGATCCTTTTGTCGGAGTTCACCGAAAACTACCGCGAGCTGCTTCTCGGTGTCAATATCGGCGGCGTAGGTACGCTGATTTCCTCTCTCGCAAGCCTGATTACCTTCCGCGAATACACCTCACACGTCAAGGGAAAGACCCTGCAGTACATCGGTCTCTTCTCGGCGCTCAATTTCGGATTTTTGATCATTCTGACGGTTACTATGATGATCGTTTTATAATTACAAAAAGCCTTCTCTGTTAAAGCGGAGAAGGCTTTTTCTGTATTATTTGTTAAATCCGATCCCGTTCTTCATTGACTCAAGCATAACGGTGGCGCTTCCCGCGTTGGTTGCAAGCGGAATGCTCTGCACGTCGCTGAGACGCAAGAGTGCCGATACGTCGGGCTCGTGAGGCTGTGCGGTCAAGGGGTCGCGAAGGAAGATGATCAGATCGATCTTGCCCTCGGCAACCATTGCTCCTATCTGCTGGTCTCCGCCGAGAGGGCCGCTCTTCATTCTGTGAATGGGTAGACCTGTCTCGCCCATGATCAGCGTACCCGTAGTTCCCGTGGCGTAAAGCTCGTGACCTGCAAGCACGTCCTTGTACGTCTTTGCCAGCTCAATGATCTCGTTTTTCTTTTTATCGTGTGCAATCAGTGCTATTCTCATATTTTAAACCTCAATTATTTTTTGCAAGTCTGTGCCCATACTGCGCAAGCTCTTTTTCAAGGCGGTCTCTCTGCTCTCCCTCGGGAATTTCGTTCGATACTGCCGTCTCGTAAGAAAGGCAACCGTCAAACCCGATCTCCGCAAGGGCATTGGAGAAATCAACCCAATCGATACTGCCGTTTCCGGGCGTGAAATGTTGATCCGCCTTACCGTTGTTATCGTGAACGTGGAGCGCGCCGAGGTATTGCTTGCCAAGCATTCTTACAGCATCGGCGGGATTTTCTCCGCAGAAATTCGAGTGTCCCGTATCAAGGCAGACCTTGAAGATATCGCTGTTCGTTTCCTGATTCATACGCTTTGCAAAGTCAAGGCACTGTCGGGTGTGATTGATGGGGAGCAGGGGGAAAGGAAGATTTTCCACGTCGATATGCTTGACACCGTACTCCCTTGCCTCATCGGCAAGTCTGCCCATAAACTCCGCGTTTATATCCCGCATCAGCTTGGGATCCTCGGGGCTGTTCATTCCAAAGGGCATAATGGCGTGGATCACAAAATGGGTAGCACCCAAATATCCCGCGCCACGCACCGCCTTCAGATAGCAACGCAGCTGCTCCGCCCTGCCCTCAGGAGTCAGATCTCTTTCGGGACAACACCAAGGTGCGTGCGCCTGCCAGATCTGTATGCCTTCCGCCTCGATCAGCTCTCGCTGATGGGTCAGATCAGCCTTGAATTCCGCCTCGGGCAATCTGAAGAAGTCGGTCTCCGTATGGATAAATCCTCCAAAATCAAAGCAATCGTAGCCGTGAGCTCTCGCTCTTCTCGCGCCCTCGCTGATTCCGTACCGGGTATACGAGCCCGCCGTGATTCCTATTTTCATATCAGTATATCAGAGGAAAGCGCAACGGATCATATCCTTTTTGCAAGCTTCAGCGCGGTCTGCGCAAGCTCTCTTTCAAGGCGGTCTCTCTCCTCGCCTGCAGGAATGCTGTTGGGCACGTTGGTTTCGTAGGAGAAGCAGCCGTCAAATCCGATCTCCGCAAGAGCGTTGGAAAAATCGACCCAATCGATGTTTCCGTTACCGGGAGTCAGATGCTGATCTGCCTTACCGTTGTTATCGTGAACGTGGAGCGAGCCCAAGTATTCCTTGCCAAGCATTCTAACAGCGTCGGCAGGATTTTCACCGCAGAAATTAGAGTGGCCTGTGTCAAGGCAGACCTTGAAGATATCGCTGTTCGTTTCCTTGTTCATGCGCTTTGCAAAATCAAGGCACTGGTTCGTATGATTAATGGGAAGCGCGGGGAAAGGAAGGTTTTCCACGTCGATATGCTTGACACCGTATTCCTGTGCCTCCTTTGCAAGTCTGCCCATAAACTCCGCATTCATATCCCGCATCAGCTCGGGATTCTCGGGGCTGTTGGTACCAAAGGGCATAATAGCGTGCACGACAAAGTGGGTCGCGCCGATATATCCCGCGCCGCGAATAGCCTTCAAGAAGGAGGTAAGTCTCTCCGCTCTCTCCTCGGGTGTCGAATCTCTTGCAGGATGCCGCCAAGGGCTGTGCGCCTGCCAAACAACGATTCCCTCCGCCTCGATAAGCTCTCTCTGCTTCACAATCTCCGCCTTGAATTCAGCCTCGGGAAGCTTAAAAAACTCGGTCTCGGTATCGACGAATCTGCTGTAATCGAAGCAATCGTATCCGTGCTCCTTGGCCTTTCTCGAGCCCTCGGAAATTCCGTAACGGGTATATGAGCCCGCTGTGATTCCTATTTTCATTTTTATACCTCCGACAATAGAAATATATTTCAAATTAAATTATATCACTACAAAATCAATATGTCAATCGAATTGTCGGATTTTTCGTAAAAAACAGGCGAAGCCTTGACAACGGAACGCATTTATGTTAAACTGAACTTGACTTACCGAGCGTAATCAAGGAGGTTTGTATGCTTAACTATTCTATCATGAGTCTGAATCAGAATCACATCGATGAATTTTGTGATGACATTGAATATCAGGTCAAAAACGGCATTGCCACGATGCCCTTGTTCTGCATGACCCTGACACCCGAGGGTGACCCTACCATTGATAAGGCAGACTTACTTTGTCAATCGTACGAAAAGTACAAGGGAAAGCTTGACAGTATGGAATTTCCTTCCGGCGTATTGATCCAAGCGTCGATCGGACACGGCTGGAAGCTAAATCAGCCCTCGGCATTTCAGAAATACGTAGCGCTTACCACGGGTATATCTCCCGAGGTCTGCTGTCCTCTGGATAAGGGCTTTCAAAAATATATCCGCGCCGCAACGGCAAGAATCGCCTCCACACATCCTCATCACATTATGCTTGACGATGATTTCAGACTGATTTTCCGAGACGGCAGCGGCGGATGTGCCTGCCCGCTTCATCTTGCGGAATATGAAAAGCTTACGGGAGAGAAGCTGTCTCGTGAGGAGCTTTGCGCAAGGATCGCGGCAGGCGACAAAGAATGCGCTGATGCCTTTGTAAAAACGCAGATCGATTCCCTTACCGCCTGCGCCCGTGAGATCAGAGCGGGAATAGACTCTGTGGACCCTAAGATCCCCGGATCCTTCTGCGCCTGCGGTGACGGCACTGAAGGTGCTTATGACATCGCCACCATTATGGCGGGAGAGGGCAATCCCGTGGTGGTCAGGATCAACAATGCCAATTATTGCGCCTACAATCCAAGAGACTTTGCTCAGATCATGCACCGCGCGGCAACCCAGATTGCGGCTTTGGGAAAAAAGCCCGACTATATTCTTGCCGAAACAGACACCTGTCCTCAAAACAGGTATTCCACCCCCGCCGCAAAGCTGCATTCGCATTTTACCTTTACAATATTGGAGGGCGCAAAGGGTGCGAAGCATTGGATCACCAGACTTTCCTCCTTCGAGCCCGAAAGCGGTGTGGCTTATAGAAAAAAGCTTGAAAAATACAGCGGATTTTACGCGAAGCTTGCCGAGATCAACGACGATTTGATCTGGCAGGGCTGTAAGATCCCGATTCCTCCCCGCCCCGCTCATATGCTCAGCAAAAACGATACGATCCCCACAGCCATCAACGGCTGGTGCTCACACGTTCTTGACCGTTTCGGTCTTCCTATGCATTTCTCCCCCGATGGCGAGGGTGTATATTTCTTTGACGGCGCCAAGGATAAATACTTTACCGACGAAGAGCTTCTTTCCATTCTTTCGGGCAAGACAGTCCTTGACTCCACTGCCGCCAAGCGGCTTGTGTCCCGCGGATTCGGAGAATATCTCGGTGTTGACGTAAAAGACCGCCCCTCCGATGCTCTCAATGCAAGCGGCGAGATCTTCTATCCCTGCGGCTCAAGCTCGGCTCAGCCCAGAATCCGAGAGCTGATTCCTCGCTCCAGCGACGTCAAGGTCTATTCCGACGTTTACCATTTGAGGGACGGCGTCCATAAAGATATCATCTTTCCCGGTGTTACCTCGTATAAAAATGCTCTCGGCGGCATAGCCGTCGTCTTTGCGGGCGAATCCACCTTCGCATACAATCTGATTGAAGCCTTCGGATTCCTGAATCAAACCAGAAAAGCGCAGCTTGCTCAGATCTTGCAGGATCTCGACGCTCTTCCCGCCTACTATCCCGGGGATGCAGAGGTTCTTATGAAGGCGGCCGAAATGAAGGACGGCAAGCTGTTCTGCGCCATCCTCAACATGAGCCTTGACGTTATCGAGGATCTGCCCCTGACGGTCAACGGTAGAGTCGCCGAGATCAAAAAGCTTTGCCCCAACGGCGACTACGAAAGCGTGAGCTTTACCGAAAACGGCAACACCTTGACCACAAACGTGACCGCGGGCGTTTTCGATCCGGTCATTCTCGTTCTCACGCTCCGTTGAAGCAATCGAATCGGAATATGATAAAATATTGTCCGAAAAAAGCATTGAATTCACAGACAAAACAGAGTATAATCTAAATAAAAATCGTTTTGAGGTGTTTTATGTCAAAATACGTAATTGGAATCGATTTCGGCACGCTTTCGGGCAGGGCCATACTGATGGACGTCGAGAGCGGCAAGGAGATCGCCGAATCCACACTTGAATACGCCCACGGAGTAATGGACGTTTCCCTCCCCTTGGGTAAAAAGCTGCCCCCGAGCTATGCTCTTCAGCACCCCGAGGACTATGTTGAGGTCTTGGAGACCACGGTTGCATGCGTTATGAAGCAATCGGGAGTTTCCGTATCCGACGTGGTCGGTCTCGGCGTGGATTTTACCTCCTGCACCTTGATTCCCGTTGATGAAAATATGCAGCCCCTATGCTACAGGAAGGAATATTGGAACGAGCCCCATGCTTACGCCAAGCTCTGGAAGCACCACGGCGCACAGCCCGAGGCAGACCTGATCAACAGCCTCGCCAAGACAAGAGGAGAAAAATGGCTCCCCTATTTCGGCGGCAGAATTTCCTCCGAGTGGGTATTGCCGAAGGTGCTTGAGATCCTTCACGACGCGCCCGAAATTTATGAGGAGACCTACCGCTTCCTTGAGGCGGGCGAGTGGATCACCTATCTGCTCTGCGGTAACGAGGTGCACAACCCCAACCTTGCAGGCTTCAAAAACCTTTGGACAAAGGAATACGGCTTCCCCTCAAACGACTTTTTCGCCGCCCTTGACCCCCGCCTTTCGGGCATTATGGGAACGAAGCTTGGAGACAACGTCGGCAAAATGAGCGACCCCGCAGGCAAAATGAACAGCCTTGGCGCTTGTCTTACGGGGCTTCAGGTCGGTACGGCTATCAGCACACCCCTGATCGACGCGCACTCCGCTATCCCTGCTTTGAATATGGTGCGCGACGGCGACATGACTATGACCATCGGCACCTCGTCCGGTTATCTGCTGAACACCAAGGAGAGCATCTCCGTGGACGGCATCTGCGCCACGGTCGGCGACGGACTTTTTGACGGTCTCTATATCCACGAGGCAGGACAGAGCGCCGTAGGCGACATCTTCGCATGGTTCACAAGCAACTGCGTTCCCGAGGCTTACGAGAAGGAAGCTCGCGAAAGAAATATAAGCATCCACAAGCTGCTCCGCGAAAAGGCGAAAGCGCTTCACCCCGGTGAGAGCGGACTCTTGGCGCTGGATTGGCATAACGGAAATCGAAGCGTCCTTGACAACGGCGACCTTTCGGGTCTCATTTTGGGTCTGACTCTGCAGACCCGCCCCGAGGAGATCTACCGCGCGCTTATCGAGTCGGTAGTGTTCGGAACCAAGGTGATCTTTGACCGATTTGAGGAGCGTGGTGCCGAGATCAGAAACGTATGCGCCGCAGGCGGCATCGCGCAAAAGGATGAGATGATGATGCAGATCTATGCCGACGTCTTAAACCGTCCCATCCGAATTGCAGGAACGAAGCAGGCTTGCGCGCGCGGCGCGGCGATAAACGCAACGGTAGCGGCCGGAATCTATCCCGATATTTTCACGGCTTGCGATGCTCTCGCCCTCCCCGACTATTGCGTCTATTATCCCAATCCCGATAACCGCGAAATATACGGAAAGCTCTTTGCCGAATACAAGACCCTCCACGACTATTTCGGCACGGGAGTCAATCAGGTGATGGAAAGACTCACCGATATGAAGCGAGGGGGTTGACATATGGCAATTACTATGCCCACGCATATCGTTGCCGTCGCAGGAATCGTTTTTAACGACCTTGGCGAGATTCTGATGGTAAAAACCCCTCGCTCAGGGTGGGTATTTCCCGGCGGACAGGTTGAGGTTGGTGAGAATCTGATCGACGCCGTAAAGCGCGAGGTTATGGAAGAAACCGGTGTCGATATCGAAGTGGGAGAATTGTTCTGCATTTCATCAAATACGGGAAAATATCCGGGATATAACGGTGTTAAAGAAATTACCACAAAGGTTATGGTCGACTTTATTTGCAAGGCGAAGAGTGGCACACCGAGACCTTCCGAGGAAAACACGGAATCCGTATTTGTTCCCCAAGCAGAAGTGTTGAATCTCATAACAAACCCCGCTATTATTGAAAGATTTAAAGCATTTTCGGAATATGCCGGCAGACCCACTTATTTGGAATATGTAACAAAGCCGTCATTCAAGTTGATGATGAAAAGAACATTATAATTTCATTAGAATTATTTGCGATCATAAAAAACCGCGCCCCTTTGGCGTGTTCTCCTTAACGGAGAACACGCCAGTTCTATTCGCCTTTGGCGAGTGATATTGCTCATGCAGTGATATTCGGCTTACGCCGAGTGGTATTCGCTGCGCGAGTTATCCGGCGAATAGAATATCACTGTGAGGCATAGCCGAACAATATCACTGCCCGAAGGGCAATACCACTCTTTGCGATAGCAAAGAATACCACTCAT
>JAFTRQ010000031.1 GCA_017462125.1 Clostridia bacterium | reverse complement strand
TCGAAGCAGACGGATTAAACGTAATGTGATTGACCACAAGCTTTCGGTCACAGTGCGGCTTTTCGGGAAACGCCTTGCTGAGCTGCTTGTAGCTGATGATCAGTCTTGAGGTGTTGTTCTCAACGTCAACAAGAAAAATTCCGTCGTCCTCGGGAGCGTACTCGTCGTAGTGGCGGTCACGGTAGTTACAATATCCGTACCCGGATCGAAAATTCCAAATTCTCGGGAAGTTGATCGAAAGCCCCCAGCGTCTGTCAAGCGAAAGATGCGCAAGCGGAGCGCACAAAACACGCTCCTCACCACTCTTGACGTTCTTGATCACACTGCAAAATTCGCCGTCTCTATAATCGTTGTAAATAACGCTCTCGTCGTCAAACCACTGAAGTAAGCTTCCCTGCTGGAAATTCCACGCGCGGCTCTCGGCAACCTTGTAAAACCTTTTGTCGTCAAGCGTTATGTAACCGATCTCTACAATGTCGTCCGCATTCGGTATCCTGTCGTGAAATCTTACGCGGTGCGCAAGATGCCGCTTCGACCTCTTGTCATAAGGCTGAAGATCGTAATACGCGAAAAAGTAGTCATATTCATCATCGGGACTTATAGTCTCTATCTCAACTCTCGAAAATTCTTCCATTTCGTCCTCCTTGAAGTCATTTTGACTTCCATTATACACATTATACCGCATTTTTCTCGCCACTTCAACCCATTTTTTGAAAAACTCCCTGCTTTTTGTGCAACAGACACTTCCTTACTCCTCTTTTTTAATGTTTTTGAAGGGCGTGGGGGTGTTGCACAGCAAGCTGTGCTGCGAGTTTTGCTTGCAAAACATCGCTACGATGTCGGCAAAGCCGACAAGATAGGGGCAGAGGGCGGCTTTTCCCTAAAGTCACCCTCTGCCCCTAATTCAATAACTATCTTGCTGTGCCGCATCAACCAAAGAAATATATATCGGACGCCCCGGAGTCGTAAATTACTCCCGTTTTTGGATAGTCCCCCAATATTCTTTTAACGTCGGATTGCGAAACGAATTGATTTCCGGCTCTCGTAGGTATCTCTCCGTATATAGCACGGTAGATCATGTGGGCGCCTACATATCCTGCCATGGGAGTGCTGTGCAAATGTTGATCGTCAATACAGAAGTCCCATTTATTTCCGCCATTGTCGATAAAGGCCTGCACCTCATCCTTCCAATTAAGAAGATAGACTCCTTTAACCCTTTTATGAGCATATTTTACAGATCCCGCTTGCTCGTTGTGTGCCGGGAACATAACAAGAGCCGTTCCCGAAGCGTCGCAAGCCTCCTTCAAAACCGCAAGATGCGTTGCCTGATCGTTGCTGTAAAAGCCGCAAATAAACACCGCGCCGTACATCCCGCTTCTGATGTCATCCATAATAAGCTCATCGTAAGCGAAGGTTTCAACGAGAGCGTAACCGATGGATATGTGATCCACAACTGTATGCTTTCCGTTTCGGTCGATCATTTCCTGCAAAATGCTTCCGACCCTTGACGAGTAGATAAAGCTGTTTCCCAAAATAAGAACCCTGTCAGCGTTGCTATTTTCTATATCGATAATACCAAACTGAGGATCAGATCCTACCTTTTTGCATTGCGCGTATGTCTTTATCTTGTTTATGGCTGCCTCGCTGAGCTCCTGATAGTCGACCGTGAGAGCTATCCTTTGCGTCTCGTCGTTTACAGAAAAGTCAAAACAGATGCGATGCCTGTATGCTCCGCTTGAAACAGACTTTTCAATACTTATACTAATGTCCTGTTCGCCCGAATCCTCGGAGTAAGTAGACAACTCCTTCCAATCGGAGTCCTTGCCGTCCGAGCCGAAAATAACTTCACCGATATGTCTGCCGTTGGTGTATATATTGAAGATGCTTTTGGATTGCTTTTCAAATCTCCAATCCTCAGGCATACGTAAGGATAGCCCAAACGCGCTTCCGTCCGCCGCAAAGCAGCTGGTTATATAATCCTTCGGCTCAACTCTGTCTATTTCAAGATAACCCGTATCAGACTCGGTAGTCTCGGTTTCCGTCAGAGTAGTTTCAGCCCCTGTCTCATCAATCGTCCCG
>JAFTRQ010000002.1 GCA_017462125.1 Clostridia bacterium | reverse complement strand
AGGATCTCATCGCCGGAACCGTGGGAGATATTCTTCTTGATGATGAGCTGACCACCCAGATCATCGACTCCTACTTCGCTATGATGGAAGAACCTTTGAACACAGGCTTCAACGCTTATGCTGCATCGGTTGGTAAATCCCTGGATGACCTTACCGATGAAGAAGTCAAAATGGTTGTGGATAAGGTTACCGACTTGTTCCTCACGGAGATGATGTCGCTGATGATGCAGTCGCAAAGCGTTCCCGAAATACTTGGAGTTGCCAAGAAGAATGGCGCGCACGAGGACTTCAATCCCAACGTTGCCGAGAACCGTGACAAAATAGATTTCGACCGTAAGTGGGATCACATCCGCACAAAGCTTGGTAAGCCCTTGTCTTTGGACGAGCTCTCCACCTCTAATCCTTCCGCCCTTGAAGAAGGGCGCGGTATGTTTGATACGAGCGATGAGGAATACGATATACTGGAAAACCAGTTCCTTGATTCGCTAAACGGCACAGACCGAGAAATTTATCTCATGCGCAAGCAAGGATTTACACAGCAAGAGATTGCAGAACGTCTCGGCTACAAATCACACAGCGCAGTGACCAAGCGCATGGAGAAAATGAAGAAAGCACTCATTGATTTCTGTGCCGACTTCAACAACTGAATACTTACAACCTCACGCCCTTCGGAGTAAAATCCGAGGGGCTTTTTTTATTGCTCAAAAAAATTTCGAAAATATTTTTCACACGCAGGAACAATTCGTCAGTTTCATGTCGGGGTATTGATAGAGAGGAATTCGCATCGGTCTCGGGATGCGCTTTTTTCTTTTCTGCGGATACACCTTGTGCATAGTCGTATCTGCTCAACTGAATACCCTGACGTTCGGGATACGAAGCAGGACGGATATGCCATGACAGCACATCGCAAGGTGTGTGCGAAGGAGAAAGAAGCGTAACAGCGCTTTCGCGAGCAACCGTTCTACAGCGAATACGTGGTCGAATAAGAGCATAGGAACGACGTGCGGACAGGTTTTTTGCGAATGAGGAACTCTGTTGGACTTTCTCACGATAGACGTATGCTTCCGCTTCTGAATATTGGTATCTGCCTATCTCCGGCAGATGCGATATGCACCGACGGAGAAATATATTCAGAAAGGAGAGATTACTCATGCAAGGTAATCCCCATAAACTCACCGTGATAGACGGTGAAACACTTATGGACAAAAGACTTCCGCCTACGAAGTTTTGCGTCGACACACTACTGCCCCAAGGGCTCTGCATCCTCGGTGGCTCACCCAAGGTAGGCAAATCGTGGCTGGTGCTGGATCTCTGCGTCCACGTCGCCCAAGGAACGCCCTTGTGGGGGCTTGATACCACGAAGGGGCAAGTGCTCTACCTCTGCCTTGAAGACGGCGAGAGACGGATTCAGGAGCGCCTGAACACCATCACGGACAACGTTCCCGACGGAATGTATTTTGCTACCGGATGCACCTCCATCGAAAGCGGTGTCTGCGATTGGCTTCGGGATTTCAAGCGTCAGCACCCGGAAATCTCACTCATTGCCATCGATACCTTTCAGCTCATCCGTACACCTACGCCCGACGTTTCCTACGGCGGTGACTATGCCGAGCTCCGCATCCTCAAAGAGCTGGCGGACGAGCTTGGTATCTGCCTTCTGCTCGTCCACCATCTGCGGAAGATGAACGATAAGGACCCCGTCAATAAGCTCTCGGGGAGCACAGGTATCTCGGGCGCGGTGGATGCCATCTTTGTTCTCGACAAGAACGAGAGGATCGAACGGCTGGCTACGTTCTATGCTTCGGGCAGAGATATCCGTGACCGCAAGATTCAGCTGGAACTTGATGAGTACACCTGTACCTGGAATCTCTTATCAGACAGTCTGACCATGCCTGAAACCACGCTTCCAAAGGAGCTGACCTCGCTCTATTATTTCATGACGGGAGCAAACGAATTCATCGGAAGCAACACAGAGCTGGCAAGCCATCTCGGCAGAGAGGTCAATTCCAAGGGGCTGAAGCAAATGATGAACCGCCACCGCTATGAGCTTGAAGACCTTGGTGTTTTCTTTGAAAGCAAGAGGAGCAACGGACAGAAGTACGTGGTGGTCAGATACGTTCCCCCTGCGGATGGTGACTCAAGTGCCTCAAGTGACTCTGTTTCTTCTGCTCTCGAAGAATCCGTCCCTTTCGTCCCTTGCGTTCCTGACGAGGGGGTGGAGATATGACGGCTTTCCACTTTTACACGGCTTTAGCCGTGGCGAAGCAGAGCGCATGGCTATCCGCCAAACGCACAAAAGCGGGAGACCCGCAACCCCTTCAAAATTTTACGTGTCAGAAAGGAGAATCATTTGAGAACACGTGACGTTTCAATTCCTTTTCGAGTGACCGAAAAGGAGCTTCAAGAGATAGATAAACGTGCAAAGAAAGCGAAGCTAGACCGCACGAATTATCTGATTACCTGCGCCTTGAACAAAAAAATTACGGTGCTGGAAGACCTAAAGCCTCTGCTTTCCGAGCTCAAACGCATCGGAAATAATCTCAATCAGCTCACAAAGCTATCGAACATGGGGCAGATCAAAACGGTCGATCTGTATGAAACGAGGGCGGCAATGGACGCTCTCTACGGCGAGATCTTTCGGATCGCGCGGACAAAGGACGGTGATAACTGATGGCAATCGTCAAGTACGTTCAGTATAAAATCGGTGGGAACTCCACGCCGTCCTCAATGCAAGAGGTCATCAATTATTGCCTTCAGCCTCACAAAACCCACTACGGAGAGGAAGACAGGCTCTGTGCCGTCTCGGGTCTTGACTGCAATCCCGAATTTGTTTACGACGAATTCATGGCGACCAAGGTGCTCTACAGCAAGGAGAGCGGCATCTATTTCTATCACTACGTTCAAGCCTTTCATCCCGACGATGACCTCACGCCCGAGGAAGCAAACCGCATCGGAATGGAGTTAGCGAAGGAGTGGGCAGGCCACGAGGTCTTGGTCGCCACTCACGTTGACAGAAAGCACCTGCACAACCACATCATCATCAATTCCGTGAGCCATGGAAACGGACTAAAGCTGAGGCAGAATCCCGGCACGCTGAAGCATTTGCGAAAGGTAAACGACCGCATCTGTATGGAGCACGGGCTCTCAACTCTGCCTCCGTATGAGAAAAAAGACGGTGCTTCCTCTCTTGGAAACCGTGAGTATTACCCGGCAAAGCGCGGCAACAGCTGGAAGTTCCGTCTGCGAAACAACATCAAGATTGCGATGGAGTGGAGCTATACTCGCGAGGAATTCATTGAAAACATGTTCCGTCTCGGCTATGGTGTACGCTGGGAGGACGGACGAAAAAACATCACCTACACCTGCTTTCGGGAAGACAAATACAAGGACGGCAAGTACCGAAAGTGCAACGACGATAAGCTGTCCGAAGAAAAATATCTCAAGGAGGTAATGACTTATGAGTTCGAGATCAGACAGAGATCTCTCCTTCGACGAGCTGATGAAGCTCAACGAAACACAACAGATACCGCAACCCGAACCCACACCGATTGTACAGATGACGCTGGAGGATTGGGAACGGCTGTCGGTCATGATCCGTCGGCTGGAAAATCTGATAGACGGACAGGCTCTGACCGAGGAGCTGATGACCGAAACGGCAGAAAAATATCTGTCGGCGATGAAGAAAACGGCAGAGGAAACCAATTCTTCAGTGAAGAAAACGCTGGAGAAAATGGATCGGATGTACACACAACAGGTTGGGAAAGCGAGCGAGATGCTCTCGGAAAAAATCGAACGCCGGGCGATTCGCGAAGATGTCCTGTGGTGGGTTCGGTTTCTCGCGTTCTCACTCCCAACCCTTCTGGTGTTGGCACTCTCGGTCTGCTACGGGTGGCTTCCGCTGGGCTGAGCTACAACGTGGGCGATAAAAACAAAACGCACGAAGAAATTGAAGCCGAGGAAAGGGTGCGCCTTGCAGCCTCTAATGCAGGTTTAATCTTGGGTTCTGCCATCGGAGTCGCGTTGGAATTGCACCACCGTCATGACGATAAAGGTCATGACGCTGAAGAAGCAATCGAAGAAAACAACGGCGACGGACAGACAGGACCTGTTCTTTCTATGTAAAAATAATTATGAAACGAGGTAATTACCCTATGAAAAAATCTAACGTATACACTCTTTTTGAAACCTATCCCGACGCTATGAGCCTTGAGCAGTTTGCTGACGCTCTTAACTTAAGCACCAAACTCGCCTCCAAGATTCTCCGCAAGGGGGACGTCTATTCTGTCATGATCGGCAGAGAGTACCGTATTGCCAAGACCGCCGTTATCGATTATCTTACCGGTGCAAACCAGCCTCCTCGCAAAAATAATTGTGTTGAAAGTGTAACTTCGAACCCCGAGGACTGGACTTGTCAAGATAAGTGTGGTATTGTGTGTGATATCGAAAACGAAAAGGAGATGAGCTTATGATAGTATCCAAAACAGAATTTATTCTGAATGCGAGCATCCAACCCAAGGACGGCAGACTCTACCTTGTCTACTCTCATTACGATCCCATTCAGAAGAAAACCAAACCCAAGTGGAAGGCCATGGGTCTTCCTGTCGATGCAAAGAAATCGATTGTTGAGAAGCGTAAGCGTGAGATGATGCGTGCCTTTGAGGAAGAAGAATACAGATTGCGCGAGGGGTGGACGGACCCCTCCTGCTATCCGTTGATCGAATTTCTCAACGAATGGGCCGACAAGAACCACATTCAAAAGAAAATTCAGTCCTCCACTCATTCTGCTTACAAGCGGAACATCAACGGTCACATCAAGCTGTTCTTCGGTGAGAAGGTCACTCTTGCCGATTGCAAGCCCAAGCTGGTCAACGAATTCTACGATTGGCTTCGCAACAAGGGCGACAGCGAATGCACCGTTCTGCACTATCATAATCTCCTGCATGCCGCGTTCCAGTACGCGATCAAGCAGGAGATTTTTGAATTCAATCCGCTGATGCGCGTGGACAGACCCAAGGCGAAAAAATATAAAGCCTCCTACTACTCGGTAGAGGAGGTCAAAACGCTGGAGTCTTTGGCTGAGGACGATCCGCTTTATATCCCCATCATCCTCGCCGCTTACTGCGGTGTCAGACGAAGCGAAGCGCTCGGCGTCACTTGGGATAACGTAGACTTTGAGAAAAACGAGATCCACATTCATCAGAAGGTGGTTGAGATTCTGGTGGACGGAAAAAGCCAGATCATCATCAGCGATGAGATGAAGAACGAAACCTCACGGCGTACCATCCCCATGGTTCCCATGGTGGTGGAAGCGCTGAAAAGGCATAAGGCAAGACAGGAATTCCACCGTCAGCAGTTCAAGGACGCCTACTCCACAAAGTACTTGAATATGGTATGCGTCAACGCTATGGGCGATCTGATCAAACCCAATTACGTGACCACACACTTCGCATACCTCCTCCGCAAATACGGAATGCGTAAGATCCGCTTCCACGATCTTCGCCACACCTGTGCATCCTTGCTCCTTGCCTCCGACAATAATATGAAGGTGATTCAGATGTGGATGGGGCATAGCAGCATGAAGACAACAGCCGATATTTACGCGCATCTCGATATGAGTGCCAAAAACACGGCGGCAGTCGCTCTTGCCCACCTCTTCCGCCTTGATGATGACGACGAAGCGGAGGAATAAGCCATGCTGGACGATAACGAGATATCGCTGGAACAGCTCTATAAAATGCTCCACGTGAGCAAACGCAAGGCGGTGTGGATGCTTCAGAACGGAGTCATCCCATGCCGTGTCCGCAATACCTCTACACACAAATACGCTATTCGTATCGAAGACGTGGAGATCTATATGGAACGCTCCAAGCGAGAAAAGAGAGATGAAATACCGCAAGGCAGGTTCAGCTCACGTCCCGTGTCCTCTGCAATCGAGCTCCCCGAACTGTATCTCACGGTTCGGGGAGAGGAGCAGGATCGATACATAGAGCATCTGAAATGCATGCTGACATATGCTCCCGACAGATTATCGGTCAAGGCGGTGGCGGCAGTCACGGGCTACTCCGCCGACTACATAAACGATCTGATCGATTCGGGAGAGCTGTACGCCGTCAAGCTTTACGGAGCATACTGCATCCCAAAAGTGCAGCTCATCGCATTCCTTGCCACCGACAGAGCCTTCGGCATACGAAGAAAATCCGAGTGGCACAAATCCGTCATCCAAAATTTTATACATACACAAGGAGATCTATACCCTATGAAAGATTGTCAGAAAAAGCTCTACCACGAGATCGGAGAGCGTATCCGCAAATCGCGTCAGGAAGCGAGAATCAGCCAAGAGGAATTGGCAGAATACGCCGGAATATCGGGATCCTACATCAGCGATATCGAGGCAGGTAAACGAAACTTCAGCGTAGACGTTCTCATGAAAATCGCCGAGGCACTGCAGGTATCCACCGACTGGATCCTACGAGCCTACACCCCCGGAACGGCAGCGGTGCTCAATCGGGATATCGAGCGCATCCTCGATGGCTTATCAGCTGATGAGCTGAACGACGTCATGCTGATCCTCACGGATATCAAGCGAAGCATCAAACGCGCCAAATGTATCGCCAAGCGGTACGGAGATAACTAACCAAAACGAAGACGGCACAGCAGACCCGAAACGGTTTGCTGTGCCGTCTTTTTTGTTTATGTGGCATATGAATACCATCCTGTTCTTTGTGGATAAGGAGTAGAGAAAAGGCACAGCCAACACGAATGTGGGGCAGTGCCTTTTGAATCCAATTTAACAGTATAATAACGGCATATGGATATATGTTTTTTACATTAATTATCGAGTAAAAATACCAATGGAAATTAAATGATTTTTTAAATCTTCTGTATATGTGGGCTTCAAAAGTCCTGCTTTGTTCCAATATTGAGTCAATTGCGCCTTTACTCGTTCCTGTCTACTGCTTAATGTACTACAATTCCAATTATTAGGTTTTCTTAACAATATTTCCTTTTCAGCAGCCTTATTACGAAGCAATTTCGCATCTGAAATAACTATTATTCTCTTTATAATTTGAGAAAAACCAATAACACCTCGCATGCTTAATTTTACTGGTTGTCCAAGGAGAGGTGTAATAGTTACTAATGCTTCTTCAATATCCAAATCTGTAGTGGCAGACACCGCTTGAAACGCAGTATAGCTATCTATCAAATTTTGAGATGCAATGAAATTTCTATGCATATAACAATTTCTTGCTTCCTTGAAATACCTATAACAAAGCATATAATTATCAATTTTTGAAAAATCTAATGAGGCTTTTGCTTCATACACTGGATAGAATGATGTGCAAAGAATTTGAGATTCCTTGCTTGGCGGTGTAAAATACGAAGAAAACTTAGAAGATATATTATCACACTCAAGGTTCTTTGAAAAAGTATACCTGCTATACCCAGTCCCATCAAAAATTTCCGAATAGACGCGTTCTACCCAACCTTCATGTATAGCAAACAGATTGTTTAAAAGAAACCATGCTAATTTTTCTTCTTGATCTTCAAAGGATGTATCAAAAAATGCCCTCTTATAATTCACACCGTGCACATATCCGTCATCGTTGATCGTTTCGTTACACAATTCGGAGTTAACATTGTTTGGGTCGGGATTGAGTTCGTTCAATACTTTTCTCGTGTATCGAAAACTGGCTCTCAAAGGATGAGAAATATCAAATGCAGCGGTTATGTTATCTAATGCATCTTCCGATGCTCGAAAAAACAAGTCAGCCATAATGCTATACCTCCAAGGTTTGATGCAATAATTATACCATAAAACACGAACAATGTCGACATTAATAGTAAAAAAACTCCTTGAAAACGTACGATTTTCGAGGAGTTATGGCGGAGGGTGTGGGATTCGAACCCACGTGGGGTTTGAGCCCCAAACGGTTTTCAAGACCGCCTCGTTATGACCGCTTCGATAACCCTCCGTGTGATAGCACGGAGAGGTTTGAGAAGCGGCTCGGCGTCAGCCGAATCCGCTGCGTGGTTCATCGGCGAAGCCGATATAACCCTCCGTGTAGACTATTTAATTGTGCTTTTTCTGTGTTTTTCTCGCCTTTAGAATTCTCGATAGAGATCTTTTTGGGCAAGTATTTTACCGTCTTGAAAACGGCGTGTTTTGAACCTCTTTTGGAGTTCTCCATCTTGCATCATCGCGCGGCAGACTGAAATTTCAAGACCGCCTCGTTATGACCACTTCGATAACCCTCCGTAGGTTATCTTTAGCGAAATGCTCTGCATTTTGGAGAGAATTTCGCGAGAGAACTATGAAATTTTTGTATTTTAGAAAATGCCGAAAAACCTTATAATACAAGGGTTTTTGAGGGGACAAAGGAGACTGCTACGGGCGGGTTTTCAAGACCGCCTCGTTATGACCGCTTCGATATGCCTCCGTACATATAAGCAAAGCTTCGCTTTCAAACGCTTAAGTATTATAGCACATTTTTAACAGATTGTCAATAGTTATTTTTTAAAATGGCGGAGAAAGCCATCAAAAAACCTGCTATGCAAATAAAATCTCTTTCAATCACTTGCATTATCGAAAAAGCTGTGATATACTATGATTGACAGCAATACAGACTACGGTAAGGCAGGTGGTAAAATGGAGCATCAAGAATACAAGCGGTTTGTACCGAATGCAGACTGCGCAATTTTATTTATACACGGAATCGTTGGTACTCCGAATCATTTTTCCGACTTTATCTCTACCGTGCCCGATACGGTATCGGTTTGGAATCTGCTGTTAACAGGTCACGGAAAGCAAGTGAGGGATTTTTCACACACGTCAATGAATGAATGGGAAGCTCAGGTAGAGGACGCGATCACGCATCTTGCGCAGGACCACACCAACATATACCTTGTTGCCCATTCGATGGGAGCCTTGCTGTCGATAGAGAAAGCGATATATCATCGGGAAATCAAGGGTTTATTCCTCTTGGCGGCACCGCTCAAGCTATTTATCAAGCCACAGATGGCAATCAACTCCTACAAGGTATACCGTGATCGGATCGATCCTGAGGATGCGGTTGGAATGGCAGCTAAAAAATGCTACGGTATCGCTCCCGACAAAAACGTTTTTCATTATATCGGATGGATACCGCGATATTTGGAGTTATTTGCGAAGATCCGAAGCGTTCGGGGGATGCTGGAATCGTTAAGTGTTCCCTGCACTGCTTACCAATCACAAAAGGATGAAATGGTATCTGTCAAATCGGAGCGTTATTTGCGCAAGTGCAGAAGCGTAAAGGTGGTAAAGCTGAAGAACTCGCGGCATTACTACTATGATGAGGCAGACTACAAAGCTTTAAAAGAAGATTTCAAGGCATTCGTTGCAAAAATTCAATGAGCGTATGAGGTAACTTATGACAGCAGACGAAAAGAAAAAAGCACTCTTTTTAGAACAAAAAAAGACACTTGATATCTTTCTCGCCAACGGGGCTATTACAAAGGCGCAATATAACAAGAGCTATGGCGACCTTGTGGTGTTGATGGGTATGGAGGAGCTTGCAAAGCAGATCGAGGAAAACACATAATGCATACGGAGGGAAAAATGGATTTTTTAAGTATCGCAAAGACACGGCAATCCTGCAGAAAATACGACGCGAGCAAGGAGGTTGAGCAAGAAAAGCTGAACGCTGTTCTGGAGGCGGCACGCCTTGCACCGTCCGCGTGCAACGGACAGCCCTATCATATCACAGTCTGTCGCGGAGAGATTGCCAAGGCCGTGGCATCCCGTGTTACAGGTATGGGAATGAACAAATTCGCTGCAGACGCACCGATCCTGCTTGTGATCTCCGAGGAGGACTACGTAGCCTCGGCGGCATTCGGCGCAAGAGTCAAAGGAAACGACTACCGATCCATAGACATCGGCATCGCAACTGCATATATCACCGCAGAGGCGGCTGCGCAAGGGCTCGGCTCCTGCATACTCGGATGGTTCGACGATGAAAAGATCCGTGAGATCTGTTCGCTGAGCAAGCCTGTCCGTCTTGTGATCACGCTCGGTTATGCGGCGGAGGACGATAGGTTGAGAGTAAAGAAAAGGAAGACGGCAGAGGAGCTTATAAGCGAGCGCTGACTGCAATGCAGCAAGCATCAAATCTTAATATTTATAATGAAAAGCGGTGACGTATTTCACACACGGGAATACGTCGCCGCTTTTTTGCCGAGAATACAAAAAGATACGATATGATGAACAAGAGAGGTAAATGAAATGGAAACTACACTTAATCCGATATCACTTGCCGCATTTGAGCAATCTCTGTTGCGTGCAGAAAAAAGTCGCGCTACTGTGGAAAAATATTTGCGGGATCTGCGGCGGTTTGAAGAGTACCTCTGCGGCGAGGCGGCAGATCGCGAAAAAATTTTACAGTATAAAGAGGAGCTTGGGAGAAGGTATGCCATCAGTAGTGCCAATTCGATGCTTGCTGCGCTGAATGTATACCTGCATTTTTGCAACAGGGGAGATTTGTGTGTCAAACAATTCAAAATGCAGAGGCAGGCATATTGTTCGGAGGCGCGAGAACTGACACGGCGGGAATATTTCAAGCTCGTGGAGGCGGCGCAAAGAGCGGGAAACCAAAGAATGTCTATGCTATTGCAAACGGTTTGCGGAACGGGAATTCGTATCAGTGAGCTGCCGTTTGTAACGGTGGAATCTGTGACCCTTGGCGAGGTGAAGGTGAGATGCAAGGGCAAAACGCGCACGGTTTTCATCATTCCCACTTTACGGAAGCGTTTGTTGAAATACGCCGCGGCACAACGGATATTTTTCGGTCCAATCTTTGTAACCAGAGGTAGGAAGCCTATGGATCGCAGTAATATCTGGAGAGAAATGAAAAAGCTTTGCGATGTGGCAGGAGTGCCTCGTGAAAAGGTTTTCCCACATAACCTGCGGCATCTGTTTGCCAGAACGTTCTATAACTTGGAAAAGGACATTGCTAAGCTTGCGGATATTCTGGGGCATAGCAATATCAACACCACCCGCATTTATATCGTCACAACAGGGGCGGAACATAGGCGGCGTATGGAAAATCTACACTTAATTATGTAGACTTCATAAAAAGAAAAAACGGTGCCGAGGCACCGAAAACAACGTAATGTCTATTATGTTGTACTTTGGGGGAAATAAACCCGATATACATATTTCATTATATCACGATTAAAATACAAATGCAATAGTTTTCCGAAAAAAAGTCTTCAATTTTTTTCAAAAGCATCACGAAAAAGACCTTTTAACTTCTTTTTTGTAAAAAAAGTAAAAAAGGTTTTCTTGTGATGCTTATTTTTTTGCGTGCCGCCTGCCCGATATTGATACGACGTTTTTACTGCTTTTTTTTACAACATAATAGACATTACGTTGTTTACCGTGTTTCGTCGCAACCGAGACGGCTAATGTCTTGATTGATGTAATTTGAGAAGATTCCCGAATACGGTTAGTCTTAACAAAATAAACCAAAAGGAGGTAATACAAATGACTAACAAAACAACAAAGCGCGCGTTGTTGATGAGTGTTCTGTCTATGCTTCTGTGCTTCACGATGCTCATTGGTACTACGTTTGCGTGGTTTACGGACGAGGTTACCAGCACTGGTAATAAGATCGTAGCCGGCAAGCTCGACGTTAAGCTTTACAAGGAAACCATTGATATGGAGAATCTGTTTACCAATCCTCTCGTTGAGGAGGAGATCACAGATTCCAGCGCTCCTCTTTTCAGTGGCGATATCATTTGGGAGCCCGGTTATGCAGAGGTTGTAAACCTTAAGCTCGAGAACAACGGCAATCTTGCTCTCAAGTGGCAGGCATCTCTCCATCCCACCACCGAGGTTGGTATGTTGGCAGAGGTAATCGACGTATACGTTCTGTACGGCGAGATTATCAATACAGCTAACGGCAGAGATTACTACGCAGACAAGGTTGAGCTTGTAGGTACTCTCGAGGAAATTTTGAACGGTGATGCAATTCTTTCCGGCGAATTGAAGGAAGCTGGCGAGGTTTGCTTCTTCTCCATCGTAATGAAGATGCAGGAGAGTGCAGGCAACGAGTATCAGGAGCAAACAGCAGGCGAATTTGATATTCACGTTCTTGCAACACAGCTTGCATACGAGAGCGATAGCTTTGACGATAAGTATGACGACGATTCCGAGTATCCCACTCTTATTAGCACTGCTGGGGAATTGGCAGCGGCTTTGACCGAGGATAAGGAAAACATTAATGTAATCCTTGCTAACGATATTGATCTTCCCATTAACACTCTCGGTCAGCAAACCGGCGGTAGCGGTGAATATAAGCTTGGCGGTGCAAGCACCAAGTATATTAATATTGATCTGAACGGCAAGAAACTGAATATTACCACTTCTTACTGGTCTGGAATCGGTGCAAAGAACGATGATGCGGTTATCAACATTAAGAATGGTACTATGACTAGCTCTCAGGCTACAGGTACATGGAACTCTTATGACGTAACCTTTGCAAATTGTAATTACGTAATTGAGAATGTTACCTTCGACAAGGCTATTGCATTTACAAATGCCGGTAAGTCTGTAATCCTCAATAATGTTACTATTAACGAAACCCACGACTATTACGCTATGTGGATTTCCGCAAAGGGACAGACTGTTGAGATTAACGGCTTGACAGTAAACAGTGCCGGACGCGGTATCAAGATCGACGAGCAGTATGTATCTGCTCCCGAATTGGTTACATTGAAGGTATCTAACGCAACCTTTAATACTGCTAAGAAAGCAGCTGTTCTTGTAAAGTCTGCTGCAGGTGCTGACATTACTGTAAGCAACGTTAATATCGCAAATGTTGAAGCTGACACCACAAACGTTGTTTGGGTAGACGCTGATGCAACAGCATATGCAGATCTCGTAACTGTAACAGGTGCTACTGTAATCGTTGAGCCTTAATGCTAAGGACATAGAAAAAATAATAATTGATAATTATTATCAACCGCCCAACCCTACGGGGTTGGGCGGCAACCAAAGGGCACAATGATCTTGCGCCCTTTGGTTGCCGATTTTGCTGTCGCTGTTTCCATACAAGTTTGAAGAAAGGCTTTGCGCTATGACGGATAAGGAATTTATGCGTAAGTTTACCCGCTCGGTGATCGGTATACTGATCTGTATGGCGGCTTTGGCTTATTCCACTTGGCTTTGGTATTCCGCAAGCACCTATGAAGCATATGAAGAAACGGCAACCGACGAGGATTGGAGTATATGAAATGAAGGAAAATGATCTGTCGGGTCAAAGATTTGGCGCTGTGACGGTGATCTGCCGCTCGGACAAGCGCGCTCCTCGCGGCGCAAGGACGGTGCCGCTTTGGGAGTGCCGTTGCGATTGCGGTGCTCTCACCTACAAGGCAACAGATAAGCTGAAGGACTCGTGTGTCAGTATGTGCGAGGCCTGTGCCGCAAAATATGCCACCCAAAGAATGCGGAACGAGGCGGGCTATACAGACGGTACTCAGATCAGCAAATTGCAAAGTGATAGATCCAATGTTAACAATTCTAGCGGTGCGCGGGGCGTGTATTTTGACAGACGCTCGGGTAAATGGCGAGCAAGGCTTCGCTTTAAGGGAAAATTAATGGATTTCGGCACGTTTACAAACATTGAGGATGCGATCAATGCCCGTAAAGAGGCTGAAAAGGAATATTATGAGCCTTTACTGAAATGAAGGTAAAAGAGGCCGGACCTCTTAGATGCAAAAGGCGGAGGACGACAAACTGCGAGAGAAGAAGCGCAAGTCTTATGACGTTCTGATCAATGAGCTATAAAAATCAAAGACACCCTTTCGGATTCAATCCGACGGGTGTCTTTCGTCTTTTCTATGCTTCCCTGCTCCCTCAACAAATCCGATGATCTGACCCGAAAGAACGACGGTCAAAAGCGAATACAGAATGTCTTTCAGCGGGATATAGGTCAAGGAGAGTGATAAAACAACGAGATCGGAGATAAGATAGACCCACTTGATGCCGATCCTCGTTTTGCTTGCAATACTCATCGCCAGGGCATCATCCCCGCAAGGCGCGCCGCCAAATCTGACACAAAGTCCGACGCCAATACCAACGAACACAGCTCCCGCCACCGCGGCAACAAGCCTATGGTTTGCAATTTCGGGATAAATCGGTCCAATGAGTTCAAAAATCCAATAAAGCAGAGAAAAAGAGAGGCAACAGACAGCGCTGTACGCAATAAAATCCTTGCCAAGAGCTCTCCAACCAATAAAATAGCAGATTCCGTTCAAAACAAGAGAGGTGACGGCGGGCGAGATATGAAGCCAATGATCAAGAAGCAATACCAGCCCCAAGGTTCCGCCCTCGGTAACCCCCGAGAAAGAATGGACGTTAAAAAGTCCGAAGGCAAGGATCGCGCTTCCAAGCACCAAAAATATGCAATTTTTCAGTCTTATTTGCGGTATCAAGTCTCGAATCCTGCGTTTCATTTCCCTCTCCTCTCCTTTTAGTCTCATCATTATAACACAATACCGAGGTTTTGTCAACATTCATCCGTCATCCGCCGCAAACGTATTAAAAATCATAAAATGCTCTTGAATTTACACGATATATGTGATATACTTAATATAATATGATAAATTAGGAGGTAAAGTATGCACATTCAGGAATCGGGCGAAATGTATCTTGAAACGATACACGTGCTATATAAAAAGACCGGCGCGGTGCGTTCGATCGACGTAGGCGAATATATGGGCTACAGCAAGCCCAGCGTAAGCCGAGCTATGGGAATTCTGAAAAACGCGGGATATATCGAGATCGACAAGCATGGCTTTATCACGCTGACGGAGAGCGGTCTTGAGGTGGCGAACAGAATGTATGAGCGCCACACGCTTTTGACAACACTTCTTGTAAATTTGGGCGTTGACGAAGAAACCGCCGCAGACGACGCCTGCAAGATCGAGCACCATATCAGCGAAAAGAGCTTTGAGGCGATCAAAAGATTCGTCGAGGAACGCAAAAAGTAATTACGGAAGGGTTATTATGAAATTTTCACAGTTTTTAGATTCAAAAAGAGAAGATTGCAAGGCATTGATCGCCGCGCTTTCCGAAAGATTTCAATACGTCAGCATCCTTGGAAGCGACGTAAAGAGCACGGCGGTCAGCGTTAACAAAAGGTCGTCTAACATCGGTGAGGGCAACCTCTCCGAGTGCGGCTTTGTGATAAAGATGCACGACGGCAAGGCATTTTTCGAGTATTCGTTGGACGACGTTTCGGGCGATAAAGCCGCGCTTGCAGAAAAAATCATCGCCAGCCTCGGTATCGATGAAAGCATCGCAGGCAATACCGTCAGCGTTCCCTGCCCTGCGGACGAGCCTATGGTAGAATCGTTTTCGCGCGAGAGCGACGACGGCGATCTTTCGGACGAGGAGATTTTGAAATTCTGCACCGAGATGCGCGACAAAGCGCTCGCATCTGACGAGCGTCTTGTCAACTGCGTGGTCGGCGCATCCTCCTTTACTGTCTCCAAGCTTTTTATCACCAAGCAGCGAGAGCTTGACCAAAATTATTCTTGGGTCAACATTACATCCTATCTGATTCTCAAGGACGGAGATAAAATGGTGGAAACCTACGGCGGCTCATACGGTCACTTGTGGTCCGTCGCTATGGCAGACTTCCCCGCCGTGATCGATTCCCTTGTGGAAAAGATCGGTAAGCTTGCCAAGGCAAAGCCGATCACCCCCGGTGTTTACGACGTGATCACAGACCCCTCTATCAGCGGTCTGATCGCCCACGAGGCATTCGGACACGGTGTTGAGATGGATCAGTTCGTCAAGGACAGAGCTCTTGCGAAGGACTACGTGGGCAAATACGTAGCGTCCCCCATCTGCAATATGCGTGACGGCGCGGCAAGCGCACTCTCCACAGCATCCTATTTCTTCGATGACGACGGCGTTTTGGCTCACGACACACAGATCATCAAGGACGGCATTCTCGTCTCGGGCATTTCCGACCTTGTTTCGGCATCGGTGCTTGGCACCGAGCCCACGGGCAACGGCAGACGTGAGTCCTATAAGAGAAAGGCATACTCCCGTATGACCAACACCTTCTTCGAGGCGGGTACTGACAAGCTTGAAGATATGATCGCCTCGGTCAAGCACGGATATATGCTCTTCCAGACCAACAACGGAATGGAAGACCCCAAGAATTGGCAGATACAGTGCACCGCAGAGTACGGCATCGAGATCATTGATGGCAAGCTCACCGACAACTACGTATCTCCCGTGGTTATGAGCGGCTACGTGCCCGACGTGCTGAAGTCGATCTCTATGGTCTCCGACGATTTCAAGGTCATCGGAAGCGGCGGCTGTGGTAAAGGCTACAAGGAATGGGTGCGCGTCTCCGACGGCGGACCCGCACTGAAGCTTCGCTGTAAGCTTGCGTAAGCAATCTTGATTTTGAGGTGAACAGAATGATAAATATTGAAAAGCTCTTAAATGAATCCTCTGCGCAGGATTGGAAGATCAATCGCACGGGAACCGAATCCTACGAGTTGTTTTTCGTGCACAGTAAGCTCGAGACCGTCAGATGCACCGACACCGATGCGGTCACGGTCACGGTCTATCTTGACCACGACGGAAAAAAAGGACAGGCATCCTTTAAGATCTACGCCTCCACCACAGAGGACGAGGCACGTGAAAAGATCGAGGGCGCGGTAGCCAAAGCCGCTCTGATCTCCAATGAAGCCTATGTGTTGCCCGCAAACGAATGCCTTGACGGTACGATCGAGTCCAATTTTGCCGACTATGAGCCAAAGGCGGTTGCCGCCAAAATGGCAGAGGCAGTATTCTCTGCGGATATGCTTGGTATGGGCTCTGTCAACGCACTCGAGGTCTTTATCAACAAATACACCGTAACGGTCAAAAACAGCCGAGGTATCGACAAGCGTGAGGTCAAATACAGCGCTATGATCGAAGCCATTCCCACCTGGAATGAGGGAGAGAGTGTTGAGCTCTATGAGGCCATCCGCACTTCCGAATTTGATTTTGACAAGATCAAGGCTGAAATCGAAGCAAAAATGCGGGAGGTCAGAGACAGAGGACGCGCCAACGCTCCCGAAAAGAAGCTCTCTTGCCCCGTAGTTCTCCCCGCAGAGGAGCTTTCTCAGCTCTTTGGCGAGATTGCACATTCCCTTGATTATTCCGCAGTTTATACGCGCTCCAATCCCTACTCAGAGGGAGACGCGGTACAAAAAGAGCCTGCAGGAGACAAGATCAGCGTTACGATGCGCGGTCAGCTTAAGGGATGCACCGCGTCAGCACTCTTTGACAGCGACGGTACTACTCTGACCGACACCAAGGTCATCGAGGACGGCAAGGTCTGCTCTTATTTCGGCGGTGACCGCTTCGCGCAATATCTGGGTAAGCCCGCAACGGGTAATCTTTTCTGCTATGAGGTAGCCTCGGGCTCTCTCACCGACGAAGCTCTGGCAAGCGCGCCCTATTTCGAGTGTGTCTCTATGTCGGGCTTACAGGTGGACATTTTCAGCAATTACATTGGCGGCGAGGTACGTTTGGCTTACTATTTCGACGGCGAAAAGAAGATCCCGCTGACAAGCGTTTCGATCTCGGGCAAGCTGTCCGATGCGCTGAACTCCGTAAAGCTCTCAAACGAAAGCACACAAACAGGCAGATATATGGGTCCTAAGCTGGCGGCATTTGAAGGAATTGAAATTGTTTGATTGCAATAATTAGTTTTGGTGAATTTTTATGAAAAAAACTTCAGGCTTGTTGGCAATTTTACTCGCTTTATTATTGGTTGTCATTACTTCATGCGCAGGCCATAACACCGACAATCCCAAAGTCGAAACAATAACCGAAGCAAGGCATACTACAACCGAAAATGACTCGGTGTTTGAAACCGACTCATCGTGCTTAAACGGTAGCGAAGATTCATCTGTTGAGAGCGACATCGCTGAAGAAAGCGAAAGCGAGGAGGATTGTGAGCTTATGATAACATCACCTATCGGAGTACAGTATCCGTACGTAACAGAAGCCAAAAATTATCTTGAAGCAATCAAGGCAAACGTAAAGGACTATTTCAAATTTATGAACAATCCTTACGCGCCTATCGTCGTCAGCTGGGAATATCCTTCGGGTATGGCGACCGCCTTCTCCGTGGAGATTGCAACAAGTCCCGACTTTTCAGGTGCCTGCGTTTTAAACGTTGCGGCTAGCAACAGATCTTGCGAGTTTTACAATCTTTTTAAATCAACGGAATATTTCGTTAAGGTCACCGCATATTGGGGAGAAGATATTATGGATGTAGCAGAATCAAGCTTCTCGACTACGTCCTTGGGCCCCCGAGTTATGAAGGTGGACGGAATTTATAACGTTCGTGATCTTGGCGGATATAGTACAAACAACGGTGAGACGACACTTCAGGGTCTTATTTACCGTGGAGGCTCACTTACCCCCGCAGATATTTACGACAGTAATCTTACCGAAGCTGGAAAAACGTATATGAGTGAGGAGATGAAGATCAAAACCGAGATCGATTTGCGCTCTCCCACTGAAGCAGGAAATCTTGACGAAAGCTCTATACCGAGCGCGTCCTTGATCTATATCCCGATTGGAAGCTACGGAGATGCTTTTTCCGACAGTTCCGTTGGCAAGCAGGCATTCCGTAAGCTTTTCTCTACCCTTGCAAACGAGAACAACTATCCCATATACTACCATTGCACCGGCGGTGCAGACAAAACCGGAACTGTATCATTTCTGCTCAATGCTCTTTTGGGTGTGGATGAACAGATACTGATCAATGATTACGAATTCACCAGCTTTTCAATCTACCATATGCGCAATACCAAGGAAGGCGACTATGCGCCGCGCTTTAAGGAATTCAGAGATAAGCTTGAAGCCTTTGAAGGAAACACATTGCAGAAAAAGACCGAGAATTATCTCCTGTCTATCGGAGTAACCGAGGACGAAATATACAATATAAGAGCGATCATGACCGGCAGAGCTACAAGACTTACGGTCTTCGCACCAAGCACATTTACGTTGAATATTGACGAATCATTTGATATCGCCATAAGCGGAAATGCTCAGCCCTCCAAGCTTACTGTGAACGACACCGAGGTGGAGTTCAACAAAACAACCAACGGTATCTCGGTAGATGCCGACAAGCTTGCGCACCTTACAAATGGCACGCATAAAGGAATAGTTCACTTTGAAAACGGTGAAGCCGTTGAATTCGTTTTCACTTATGACGTTTATAACGTTTTTGGTATCGATGATTATTTGGATTTCGATGAGAGCGGATGTGTAGTCATCGATTCATCCAATCCTCATATCACAGGCTCTCAAGTCTTTGGATACGGTAAAACGATATGCATCAATATGAAGTCTGAAATGGCTGACGATTCCCACGGGGGTATTTACGTGCTTATCGGAAGCTACGGTTTTCTGCTTCGCGGCGGTGAATTCCGCATAGCGCAAATGAGCGCTGACGGAGTTATCGGCGAATACGCGCGAGGTACCGGATTTTCTTTCCCGCAGACCGCGTTTAATTCGGGAGAGTTGGTATTATATCTGACAGTAGAGTTTATTGAAGATGTGCCTACGCTCACCGTAAAGGTCGGAACGGGCGACAACCTTCAATCCTTTACATACGTATATCAAACTCCTGTTGCAAATGCCATTCCCGAAAGTGATGCAAGGATATCCTTTGCAATAAACACCTCAGCTGTTACCTCTCTTATCGTGTTTAGTAAAGAGTGATATGAATAAAATATTAATGCAACAAAAACGGAGACCGTGGTCTCCGTTTTTGTTGCATTATTTCAAATTTTGATTTGTCGGTGAGATGCGATGCGGGGCTCTGCCCCTGCACCCCGCTTAAGACCTTTTTTAAAAAAGGTCTTAAGAATCCAAAAAACTTTCAAAAAATGGCTATTATGTATCCATTTTATCCTTTTCATCCACGAATTTTGAAAAAATTCGTGGTTTATAGAAAGTTTCTTTGCTTACTTTCTTTTCAAAGAAAGTAAGCCGCCGGAGGCATGCGTCTCTCT
>JAFTRQ010000030.1 GCA_017462125.1 Clostridia bacterium | reverse complement strand
CTTACGTAATCCATAGCGTCATCCAATCGATCGGCATCGATGTGAACGAAGCCGCATACTTCCCAAGTTACGGGGATTTTCCATCTTGGCATATCAGGAGACCTCCCTCTGCTTTACTTCCTCAATTACAGCATCGAGAAATTCTACGACGTGTGTTCTGTTGTTATCAAACTGCATCTCAAAATCCTGCTCGGTGTCGTAGTTGAGATAGACGGCAATCGTTACGAGATTGTATACTGTGTTCATCTCATTATCGCTGAGCTTCTTTTCAAGCTCTCTGCACCTCGAAGACAGCGCGTTGATCAGGTTTGTCCAGTCTGCGTGATACTGATCCTCAAGCGGAATGCCGAAGTCGGTAAGCCACTGTCGAACCGTATGCTTCTCCTTATTAGCGGGGCAACCGGATTCTTGAAGCAGATAAGTAACCTTTTTGGGATCTGCCTTTTCGTCCTCCCCTTCAAGCTTGAAAGCACGAGCCAACGGAAAGAGGGCGCATACGGTCGGCTTCGCCTTATGTACGGAACATTTCTTTCCGTCAAGCAGCGGACAGTGCTTATCGTATCCGACAGCCCTCAGTCTGACGATCGGGATACGTGAGGTTTGTCCGATATAGCTCTCGCAATACTCATCCAATATCTGATCGGTTCGCTTATGAAGCTCCTTCGCGATATTGAACAGGTCTTTGGAATTGAGCATAATATCGGTTCTGTTGGTACAACACTTGCCGCACATACGGCATCCAAACTCAAACTCCTCGTCAAGACCGATGCTTAGCTTGTCCATATTCTCAACAAGCTCGACAAGTCTCGGATCGTAGTTCTTTCCGTATTTTTGCCTCAGATTCTTTTCATCATATTTGCCGGGCATATTGCATTTCATATTTTAATCCTCCTGTTTTTTGTGAATGGCCGTTTTGTCAAACGGAAACGGCTGAAAGCCAAAGACGTCGCAGAAGAAAAAGCCGCTATTTCCCTCGGAATGAACAACCTCTACCACATCGGAAATTGATAAGCTTCTTGTGCGATAGTCAGCAGGCTTTGCTTCGTTGAGAATGTAGAAAAAATCCTCCAAGTCCTTGGCATCAAGTTCCCCTTAGTATACGCAATAGTAAATCTGTGCGGGAATTTTTCCGTTCGATCTGGCAAGTACTGTTTCCAAGTCCTGATAAGACAGATATCTTCTGTCCAACTCGTAGTTTATTTGATATATTCTAACTTTCATTTTTCCTCCTCGGGCACCGCAAAAAAGCGATGCCCTTTTCATTTAGTAGGGCAAGCTGTCATCGGGCGGCAAATGAATTACTTTGTCCGGAAAGAAGATACTATTCTCGTCTATCCAAAGCCTCATCCCCTTTATAGGAGCTTTTTGACACGAATAGCAAGGAGACACTTCGATGATTTCGATCTTGATTCTATGTCTTCTGTTCTTCAGTATTCTGACCTTTCCCTCAAAGCAGTCATATACCGCTAAATCGATGACTTTACCGCGCCTTTTTCTGAACTCTTTCATTTTGGTGCGTCCTTATTCTTTATCAATAAAGAGATACCCACAGATTGCTTCTGTCGTTCCTTTGAAAGATTCAGCAATCGTGAACGAAAACCATTCAAGAGAACAGCAGTTGTGCTTGCACTTCTCAACGATAATGTGCTTCTCTTTTCCAAGGATCTTAACTGAATCTATGTAAGAACGAAACATAGTGGTATGCTCGCAATAGATCCAGTTATCCATCATACCGGAATAGCTGTGATTCTTCTTTTCCCCTGCAAGTCTTGTTCGCCATTCATCGTGAGAAATAAGGTGGAAGAGATCCTTATAGCGCTGAGCCTCTTTTTTGAGAACATCAGAGTAAAATTCTCCCTTCTTCTCCGCATAGGTTCCCTGTCCAGCAAGATAAACATTCTCCTCAAAAAGAATATTGTCCGATGCGTCAATAACACGAAATACGATACCCGCTCTAACGTGAGAGGAAGCTTCGTAGCCGCCGTGCCATTTTGACGTTGTGTACCAGAAAACCTTCTCCTTATCATTAGACGGCTGCCTTGCATATACCTGATTAGCTCCCGGACAGCGATAAAGGTCTTCGCAGCCTTGTCTGTCCAAGAATCTAACTGTTATTATCTTCTGACTCATATTTTGCCTCCATAAGTAACTTCCCGCATTCGGGACAATAGTTAAGCGTATGATTGTAGCTTGTTACCTTTCCCGTAGGATATCCGTTGTAGTACGTTTGGCTGACCAGTGCCGCAGTATATTCGTGCACGTAGTCGTCGCTATTTCTGCGACGTTGCCGATAATACTCGGCATTATCTTTGGTATTCGCAAGCTCCGCGCAGAACGGACAGGTATCCGTCATTTCGGGTTTTGGAGAATATCCTGCCTTGACTGCTTTTTTTGCGTGCTTATACGCGGTGCAGCACTCCTCGGGATTGCAAACGTCGTTGCAGCTCACTTTCACGAGGCAGAGATCCTTCGCAAGTCTTTTGATTTTCTCTTGTTCGATCATTTACTCTTCCTCCAACTCACTCGTTTTCAGCAGTTGATAGCAGTACGGTTCCTCACAGTCCGGATCCTCCGGAAAGATATTGTTTCTGTCGGGGATGATCACACGGAATACCTCACGATCGGTCTCCCAAAACTTTTGGACTCGTACCGCACAGTCTTCATAGATTCCTGTTATGTACTCACCATCCGTAAAACGATACCCGTTCTGAACCATCAACCCAAAGGAATTGAGTATCCTTCCGATTTCGTGAGGAGCAGTTGCCAGAACCATCTGGAAGTCCGGATGACTGTATCTTGCCATACCGTGTGTATGAGCATTACAAAGGTTCTCCTTGAACCCACGCTCCACGTCTCCGCACTCCTCGCAAAAGATACCGTTTCCTACGATATGAATGATCCAATCTACTTTTTTCTTACTCATCGCCGCGCTCCCTTCTTTGGAGAAACTCATTCAAGCTTTCCAATCCGCAATCGACGTTGGAAGCGAACGAATTAAAATCGTGAAGATACTTAAAGACAGTTGAGGCGTTTACAAATGATGCATACTCCAGATGAAACTTTGCTCCACTGATTTTATCTGCATCGTCATACGGAAGCATCAACACGCCTTCCTTTACAAGCACGAAATACACGCCGAGGTGATCTTCCCCCGGGCAGTACGGAACGTGCCAGAAAAGTTGGCTTTGATACCTATCCTGATATACCTTTGTAAACTGATGAATTGAATCGTGATTGCACCCGTGTGCCATCATAAAATCGAGCAATTCATCCTTGCCTTTCAGCATATCCAAATAGACTGTCGTCCCGCACAAAGTGAAGCTTTCATTTTTCTTACAGCCCACGAGCCACAAGGCGTCTTCAGTGGGAAAGGCATTTTCCCACGTAAAACCGACCTTGAGCTGAAGAAGCCTTGAAGAAATACCCATACCCAGAGATTTCGTTCCTCTTTTTTTCTCGAAGTCATCCTTTGGGAACGTCTCCCCTCTGTCTGCGTCGGTTGCGCCAAGGTAGGCGCATATTTTTTCAAGCTTTTTCATATCCATTCTGTCTTCCAATTGAATTGCCCAATAATCTTGCGCATCACTATGCGCTTTACATGGATAATTCATCTCAAGAATTTTTGCGATAGCATACGTTACAAAGCTTGCAACTGTGTCCCACGACATTTTTACAAATTCACCTTTTGCAATCATAAATTTTATTTCCTTTCTGTTATACGATAATTGTGAT
The DNA here is from genome assembly GCA_017462125.1 of Clostridia bacterium. Next base: position 2,280 of record JAFTRQ010000030.1, on the reverse strand, counting down.
TACAGGTCTGCTTCCCAAGCCGGGATAGAACTGCACGCCAACTGATTTGACGATGCATCTGTCATGCCTTGCAGGAAAGCTTGACTGCTGTCGCAAACCAAGCGGGTTACCTGCTTCATTTTTGAGGAGGATGAGTGTATCCTCGGTTATCAGCTTTCTTAACTCTCCGAATCTCATATCGCTTCCTCCTAAAACCTGATTTCAAGGGCAGTGATTTTCCTGCCCTGATTTCTTTTTGCATAGACGTGATAAAATCCGTCTCCGTATCCGGATGAGCTGAAAAAGCCATCCTTGTTGATCCACGCCAAGCCTCGGTGAGTCTGACGGCAGAATTTGCCCCATTCCTCATCGTTGTAATCGGGTTTGTCGTAGAAGAATCCTGCAAGACCGGCATCAACGGATATGGAACCGATTTCCTTCATAGAGGTCTGTGCGGGAATAGCACCGTCGAGATAAATCCCGATAATGCCAACACGTTCACCGTCCTCTTTGGTTTTGCCAATCCAAACGCAACATTCGTATTCACCAGGTTTAACCCCAACCTTGTCCATGCGAAAGCTACTTGTCTTGCTATAACCGGGATCGGTGATATCCACAGAACCGTTCAGCTTGATTTTTCCGATCTTCCTTTTCGTTAAGTACGTCTTCATTCCGTATCCTCCTCGTAAATCTCGACTACAAGCGCCATCTGATTGGCAAGAGCCGGGATACGGCTCGTGTACGCGACTTTGACGAGCTTTTCGTCATAGTCATCCGGAAGACACCGGTTCGAGTTGTACATAAGCCCCTGCTCTTTTTCGTTATCGAGCCAGATGAGTGTGTCGGTAGAGATAACGTCTCGAAGCTCTTTGAGTTTCATACGCGCTCCTCCTTACGTCCACAGAAGCACAATTCCGTCAAGCTCGGTGATCCGCCTGAAAATTGCTTCAACAACGGAATTCTGATAGAAATGGGCTACCGACCGGATTCGGATAAGCTCTGTGAGAAGATGGTCATTCTTGGGAACGACGAAATCGCAAGCGAAGTTCTGAACCTGCCCTCCCATATACTCGTACAGCGGGGACATATGGCAGTTACGTACCTGCTCTGCTTTTTTGCCATAGAAGTTAATGTTTCCAAGATAGGCTCTTCCGTGCTTTTTTCGGTATGCATCTATGATCTTTCGATTGTTCTCGTTATACTCGATGCAGCACTCCTTGATCTTGTCGTATCCGCCGCACCAAGCAACGAATCTTCTCTGTTTCTCAAGCGCCTTTTCAAGCTCGTCTTCGGTTGCTTCTTTGCTCTCAGGGCACTGCTGCTTACGCTCCTTTGCCCACTGGACAATGAACTCGAACTCCTCGGTTGCCTCGCCGTCTCTGCCGAAAATGAAATCTGCGTTAAAGTAGTCCTCAACAAAATTCCAATAGTCCTCGGAATCGGAGTTGCAATAGCGCCACTCGCCTTGGAACATATCCGAAAGCTTTTCAAAGAAGACCTCAGCGCACATATCCTTCTCCTCGGAGAGCTTCAAGACTCTATCGTAATCGAGGATCTCGATCTCAAAGGAGCCGTTACCGCCGTTTGCCTCGGTGTTGTGATAGATAACGTAAAGCTGATCCTCACAGCCGTGGATCTTCCCGGGGAGGAAAACCGCGTCCGCGCCGTCAACGATCAACGCGAGCTTTTCTTCTCTTTTCAAGGATGAAAAGTCTGTGATCTCTTCAACAACGCTTGGAACAGTTTCAACCCGTTCGCACTCCTCCAGCATATCGCGAAGACCGTGCTGCTCGTCATCGTTCGAAAAGAAGCGTTCAACGACTACACCCGAATTGACTCCGCATTCTATAGATTCGGAAATATAGTCCGAAATACACTCTTCGAAATCCGAGAGTGCAAAGACGTTCTTGGATACAACCTTGTCGCTTACGACCGTATATCCAATTGCCTCGGCCCAGTCGCTGACGTTGATATCCATATCAAAATTGATTTTCATCTGATTCCCTTTCTGCCTTTATACGCGTTGAATTATAAATGTGAATAGCATCCGCACACGTCGCAGATCATGTAGGCTTTGCCGCCGTCCTTGACCTCCTCGCTTGAAAGCGGACGAAGTGTGAAGATTCCCTTTGTATAACCGTTTTCATCCACGCCGCACTCGCAATGATGTCCCTTGAGCCTTTCGGGATAATCCGAGGGCGTAAAGGGGGCTTTGCCGCCGGCCTGACGGTTGACGGCATTTGCCCAATTTGCGAGTTCTTTTGCGGTCATGTAGCTTCTGCGGTTAGGTGCCTTTATCTT
>JAFTRQ010000029.1 GCA_017462125.1 Clostridia bacterium | reverse complement strand
CTCGGCTTCTTCCAACGGATCGCCGAATGCACAGCGTTCCGTCATCGAAGTTGATATCACTCCACTTAATACCGCATATCTCACCTCGGCGAAGTCCTGTCATGATCTCCACGTAGAAGAAGTCATGCCAATACGGCTCATTGTTGTTTGATTCTATTATAGCATACAATTGTTAAAGTTTTGTTTACGTTTATCTGTTTTATAAAAATATTGCAGGATAGCGCGCTATCCTGCAACCGTTTTATCAAACTATACTTGTCTTATTCAACACGAGCTTGCTGACAGAGCCGAGGCCGATGGCAAAAAGCACACCGCCCGCAAGACAGAGCGCAAGGTTTACAAAGGTGGAGCCGAGGGGGGTGATCATCGAGACCATTGTAAAGAGGAGCATACCTCCGCCCAGCGAGCCGCAGATCGCAAGCCAAGCCTTTTGCTTTGCGGCAATGCTGATCAGCGTAAAGATCGAGACGAAAACAAGCATCAGAAGTATCTTTGAAAGCATACACATAACGAGATTTGCGGCTGTCAGGCCGTGAAGATCAAAGGAAAGGCCCGCGATGGCGCCGCCGAGCACCGTGCCGATGAAATACGCGATCAGCATCAGAGCGCCGCAGACGAATCCTGCCAGCGTTTTGGAAATCACGTAATCTCCCTTTTTCGCACGGACGGTAAAGAGATTCTTTGCGTATCCGCTTCTGAAATCGTCGGAAATAAAGAGACCAACGAAAACGCAGACGCCCATAAACATCATATTGATATTGCACATTGCAAAAATTTCGTCGCCTCCGAGCGCCTCTCCGGGGAGCGTTCCGATATTCTGCCATGTGTTCTCGGGTCCGACCATTGTCGACTCAACGCCTGTTTGCGGATCGACCGAAACCGAGCCGTCCATCATTGTCATCATAACCGTCATCAGGATAGGCATAACAAGAGCGCAGGCGATCAGAATATAAAGGAGCCCCGATTTAAACATTCTTCTGAAATCGACCCTCAGCATACTCTTCATACGCTTGCCAAAGCTGACGGCTTCAAATTCTACCGTTTTTTCCATATCACTTACCCTCCTTCATCAGATCGATATAGTATTCCTCAAGTCCGATCTTGTCGGTCCTGATCTCGGTTACGCAAACGCCGTTTTCGTAAAGATAGGTCACGATCTCCTCGGGCGTGGTCAGATCATACACGCGGATATAGCCCGCCTCATCCTCCTCCACACGGGAGTATTTACTGCCGAGAAGCATTCGGGTTCTGACAGCATCGCCGCTCCGCAGAGCAACGTAAGTACGGCAGCTTGCGTCAAGCTCCTCGGCGGTCATTTCCACGATCATCTTACCGTGTCGGATAATACCGTAGTGCGTTGCCACCTTTTGCAGCTCACCAAGGAGGTGCGAGGACACGACGATGGAGCGTGTGCCGTCCTTGACGATATCAAAGAACACCTCGCGCATAATGCGCATTCCGTCGGCGTCAAGACCGTTGAGGGGCTCATCAAGAACGAGGAGCGTGGGATTTCCCAGCAGAGCCATAGCAATTCCCACTCTTTGCTTCATACCGAGGGAGCAATTTTTGTATTTGTTCCCTGCCGCTCCCTCCATACGGACGGTTTTCAGCACCTTGATGATCTCTTGCTCTGCGTTGGGGATGCTCAGGTTTTCTGCCTGCAGCATCATATTGTCCCAAACGGTAAGTCCCGGGAAGCAGCCGGGGGCTTCGATCAGCACACCGATGTGCGCTCTCACGTCGGCATCCGTATAGTCTTTTCCAAAGATCCTGATTGAGCCGCCGTTTTTTGGGATCAGACCGCAGATCATTTTCTCCGTGGTGGATTTGCCCGAGCCGTTCTCGCCGATAAAGCCGTAGATCGCGCCCATCGGTACGGTCATATCAAGACCGCACACGGCTTGCTTTGCGCCAAAGCTTTTGGAAAGATTTTTTATTTCGATTGCATTCATTTTTTCAGCCTCCTTCAATCAATATACGTCGCACTCCGAAAGGATCTTGGTTCCAAGGAGATTATAGATAACCGACCATGCAACAGATACCGCCGCGCAGATCAGCAACGCACCGATATTACTCGAAAGGTTTGCATTGACCGACGCGCCGTAGAGGAAAAGGTTGAGGATGGCGGTGGGAATGGCAAGTCTCTCCACGATCGCCGCGGCACCGATGATCAGAATACCTGTTCCGAAGAAGAAGGAGGAGGCGATGGAAATACCGAAGTATCTTCTGAAGACCACGTTGAGGAAGGTATAAAGGCTTGCCCAACCGAGGCTCATGATGATCTTGCCGAGGATCGCGACGATCAGCGAGCCCATGTTAACAGACGTGTCGTAGCCAACCATAAGGCCGCCAACCGTGCCGCCGACAAGATAGGTCAGGCACATACAAGCCATGGCAAAGGCACAGACAAGGCTCTTGGAGATCATATAATCCTGCTTTTTCGCGTGGGTGGTGAAAAGCTGCTTGACGTATCCCGACTTATAGTCGTGACCGATAAATACAGATACCATAATACCGCCGAAGATAAAGACCATATTCATATTTGCGTAGTCGGCGATCGTCTCGATCACGTACAGCGACCTTGTGGCGGCGATGATCTGCCAGACGTTGGAGTAAAGTGGCTCCATCGTATTGCCGTTTTGGTCGGGCATCATCGTCATTGCCGAAACCATTGCGGGAATGATAGCGGCGATGACAAGAAAAATATAAAACATAGGGGTATGGAACAGGCGATAGAAGTCCACGCCAAGCATACCGCGGATCCTCTGCATAAAGGTGGGCGATTCAAAATTCAGCTCTCTTGACATTTTATGCTTCCTCCTTTTTCGACATCAGCTCGATGTAGTATTCCTCAAGACCGACCTTATTTTTTTCGATCTCACAGGGCACGTGGCCGTTTTTCATCAGGAAATCAACGATCTCTGCGGTATCGTCCACGTCATAGATACGGATACTTCCCTCCTCGAGGCGCACGTCTGCGTACCTTTGAGAGAGCACCCTCGCGGCTCCCTCGGCATCCTTGGTCTTCAGCGTGGTGAACACCTGCGCGCGGCTGTCCATTTCCTTGGCGGAGAGCTCCATGATCATTTTGCCCTGACGGATGATTCCGTAATGGGTCGCGATCTTCTCAAGCTCACCGAGGACGTGGGATGAGATCAGCACCGTACAGCCGTACTTTTGCGTGATATCCACGAGGATCTCTCTCATGATCCGCATTCCGTCGGTATCGAGACCGTTGATCGGCTCGTCAAGAATGAGAAGCGCGGGATCGCCAAGCAGAGCCATCGCGATGCCGATCCTCTGCTTCATACCAAGCGAGCAGCTCTTGAATTTGATATTTGCGTTGTCCTCCATACGCACGATCTCAAGGACACGGCGGATCTCTCCGTCGGGGTTTTCAAGTCCGAGATTGATACACTGCATCATAAGATTCTGATACACGGATGAGCCCGGGAAGCAGCCCGCGTTCTCGATAAGCGCGCCGACTCTCACGCGGACACCTGCATCGGTATATTCTCTGCCAAACAGCTTGATCTCTCCACTGTCGGGAACAAGGTGACCGCAGATCAGCTTCATTGTAGTCGACTTACCCGAGCCGTTCTCACCGATAAATCCGTAGATCGCGCCCACGGGAACCGTCATATTCAAATGATCCACCGCATACATCGAGCGAAAGCTCTTTGAGAGGTTTTTGATTTCAATTGCGTTCATTGTAATTTTCCTTCCGCCGCACACGGGAACTCCGTGGCGGCACAAATAGTAATTTGTGATTTTTCCGATTAGCGGGAAGTAATTCTCACGCTAATTCCCTTATTGTTGTTGAAGAAACACTACGACAAGCGAGCCGCCACTTGCGTCTCGCTTACGTCACATTATTTTCTTGCGGCATCGTAACGCGCGTTTGCCTGCGCTTCTCTCTCCTTGGCATCGGCAATTCTTGCGTCGCGCGCCTCCTGCTCCTTTGCGGCTCTTTCGGAGGGGCTCATATGCGCGTCGTCCCAGCTCTGCTTGCCAATTGCCTTAGCCTTCTTGAAGGTATTGCGGCCTCTGTTTTCCTCAAAGTGCGCCTTTGACTCTGCCTTTACCGCTCTGAATTCTGCGCGGTCAACCTCGTGCTGTGCCACAGCGTTTGCCTTCATGCTCTGAAATGCCTTGCCAAAAGCCAAGCCTACTGCCGCAACCCCTGTGCAGACCGTTGCGATGATGAGGGGCTTCTTTGCCGTTGATTTTGTCGTTTTCTTTGCCATTTTCGTGTTTCTCCTTTACGTTATAGAATTATTTATTTAAAATTTCTTCGCTGAGATCGAGGATCCTTGCACTGTACTTTCTTTTACGGGAGTTAAGGATACTCTTATACATAGGATAGTTGAGAAGTGCCAAGCCCATGCCAACGACGCCAACGATGATCCCCGTGATCATCGGGTCACCGACAAAGCCGATGCTGCTTGCAATATCCGTCATAACCAGACTCATACCCGCGCCCATCACGATGGCGCTGATGCTTCCGAAAATATATGCGAACACATTTGCGGGGCGCTTAACCCTTGCGTCGAGCGCGCGAAGCTCCTCAAGCTCTGTTGTTTCCTTCTCTACGTACTGTGTGCGGATCTTCTGTGCCATAAGCTGCTGATCGTTTCTGTTCATATTCATTCCTCGCTTTCTGTTTTTTCACCGTTTTCAGTATACTGTACCGATGTTTTCGATTTCTTTTCGAAATGTTTTTGTTTTGTTAATCTTGAAATGCTTTAAGAATTTATGATCTCATCCGAAAGGCGGAGAATTTCCGGAATGAGCCGCTCTCTCGTTTTTCTTGATATGCGCCTGTACGTGGGGTATGCGGGTATCATGACCGCCGCACCGACCGAGCAGAGCAGCACCGCCAGCCAATCCGCACCGTTCAGAACGTTTAAGCCGAAGCAGATGCCGATGCCGAAGATCAGACATCCGATAACTCCGATCGACAAGGCCTCGATAAATCCCGCACTCTGAACGCGGCGGTCAAGCCGCTTCAGACGCTCCGCCTTGCTCTCTTCGCGGGGAAGATATTTATCTCTGATTTTTTGAATCTCTTGATTTTGTGCCGCAGAATAGCGGTAAACAAATACGTTATTATTTTCCATACGCTCCTGTTTTTCCTTTTCCTTGATCTTGTGACTGTATTTTACACCTCTGTTTTTTGCGTTTTATTTGTGAAATGTTGCTGAAATGTTATAAAAAAAGAAGAACCGCCGCACTTGCGCGCGGCGGTTCTTCTTCTTTTAAGTTGATTCATTGGATGAAGGCGGGATGATCTGATATACGTTTGTTTCCTCGGGGCGGACGATCACCTTTGTACCGTCCTCCAAGGTCATATGAATGATCTTCTTTGTTCCGTCATAGCATCCTTCCTCGTAAGATGTGACAGCCTGATAGGTGTCGCCGTATATAAAGAACAGCTTGCTTCTGTCACGGTTTTCCACGATGGCATAACGGTCGTTCAGCGTACCGTCTTCATTGTGTGCATAGGTTGTCACACCGATTGCAAAGCCGCTGGATCCGTCATCGTCCTGATAACAGAACGCCTTGTTTTGCTCTGCAAGCAGCTTGCGCATCACGATCTTATAGGAATCGTCACGCAGATCATCAAACATACCCTTCCGTGCTTCGGATGCGGTCTGATGCATACGGTCAAGTATTTCGTTGAATTCGGTCTCATCGGGGCTGTCGTTTTCAAAGCGGTAAGAGCCTAAAAGCGCAGGACGGTAGATCGCATTCAGATTCGCACGCGACAAATGCTCATAAACACCGCAGCCGGTATACTCGACAAGATCAAGCCCGCCGATGTAAATACTGCCACCGCCTGTAATATTGCCTTCCGCATCAACGATCTTAAAATCTACGAAATTATCCTTCATGCAGGGCTCGCCATCTGCGGCGTACTGCCAGATCAGGATATCGTCGGACGCAACCGTCACGGTATCGAAGGTTGCCTCCTTCTCGGTCTGCTCTGCTTCTGTTTCGGTCTCGGTTATTTCGGTTTCGGGCAGGCTTTCGGCTTCGGTCTGTCCGGGCAGTTGGGGGCGGTTGGCGGAATTCTTTTTATCAATGGCTTCCTGTTTCTTATTATTCATATCGCGAGGAACGTAATAATACTCTTCCGCAAAACGGTATTCCGCATTCTCGTCCTTGATCGCCCACAGCTCATATCCCGAGCTCAGGATCAGCTTTTCCACACTGCGGACTCTCGCCCTTTCGCCTGTGGACACGATGATCTGTTCCCCTTCGTTGCATTGAAACTGCAACAGAATGAATCGGTCTCCGATGTGTCCTTGCACGGTCTGTATATTGACGACCGTTCCGTCCTCGGTCACGGCGGTCTCACTTCCGTCGGTTTGCACGGCACTTAAACGGATAATATTGACCAGCGTTCCGTCCTCAACCGCAACATATTCCCCGTCACCCTCGGGAATGATACCGTCACTGATCGGCAGGTCATCCGACACGTAAGCTTCCCGCATTGCGGGAATAAGAGCCGCCAACGACATTGCCGCAACAAGCGCTATGCAAGCGGCGATCACTGCAATTTTTTTGTATAAGGCACCGACCTTTTTCTTTCGGAATACGCTCTCGGGCTCGGAAGCAAGCAAAACGTATTTTTCATCGATGCTGTCAATGAGCTTTTTTGATCCTTTCAGATTCATAAATCATAACCCTCCTTTTTCAACAGGCTGCGCAGCTTTTTGCGCATGACAAAGAGCCTTTGATATACGTTATTTTCGCTGTATCCGCTGATATGGCAAAGCGTTTGGACAGAATCCATATACCAATACCGTCTGACAAAAAGAACGGCATCCTTTTCAGATAAGGAATCCAAAAAACGGTTCATCAATTCCTTCAGCTCTCCGCTATCCTCCTGCGGTAACGATTCAAGACACTCGTCCAATTCGGAAAGCGATATACAGCCCTCGTTTCCCGCTCGCTTTTCGGCCTTATTATACAGAAGCCTGTTCAAGGACAGATTGCGAACGATGGTCAACGTGTAGGACAGCAAGGAGTCGGGGCGGTTTGGAGGAATAGAGTGCCAGACCCTCAGATAGGTATCATTGACACATTCTTCGGCATCCTGATCGTTGCATAGCACATTGCGCGCGATGTGCATACAAAGCTTACCGTACTTCTTTTCAAGCAGCTCAAGCGCTTTTTCCGAGCGTGACAACAGCATCTCGGTGAGCTCTCCGTCTGTCATTTCATTGCGGTTACGGTCCATCCTTCCGTCCTCCTTTCTTTGGCTCTTCAACTATAAAGACAGTATTTTTCCCCGTTTTTTAGGAATATGACGAATATTTTTTATTATTCAATAAACAATGTGAGACCCTCGGAAAAAGAGTCTCACACATAACTGTCAGGTTCAGATGATCTCCCAAAGCATACTGACGCAGCTTGGGTGCTTGATGCTCGTTGCCTCGCTTGTAAACAGCGGTGTGGCGGAGCTTCCGTCGGGCAGAGTGATCTCGGGCATCTCGTCGCCTTCCGCGTGCACGAAAAGATAGCTTTCGTTGGCATAGACCACCGCGTCACGGTCGGTATAGATATGAACACCGTTCTCGCGGCAGAACCGACGAAGGACTTCGGGTGTTACAGCGGCATTTTGCGGCGTGATCACGAAAAGTCCCACACCTCTCTTCTCCGTGTCGGTCACGATCGATTGGGCAAGCGGTGTGCGATAGGGATCGATGAGGATCACGGCAGAATACCGCTCCTTGACCCTTTCGTAATCGCTTGCCAGGTAGCAATCATAGGGCGCGCCTATCTTGCCGAGGCTTTCGCGGATATTGTACGCCAAGCCTCCGCCCGAGCTGAATTTATATGCCTTCTCGTCAATGAAAACGGCAACCTGCGACAGGCTTCCCATAGGCTTATGCACCGCCGCCTTGGACATTTCAAGGAATTCCTTCATTTCCGCCATATAGGTCTCGTCAGCATACCAACCGCCCCACATATCGAACCACCAATGGGCATATCCGTGCACGAGGGCACGGGCAAAATGCAGCTTCAGCATCTCGACGGTGTCGTCAAAGCGCTTTGGCTTGAACACGGGCGCTTGGAAATAAGGCAGGTCGGGATATGGCACGACGGTCAGGTGAGTTCTTGTGTCATTTTCAGCGAAATAGAGCTTACCGTGCTCGCGCAGGCTGTCACAGGGGAGCATACAGCCGTGGTCGCGTCCAAGCTCGCGGTTTTTGCCGTAGGACACGGGCGAGCAAATGAAATCCACATCGGGACACTCCAGCACCTTATCAAGAGAGTGGTGGCAGGTGGTTCGCGAGGGACATTCAAAGGTATAGCCGTAGAAGGTGCCCACAAGCTTATCGCGACCTGCTTTTTTCTTGGTCAGCGCGGCAAGGTCGCAGATGCGCTTGGCTACGATATCCGAAAGGAAGGCATACATATCCTCCGCCGTACCCTCGATGCCCTGCTCCTTGCAATATTCCGCAAATTTTTCTCTCGAGCGCTTGCCTATAGAGCCCTTCATATCGTGGGGGAACCATTCCTCGGTGTTGCCTGCGGCGAATTGGTAGCCGATGACGCGATCTGCGTAATCGGAGCCCTCGATATGCTCGATGGCGAGGCTGTAGAGGCGCATGGTCTCCTCAGCCCACTTATCCGATGAGAAGCAGGGGCGGTGGAGCTCCACCATTCCCTCGTCGCAGAGCTCGTCGGGGTTCTCTCTTTCCCATTTTTCGCTGAGCGACACGTTGACGCGCGGAAAGATGAGGGCATCGGGACAGGCCTCAAGCACCTTATGGAAATCGGTGTCGAGCGCATCCCAATCGGGCTCGTCACCGTCAAAAATAGGGTGTCCGAAGCAAGGGGCCTGGGAGTTTTCGTTCAGCGTTTTGGAGGAAAAGAACAGCGGGAGCGAATAGAGCTTATAGCCCACGTCCGCAAAGTCGCCATAGCGATTTTTATCGGTAAAATAGGTGATATAGGCATCAGGAGGCAGAATTTCGCCGTTTACAAAAAGTCGTAATGTACCGAGAAGTTTTCTGATTTCCGCTTTCATATTTTACACCTTTCCGTATTTTTCGAATACTTTTCTGATGCTGAACTCATTTTCTTCAAGCAATTGCAATGCCTTTTCCTCACTGACCTCGCAGATCTCGGCAACGATTCCGATCATTCTCTGCTTGAGCTTTTTGTTAGTGGGACGAAGGTTGATCATCAGGTTCTCGTATACCTTGCCCGTCTTTGCCATTGCGCATGTGGTGATCATATTCAGCACGAATTTCTGCGAGTTGCCCGCCTTCATTCTCGTTGAACCCGAGATGACCTCAGCACCCGTATTGACGAAGATCGGGATGTCTGCGATTTCTCCGATCTTACAGCTTTCGTTCGAGCTGAGCGACACGGTCACACAGCCAATTTCCTTGGCGGTGCGCATAGCACTTGCAACGTATTCGGCGTTGCCCGATGCAGAGATTCCCATAACTATATCGTCAGCCGTTGGATTTTTCGCAAGCAGGTCTTCTTTTCCCGCCTCGGCAGAGTCCTCCACGTTTTCGGATGCGCGGAACATTGCCGATTCTCCGCCTGCCATCACGGTAATGACGGTATTATAATCCACGCCGAAGGTGGGAGGACACTCTGCCGCGTCCATTACCGCAATTCTGCCCGAGGTACCAGCACCGACGTAGATCAGTCTTCCTCCGCGTAAAAACGCCTCGGTAACCGCATCCACGGCCTTGGCGATGTCCTCAACGGCATCCCCGACGGCGCGGACGGAATTCATATTTTCCTCGTTTATAATATTCAGCATCGAGACGGTGCTTTCCTTGCTGAAGTGTTTTGTTTTCGGGTTTCTTTCTTCTGTTCTGCTCATGATCGTTCTCTCACTTCAACCGTTCGGTTTACTCAGCTCCTTCACAAAATTCTTCTCAAAGCTCTCCGCGTCAAAGTCTCCGCCGCAGAGCTTCATACATCTGACCGCCGCGCCAAAGATCGGCGGCAATTTGGGAAACACAAGTCTGATGCTGTGGCGAAGATGCTTTTTGATCAGCGGCTCAAGAATATCTCTTCTTGAGGTCAACCCTCCCGCAATGATGGCAAGGTCTCCGCAATCGTAACGCTCGCAGGCCTGATCGATCAGATACGACAGCCTTTGTGCCGTCCTTTCAACGATTTCCACAGCTACTATATCGCCTTTATCATAAAAATCAAAGACAAGCGGGGCAAAGGAGGCGATATAGTCCTTTCCCTTGGCATAGACCGTGCTGATATTCGCAAATATCCCGCCGCCGAGGGCATCCCTCAGCGCAAGGTAGAGCCCATCGTCGAGTCTGCCCTCGTCCTCGCAGGCGAGGCAATGTCTGAACAGATCCCTGCCTATGTCGAATCCGCTTCCTGCCTCGTCGAAGAGGTAGCCCCAGCCGCCAAGGCGGTTCAGCTTATTTCCGTCGTTGGCGTAGACCACGGAGCCCGTGCCGCAGATCACGGCGATATAGCGATCGCTGTCATCCACGCAGTTGATCACGTTATAAAAATCGCCCTCCACACAGCTCTTCACGTAAGGAAATCTGGTCTTCAAAAACGCGTTCAGCTCTGCTCTGTTATTTCCCACGCCCGCGCCTGCGATGCCTGCAAAAATGCCCACCGTCTGAGAAGCGGTGCCCGACAGCAGCTTTTCGATTCCACAGGCGAGAATATCCTTTGTGACCTCGATCCCGTATGCGTTGGGATTACTGCCGCCAAGGGTGATCTGATCGATGATCTCCCCGCTCTCACGGAAGAGCACGAAGGCGGTCTTCGTGCCTCCGCCGTCAATGGCGATATAGGCCCTCCCCGCTGAATTCGGCGCGCAACGCGCAAGCGTATCAAGAGAGATGGCGAAAAGATCCGCCATGGCACAAAGCTTCTCTATATCGGGCTCGGAGATGCCGCTCTCCCATTTGGAAACGGTCTGCGGAGCGATATACAGAGCCTCTGCAAGCTGCTGCTGTGTCATTCCCCGCGCTTTTCTGTAATATCTGATATTCTTTGACAGTGTTTCTTGGCTCATAATTTACCCTCATTCATTCTTATGGCTTCATTATATCACAGATAATTCGCCATTTCAACAACATTTTCGGATATTTGCGAAATAATTCCACGATTCGGTGAGTTTCAAGCCGTAAAAACGGAGAGACCGAACCGATCCCTCCGTTTTATTTAATATTGAATCATTTACCCGCATCGGGGTCATACGGCACGTAGATCTTGAAAACGTCTGCCATATCCTCGGTGCTAAGATCAAGAAGCGACACCTGTGGGCTTTTGCAGATATTGAAGGCTCTTTCGGTGAAGTCGCCCCACCAGCCCTCCTCCACCACGATCATATTTTGTGACACCATTCCGGGACGGAGAGTGGGCGGGATCACGCCGCGGTCGATCCAGCTCTCCGGACGGAACTGCCACCCCTCCGCAAGCACGATAACGCTTCCCACGGGAATTTCGTCCTTACTGAAGACCTGTGTGGAGTAAAACATATTTGCCAGCTCACTGCCGACAGTCAAATAAAACTCCGTTCCCGGAGAACCGCAGGCATACCAATAACCGCGGCTGAAGGTCAGCGGGAGCTCATAAAGTGCATCAAGATCGATGGGCTCGGGCTCCGGTGTTTGGGGCACGGACACCGAAAATGGCGTTCTGACCGCAAGCATCGCCGCCTCCTTTGCCAGCGCGCCTTGGTCATTGGAGAGACCATCGGGCTTATAGGTCACATTCTCAACCGAATCTCCCGTCAAGGCTGCCGCAAGGGTCAGCGCGGCAATATATCTGCCGCAGGGGATGCTCAAATGGAAACCGTCACGTGTCAGCGTGTCGCCCATCCATGAGGCACGGGCATTCTGTATCGCCGTTCCCGTGGGGAGGACGAGGTCGATTCTCGGCTCACTCAAAACCTCCTCCTGCACAGCCTTTACGATCATATTGTACATCATCATTTGATTCTTATCGTAAAGTGGGAAGGACGCGTGTGTGGAATCCCCTTGATACGCCCAGGTCATATTCCAAACGAAGGTGGCATCGGGACAGCGCGCTTCGATCAGATCGATGAGAGGCGAAAGTTTCTTATAGGTGCTTTTCATTCCGCTGTCGTGACTTGCCTGCTGAAGAGAAATGAAATCCCAATTCTCTCCGTTTATGACGTCGGAAATTCTGTATCCGGTTTCTTCCTTCCACACCCCGTCGGTAGTGGAATAATACAGATACTCCGCGGCATCGCTTTTGGCGTTTTTATAGTGGGTCTGCACGGAACAGCCGCCGATGGCAAGGTTTCCGAGCTTGATCTTTTCCACGCCCATTTCCTTCAAAATGGGATATAAATACTGCAGGCTGTCCACAGAAAAGCTGTTGCCGAGACAAAGCAGCTTGAACTCGCCGTCATCGCTCCAATGGGGTTTATTTATAACGCTTTCGGTCTCGCTTTCCTCTTGGCTTTCCGCCTTTGCTTCTGTTTCTGTCAAGGATTCCTCCGCGGACTCCGACGTCTGCGCGGGAACTGTTTCCTTTACATCGTTTCCTTGATTGCAAGAATATAAGGCCGCAGTACAGAGAGAGAGCAACAAAAGCCAAACCAACATTCTGATTGATCGGTTTCTCATACGATTAAAACCTCCTGATCTTTTACTGGCTTCATTATATCACAGATAATTCGCCATTTCAACAGCATTTTCGGATATTTGCAAAAAATGCCACGATTCGGTGAGTCCCAAGCCACAAAAACGGAGTGACCGAACCGATCCCTCCGTTTTATTTCATTCATTTACCCACACTCGAATCATATGGCATATAGATCTTGAAAACGTCTGCCATATCCTCGGTGCTAAACAGTTTATCTTTTTAATTGCTTAATGTGATGTACGATAATACCGGTGCAGACTATCATGAGAACAGGAATAAACTGCATCGCAAACCAAGGGCTAATAAATGCACCTAAAAGCCATTGAACAATAAAATAAACTACTGCAATCAAAACATATTTTACAAGCGTTAACATATCTACCTCCAATTTATTCTCCATCGAGCAGGCGATTGAGCATCTCAATATAATCTTTTAAATCTTGCTTTCCTTTTTCGGTAATTCTGACTGTCGTTCGGGGCTTCTTACCGATAAAATCCTTAGTAACGGTCACGTATCCTGCGTTTTCAAGCTTAGTGATCTGCACGCTGATATTACCGTCTGTTGCGCCTGTAATTTCTTTTATTTCATTGAAGGTCTTGTCTCCTGTGATGAGTGCACTTATGATCATCAAGCGCAGCCGCGATTGAAAAACGTCAGCAAGATCACTCAAATTCATAACTCTTCCCGTAAAGATTACCGCATACGTCGGTAACGTTTACATTCTCCTCTTCCATTATTCAACACCGTATTTTCTGATGTTTTTTGGCAAAAAACAGAGTCCTGTAATTCCAATAAACAAATCAACGAGAATTTCCGACAGTCTTACGCCTTTTTGAATATTTGCTATAATATGCCTCGTTGTAACCAAATAAATTGCATCGTCATAGTTGTAACGCTCAAAAACGGTCAAAAAATAAATCAGCATATACGAAACGGCAAACACGATTATGGATATCACAAGCAAGGATTTATTCTCTAAAAGTATTGCCGTGATCAGAAAAGCAAATAAAGTTAAAAACAAGATGGCAACCGACGTACCGGTGCTGACAAACGTTAAAGCATCGTTTCTCACGTTCTCGCCGTTGTTAATGATTTTTGAAATAATTCTGACGACTCCATCGGTTATAATTTGTATGAAAGGAAAACCGAACAGGATAAAACCCCAAAGATACAGGATCTTCAAGGTCAATTTATCATTGCCCTGCCTGACCTCCCGAACCTTTTTTACCCAATACGCAATACAAACGACAAGTATTATACACCAAGCTATGTTTGAAAATATTTTGAAGAATGTCTCAAAGCCTTCAAGCTGCTTGGCTGTAATGTATCTGTCAACCAAAGTCGGGCGAATACTTACCATAAAGAAATAATAGATTTCACGAATCAAACACCAAGCAAAAAACGCAAAGCCGTACAGAATAAAAAACACCGAAAGATGATTATAGTTTACTTTCGTATTCACCATAGTCTCTTTTATTAACTTGATGTCTTCACGGTAATCGTTCAAATTATCACGGTTCATACCATCAACTCCTTTCACTTTATATTATAAAGTGCTTTATGCTATATGTCAATAGGCTGCGTAAAATTCATATTTTGTTTACACTATGCTACTTTGGCAAAAACGGTTAAAATTCCTTGACAGTTGATTTTCCTCATGTTATAATAAACTCAAATCAATATATTTGAGGAGCAAAACAATGAATCTTACAAAACGAATCACAGCCCTACTTCTTACTGCAGTTATGCTGGTATCCGCTCTTTCCGCGGGTATTTTCACCGCTTCTGCCGAGGATCATCCTTACATTGCAGACGGCTTGGTTGCGCTGTACAGCGGCGACCGAAACAAGTCTTCCGGACACGACAAGAGCTCTACCGTTTGGGAGGATCTTGCGGGCGACAACGATCTGACCGTTACGGGAAGCAAATTCACCGACGAGGGTCTTGCGGTTCCGCAAAACGTAACGCACAAATTCCCTGCACCCATCGTCAATCTTGTAAACGGGCAGGAATTTACCGTTGAACTTTATTTCGGAGATTTCAAGGCTGTTGGACTTTCCTTCAACACCTTTTTAAACAGCACCAACGACGCGTTCTCTCTTTACCGCGAGGTAGCGTCGGATCAGATCGTATTCAAGTTCGCAAGCAATGCGGGCAACGAGCGTCCTCGCGTCAATGAAGCGTTATCCCGTCTGAACGGAGGCTTGATCTCGGTGACCTACAAGGTTGGCGGACAGTGCAAGGTCTACGTAAACGGCGTTCTTTGCGCAGAGGTCAGCAGCCCCAAGGTGATGGGCGCCAACGATCTGTTTATCGGTCACAACCATCCGCAGAAGCTGATCGAGGCGACCTACCGCTCGATGCGCTTCTATGACAGAGAGCTGAGCGCGGAGGAGATCGCGGCGAACGCAAAGGCGGACGGTCTTACGGTGTTCGAGCCGGCAAAAACCGCTTTCGTCAGCGTCAAGCAGCCGCAGACCAATATTTCGGGCGATATCGCTCTGATCCGCAGGCTTGACTCCGCCGCCGAGCTTGATCAGATGCTTGCCGGCGAGGCGCTTCCCTCCACCATGATCCTGAGCATCAATCAACAGCTTGAGATCCTGTCCTCGGACGGAACAGCCTTTTCCACCGTTGACGAGGTTCTGAAAAAGACCGACTTCTCTGTTCTCCCCGTATTCTCCGTCAAGAACGGCGACACCGTTACC
This sequence comes from Clostridia bacterium, assembly GCA_017462125.1. The sequence goes on along the minus strand of JAFTRQ010000029.1, from coordinate 9,492 downwards.
GCTCTGACAAAATATCTTGTTGGCATCAACTTCACCGACGTGATGATCATGAGCGTTGATCCCGCGCTTATAAAGCAGGCTCGCACAACGCTCACCTCTGTTCGCGGCGCGATCGATCTCTCGGAGGCCTACGGTGCCCTTGACGCGCTGACCGAGGAGCAATGCCTTGAGATCCGCGCGCTGATCAACGCAAACAAGGCTTACGTTGCGGTTCTTCCCGCCTCTGTCTGCCATCGGGAAACGGTTCAGTATCTTTACGACAGACAGATCCCCGTTTGGGTACAGGCATCCGACGCGCCTACCTCCTCGGAGCGATACGATGCCCTTCTCTCGGGCGCTGTCGGTGTGATCTCCGACGACACGGACGGTCTCCTTGACGTGGCGCAGGGCTTGCCCAAAAACACGATGACCCGTCTGCCGCTGAACATCGGACACCGCGGCATCGTTTCCATGGCTCCCGAAAACACGGTCGAGGGCTATTTGCTGGCGGTTGAAGAGGGCGCCGACGTGGTGGAGATCGACATTTATATGACGGCTGACAAGCAGCTTGTAGTCTTCCACGACGAGACCACGGGCAGACTTTGGAACAAGGATCTTGACGTGAAGAAGAGCACGCTTGCTCAGCTTCAGGAGCTGAGGCTGAACGCTTCCGCGGCCGCAACATACCCCGATTACACCGATTGCGTGATCCCCTCCTTCAAGGAATGCCTTGAGGCATTGAAGGACGTGGACTGTCAGCTTTTCCTTGAGATCAAGTCCTCGGATCTGAGCATCGTTCCCGCCGTACGCGATCTTGTTGAGGAATACGGCATGACGGGCAGATGCACCGTGATCAGCTTCAGTCAGGCGCAGATCGGCGCGGTGGGCACGGAATGGCCCGAGATGTCCTGCGGTCTGCTCCGTCTCGAGACCTACGACAACATTACGAACAACACCGCTGACGAGGGTATGGTCAACGTTATGTCCGCCATCGGTCTTGTCAGCGCAACCTATAATCCCCAGCATCTGACGAAGATGCTTGACAATGTGATCCGCGCGGCGATCATTCGCGGTATCACGGTATATCCCTTCAACTTTACAGGCTCGGAATCGGGCTATATCAAGCACTACGTTTGGGGCTACAGCGGCCTTACGGGCGACAACCCCGAATCTATGGGCGATCTGCCCAAGGAGCTTTCCGTTACGGGTCTTGACGGCACCTTCAAGGTGGGAGACAGCGTTACGCTTTCCGCTTCGCTTATCAATTACGACGGCGCGGAGGAGGACGTGAGCCCGGCCGCAGGTCTTGCGGTCAACGTCATTGGCGGAGAAGACCTTGTGAAGCTCGACGGCAACAAGCTGACCTTCATCGGCTCGGGCGAGATCACCTTCACCGTCAGCTATACGGGAAAATTCAGCTCTCATATCGTCAGCTTCTCGACGCAGACGCTGAGCTTGACGGTTGAGGAGGAGGAGACCACGGAAGAGATCACGGAGGAGACCACGGAGCAAGCGGCGGTCACGGAGGAAGCGTCCTCCGAGCCCGACGGTGAGCCTGAGCCCGCAACGGGCGGATGCAGATCCACGCTTTCCGCAGGCATCGCTATCCTTACCTCCCTGTCTTTCGGGCTCTGTATCGTCAGCCGCAGAAAAAAGGTGGACTAAGCTCTGCCGAAAACAACAATTTGTGTCTTTTTTATCACTAAAAATGTCTTGATATCACAAAGGAAACCGCCTATAATAAACCTATAAGCACTTAGCCGAACCGAGTTGGTTTTGACGGCGAGATCCCCGTATACGATTTCGTGGCGTTTAAGGCTTTTGACTAAAAACGATCAATTATTGAAAGGTGACGAATCAATATGTATAAAATTTCTCTTCCTATAAAAAACGGCGCATTAAATGAAAAAAACAAGCCCGAATTTGTGGAGCTTTGCAAAAAAGCAAGAGTGGATCGCGTCTTTTTGACGGCTTCTCTCACGGAGGATACGGATCGGATGCGCGAAAATCTTGCATTCTTCAAGGAAAACGGCTTTGAGACAGGCATTTGGGTCGGCAACACCATCGGTCACGGCTCTACCCTTCTTGGCAGCCACGATTCGGGAGAAAAGCCCAAGTATCAGCGTCTTGTAAACCTTGAGGGAACCGATCTTTACAGCACCAACTGCCCCTTTGACAAGGAATTTCAGAAATTCGTTGCCGAGGGTGTTGCGCGTCTGACGACCTGCGGAACCGACATACTGATGCTTGACGACGACTACCGTCTCTCTCAGCACGGCAGATCTCCCTGCTGCTGCTGTGAGCTTCATATGGCGAAGATCCGCGAATACTGCGGCGAGGACATTTCCCGCGAGGAGCTTGCAAGGCTTGCGTTCACGGGCAAAAAGAATAAATACCGCGACGCTTGGATGCGCGCGCAGGGTGAATCTCTTGAGGAGCTTGCTCACGCCATCCGCGCCGAGGTGGACAAGGTGAATCCCCGCGCCTCGATCTCGGCTTGCTCGGCATACTGCTCCTGGGATCTTGACGGCACCGATCCCATTCGTCTGACCAAGATCCTTTGCGGCAAAAACCACAAGTTCGTCCGTCTGCACGGCGCTCCCTATTGGGCGCCTCATAACAACAAGCCCGTTGAAGCCATTCCCGAGATTGAGAGAATGTTTGCCTCCTTCTTTGAGGGTGAGGACATTGAGATCTTCTCCGAGGGTGACGTTTATCCCCGTCCCCGCTTCAACACACCCGCATCCTTCCTTGAGATCTTCGACGGTGCGCTCCGCGCCGACAAGCAGCAGGACGGCATTCTGAAATATATGCTGAACTACAGCTCGATCCCGCTTTACGAGACGGGATATATCGACCGTCACGTCAAGAATCTGCCGAAGCACGATGCCATCGACCGTTATTTCGAAAAGGGTGCGAACGCAGGTGTGCGCATACTGATCCGTCCTCATCTGTTGAACGATGCCGATCTCAGCATCTCTCCCCTGCTTCAGCAATCTCCCTACCCCACGGCGGGCATTTTCCTTGCGATGAACGCGATCCCCACCGTTTACAGCGGCGAGGGCATCTGCAAGGCGCTCTTCGGTGAGAACGCGCGGCACTTCGATCCCTCCGACTTTGAGGGCGGCGCGATCCTTGACGGCGCTGCGGCAAAGATCCTTACCGAGCGCGGCATTGACGTTGGTCTTGCTTCGGTTGAAGGCTCCGAGGATCAAAAGGCTCTTTGGACTGAAAACGTTCTCGGCGGCATTGCCGACACCGAGACAGGCTACAGCTCCACCGCCATCGGCGCAAGCGTGAAGCGCATTTGCTCCGAGATCAAGCCCGAGGCAAAGAGGATTCTGTCTGTCAGCGTTGGCGGCGAGCACCGCACCTTCGCTTACAAATACGAAAATGCCGAGGGACAGCGATTCTTCGTCTTCACCTTCATTGCCGATGCGCTCTCCTCTTATCCCAAGTTCCTGCGCTCCTATGAGATACAGTCGGCGCTGATCCGTGAGATCGAATGGGTGGCAAGAAAGCCCCTTCCCGTCAAGACAGAGCGTGCGCCCGAGCTCTACACCCTTTGCGAGAAGGGTGAGAACTACACCTCCGTCGCGCTCTTCAACTGCTTCCAGGATTGCGTGCTCGATCCCGTGATCGTGCTCGACAAGGAATACGCAAAGGTCGAGTTCAGCGGCTGCTCGGGTCGCATCGAGGGCAACAAGGTGTTCCTTGATACCGACATTCCCGCCTTTGATTTCGTTTCGTTTAGGGCATATAATTAATGTTAATACGAGGGGGAGAGGACTTTTCGAGAAAAGTCCTCTCCCCCTCGCGCTCCCCTCTTTCAAAAGCTTTTCAAAAAAGGGGGGACAGAGTATAAATACTTCACTAAAATAACCTTTATTAAAGGTTTTTGGAAAGGATAGGGGTGCGGGGGAAGGAGAAGCTTTTTTCAAAAAGCTTCTCCTTCCCCCGCGAATATACATTATTTCTTACCGAAATACAATTGCATGATCTCAATGACTCTCGAGCTTCCGCTTCCGTTAGGCTGCCAAGGGTTATACCAAGGATTGATGGAGCAATAGCGCTCTGCGACGATATTTTCCTCGGTCATACCGTAATAGAGGCAGGCATCAAGGGTCTCCTTTGCCTTATCGCGCTCACCGCACTCACACCAGGCCTTGATCCAATAGGTCTCGCTCTGCATGGTATACCACACGTCGCCGTAGCCGCCGAAGTAAGCCTCGTCCCACATACTTGCGCAGCTTGTCATTCTGCCTGTCAGTCCCTTCTCGAACTGACCTCTGATGCGGAAGAACGCTTCCATCTTCTTCATGATCTCGCTTCCCGGCTCGATATAGCCGGTGTAGAGCAGATAGGGCGCGCCGTCGGTATAGTAGCTGTAGTTTTCGCTGTCCTCAAAGGGGATGCCCAGCATATGGGGGAGGATATAATACTCGTCCTCCTCGTGGCCTCTGAAGAGCAGGTCGCGGACGTCCTCGATGACCTCGCTGTAGTCGTCGTACATCGCTTTGGTCGCCTCATACTCCTCGGAGCCGTATTTTTGCAAGGCCTCGCACATCGAGCGGAGCGCCATACAGTTATGGCTGTCGGTGAAGGTCCAGAACTGACCCTGCTCGCTCCAATCGCTTCCCTTTCCGCAGGGGAAAATGCGGTCGTAGCCCTCCTCGCGGGGCTCTTGTCTTCTTCGCTCGATCCAATCGCGCATCATCACGAGGTAAGGCAGAAAATACTCAAATTCCTCTTGGCTATCCACGTTTTTCAGGTGCTCGGAGAGTCCCCAGATCACAGAGCCCGTGAAATTCTCCCAGCCCGCGTGGCTTCCGATCTTGCCTTTATCCGCGCCCTCCTTGACGAGCCAGCGGTCAAAGTAGCCCTTATAAGCATCGGCGGAATACTCGGTAATGCCCGCTCTTTCGAGATTGACAAGCACCTGCGCGCCCTCATAGGGCCAGACGAATCGGGCAATATCGCCCTGACGGACCGAGATACTGTCCTTGCCCTCGTAGCGCGCGATCATCTGCGTGCACTGTATGACGGCGTGGCGGTAGATACCGAGATACCTTTCGTCGTCCGTATCGGGAAGGTATTTGATCTTTTCGTTCATTCCCTTCCAGAATTCCACGGCTTCGGCGCGCTTGACGTCATAGTCAAAGTCGGAGATCTCCTCCTTTGCGCGCAATGCTCCCGTGATGACGGCGCTTTCCCCCGCACCGAGACGATAGCTGATCTCAAAATAATCCGCGGCGGCAAAGCTCTGGCGGTTTTTGGATTCGGTGACCCAGCTGACGCTGACGCCATCGCCCTTGACGGCAAGATATCCCATATCGCTTGCGGCAAGGTTATCGGACACCTCGCTCCACGTGCGCTTGATCATATACCAATTCTTTTCATTGGGGCGGTAGGGGCAATAGCCCTCCTGATGCTGATTGACCATATATTTTTCCTGTCCCGAGCGAGGGAGCAGGCCGATACTGCCATCCACGGCGCAATCGCCGTTGTTTTCAAGGGTGACCTTGAAGTAAACGGTGGGATTTCGCTCCTCGCCCGTAAATGCCTCCACGCGTGTCAGCACCTCTCCGCGGTTGATCACCTCGTAGATCGGCAGACCGTACTCCACCTTGCGAAAGCAGGTCTCGTCAAGGTCGAAGCCGATCATTTCCTCACCGTGGAGGAAGAGCAGACCCACACCCGGCTGACCCACGTGAGTACCGTCATCAAGCAGGGGGAGAGTCAGCAGCTTGAAATCGGGACAAAGGATGGCGATCCTTTCGGAGAGGGGGCGATGCAGATATACTTTTGTGGTTTTCGGTCTCTGCCAGGTAGGTGTTTTCATATTTCATCCATCCTTTTCTTGGTATTGTTCTCTCTGTACTGCTTGCGCCAGGCGACGGGCGACATTCCGTGGTAGCCCTTGAAGCACCTTGAAAAATACTCCACGTCGGAAAATCCGCAGGCCTCCGCCACGTCATTGACCGAGTTGCCGGGGTCTGAGAGCATCCTCTCGGCAAGGTGCATCTTTTTCTCGGTGACGTATTGCATGATCGTCATATCGAATTCCCTTTTGAAATGCTCGGTCAGCGTGACCGTACTGCAATGGAGATTCCAGCTAAGGTCTGCCAGCGTGATCTTTTTGGAGATGTTGTTTTTGACGTAGATCTTGACAAGCTGACCCAAGGTCTGCTTTTCGTCGGACATAAGGTCGTTTGCGGCGATGTATTCGCTGAGGACAGGCAGCATTCTTGCGTAGGACTCGAATTTTTCATAGCTGTAGCAGGGGAATTCATCCACGCACAGGGCAAGCACGTCGCGGTCAAGATTGGGCGCCACCCGCAATGCCTGATCCACGGCGTTGGTTTTGTGATGCGCGCCCTGCTCGATACCCATTGCAAGGAAAAGAAAGCCCAGCAGCTCACCGTCCTTGACGATGGGCTGGATCGCCTCGAAGACGCCGAAGGGACAGGTGTACATGATCAATTTACCGCTTTCGGCGGCGCACTTCAGCCTTGCGGTGTCGGAGCCTACGCAGGTCTCAAGGCATTTGGTTGATTTATGGATATATTCACAGAAATTGCATTTGTCATTTCTTGCAAAGCAGATACTGCGGTATTCCCGATCCATAACGGCAATATGCATTCCCGATATTACGTGAAAATCGATCAACGCGGTCTTCAACTTTTGAATTTCCATACGGTCAGCCGTCCTTTCTCTCGCAGTTTTATATTATCATATCACAATTTTCTTTATATTTCAAGCATTTTTGCGGCTTTTTAAAAATTTTATGGATTTTACGGATTTTTTTTAGCGATTTTCTCTTGCAATGATTCTTCCGATTTGCTATAATCATACCGTAGACAGTAATAATCCGAACCCGTTTTATTACTGTTATCTTAAGATAAAATAAAATTTACGCACACGGAGGTGTTTTGCAATGGAAAATAAAACGATTAAGGTTGGTATTATGGGCCTGCAGTTCGGTCTGCGCCATATGGAGGGCGCGATGGAGAACGGCTACGAGATAGGAGCTATCTGCGACACTCTGCCCGGTCGCCTTAAGGATTACGGCACGGAATACAAGATTCCCGAGGACCGTTGGTTCACCGATTACAGGGATTGTCTCAACATCGGTCTTGACGTTGTGGTTCTTGCAGTTCCCGACCAGATGCACAGACAGATGTCGGAGGATTTTCTTGCCGCAGGTGTTAACGTGCTTTGCGAAAAGCCTCTGGCGCTGAACCGTGAGGATCTTTGCGCGATCATCAAGGCTGAAAAGGCAAGCACTGCAAGATTTATGGTAGGTCAGGTCTGCCGATTCACCTCCAATTTCATTCTTGCAAAGCAGATGATCGACGAGGGCAAGATCGGTGAGATCTACTTTATCGAATCCGAGTACGCTCACGACTATATGAAGATACTTGCCAACGAAAAGGCTTGGAGAGCCGACCCCGCGCGCCACGGTATGATCGGTGGCGGCTGCCACGCTGTAGACCTGATGCGTTGGATCGCGGGAGACCCCTATGAGGTTATGGCATACGGTACTCACAAGCTCCTTCCCACCGTTCCCTACAACGACGCTACCATCGCTATTATGAAGTTCCCTAACGACGTTATCGGTAAGGTATTCTGTTCTACCGGTTGTAAGAGAAACTATACGATGAGAACGCTGATCTACGGAACCAAGGGTACCATCATCTGCGACAACACCTCTCCCACTATCACCTACTTCGGTGTGAACGAGGATCAGACCCATAAGAAGGCCGAGGAGATCCCCGTCGGTAACGTCAATAACCACAACGTTAAGGAAGAGATCAAGGTTTTCGTTGACGCGATCATCAACAATAAGCCTATCCAGATGTCTGCTACCGAGGGCGCAAAGAGCGCGCAGGCTTGCATCTCTATCGTAGAGTCCAGCGAAACGGGCAAGATCGTACATCCTGATTATAATTTTGATTAATGAATAATGTTTTTGCGAGGGAGAGAGGACTTTTTGAAAAAAGTGCTCCTTTCGGCTAAGCATCTGTAGCGAAGAATTGAATCTCATACCGTAGGGCGGGGGCTTGCTCCCGCCGCTTCGTTTTCATATAGCCATATTTCATTTTGTAGGGTTTGCTTTTATTAAATCGATTCTTCGGCGGGAGCAAGCCCCCGCCCTACGATACTGTTGGCCTATGAAGCGCGCTTTTGGGGAGACATTTTTCGGCGGTAATTATATAACCTTTAATACAGCATAGCGGTTCAATCTTTTTTATGGTGAAATTCGCCGCATTTTTGGTGCAAATTGCATTAAAATATGCAGAATTTTGTGGTAAAATTAAATTAGCTTCATTTTTCTATTCACACGGAGGTTTATACAATGAACAGGAATATTGATAAATTACTTTACTACGTAGAAAAATCCGTTAAGGAGCACGAGCTTGAGAAAGGCAAATACGCGCGCTGGCTGCTTCAGGACGCAAAGGGCAGCCGTGATCTCGGCTCGTCGGAGTACGGTTGCGCCGACGCGGCGAACATTCTTTACACCATCGGAAAATTTCCTCGCGATCTTGAAGAGAGAGCCGCTTGCGTAAAAGAGCTTCAGCGCTTTCAGAAGGAGGACGGCCGCTTTGAGGAGCCCACGCACCACACGCTCCACACCACGGCGCACTGCGTTGCGGCGCTTGAGCTTTTTGATGCCGCTCCCCTGCTCCCTCTTACATACCATATGGAAAACTTCGGCACGGTTGAAAAGTCGGTAGCCTTCCTTGAAAGCCTCGGTTGGGACATCAATCCTTGGGATATGTCTCATCAGGGCGCGGGCTATTATGCGGCGATGGCGCTTTGCTGTGATATGCCGATGGAGTGGCACGACGCGTATTTTGATTGGCTCGCCGCAAACGTGGATCAAGCCACGGGAATCGGACGCGAGGGCGCGCACAACGGCAAGCGGTCGATGATGCATCACCTTGCGGGCTGGTTCCACTATATGTTCAACCACATTTACGCACACCGTCCCATGCCCAACGCGGAAAATGCTGTTGACACGATGATCCGGTACTACGACAACGATCTGCGCTACTGCAAGGGTCATCCCTTCGGCAAGATCATGGGCTTTGCCGAGATCGATTGGACCTTTATTCTCAACCGCGCGTCTATGCAGACGGGTCACCGCCGCGAGGAGGCGAAGGAAATGATTCGCGATTTCGCCGAAAAATATCTTGATTTCCTTGAAGCGGACATTGAAACGGCATACAAGACCCGCTTTGACGATCTGCATATGCTCTTTGGCGCGATGTGCGCGGTTGCCGAGATGCAGCTGGCGCTCCCCGGCGAGATCAAATCGACGATCCCCCTCAAAAACGTGCTTGACAGAAGACCGTTTATTTGATGAATTGCAATTTATGGGTGTCTTTATGTGTTCATTTTCTGTCATCAGCGACAGAAAACGAACCAAAAGAACGCCGCTCAAGGGGGAGAGGGTCTCACGGACAAAACGCAGCGGAGCCGCATTTCCGCCCGTTTCAACATCCT
>JAFTRQ010000028.1 GCA_017462125.1 Clostridia bacterium | reverse complement strand
TCTTGTTGATATGATCATATGGCTTCTCCTTTTAATATAATTAACTCAATATATCCGACAGATTACGCTGTATTGCCGCCGCCACGTCGGGCTTATTCATCGAGTAAACGTGTACGTTGGTAATTCCGTTGGCAAACAGGTCGATGATCTGATCGGTGGCGTAGGCAATGCCCGCCTGCTTCATTGCGGCAGGAGAGGTTCCGAACTTGTCCACGAGCGACTTAAAGCGTTGCGGCATAAATGAGCCCGACAGCTTAATCGCTCTCTCTACTTGGTTTCCGTTGGTGATCGGCATAATGCCGGGGATGATCGGCACAGCGATACCCGCCTCACGAAACTTATAAAGAAAATTGTAAAGCAGGTTGATATCAAAGAACATCTGCGTTGTCAGAAATTCACAGCCCGCCTCTACCTTTTCCTTGAGGTATCTGATATCCTCTCTTTGGTCTGCGCTTTCGGGGTGGATCTCGGGATAACACGCGCCGCCGATGCAAAAGTCCGCACCCGATTCCTTCAGCTCGTGAATCAGCTCGATAGCGTGCTTGTAATCCCACAGGCGACGATCTGAATTTTCAAGCTCTGCGGGGATGTCTCCTCGGAGAGCCATAACGTTCTGAATGCCGGCTTCTCTGATGTCTGCAATGCGTGCGCGAACTGTCTGCTCGGTAGATGAAACGCAGGTCAGATGTGCTAAGGTCGGCACGCCGTAATTTGCCTTGATATTCTTTGCGATATCAAGCGTGTATTTGCTTGTACCGCCGCCCGCACCGTAGGTCACGCTCATAAAAGAGGGGCGCAATTTGGCAATTTCCTCGGTCGCGTGCTTTACACTTTCAAACGCTGTGTCAGTTTTGGGCGGAAACACCTCGAAGGACAAGGACAGCGTATCCTTATTCAACAAATCAATGATTTTCATAATAAACCCTCTGTCTTAATTGTACCACAAGTCGGTAGGTAATTCAAGTGTCGAATTTGGAAATAGTTCCTCCTCCGAGAACGGTATCGTCGCTATAAAGCACCGCTGCTTGTCCGGGCGTGACGGCACGCTGAGGCTTGTCAAATACGATCTTCACAGCGGTTTCGTTAATTGGCATCACCGTTGCCCACTGCTCCTTTTGGCGGTAGCGGATTTTTGCAACGCAACGTATTTCGCTTTGCGGAGCTTCGCTGGATATCCAGTTGAAATTATTAACGAAAACGTCCTTACTGTATAGCTCCCGTTCTTTACATAGAGTTACGGTATTATCTTCCGCATTGATCGCCTTTACGTATAATGGCTCCTCCGACGATATGCCAAGCCCCTTATGCTGTCCTACTGTATAGCGAACGATCCCTTTATGCTCGCCCAAAACGGTACCGTCTGAATAAATAAAACGCCCTGCGGAATAAGATTTTCCGGTGTAATATTCCAAAAACTCAGCGTACTTGCCGTTCGGAACAAAACAAATATCCTGGCTGTCGGGCTTATCTGCGTTGATAAATCCATTTTCTTCTGCGATCCTGCGCGCATCTGACTTGCTCATATTTCCAAGAGGAAAGAGCGCGTGCTCAAGCTGTTCCTGAGTCAATGAGTACAAAACGTAACTTTGGTCTTTCGTTTCGTCGAGCGCTTTCTTGAGCACGTACTTTCCGTCCTGCTTTTCGATCCTTGCGTAGTGTCCCGTGACGATATACTCGCACCCGAGAATTTTTGCCCGCTCGTAGAGCTTATCAAACTTCATATATCTATTGCAATCAATACACGGATTTGGCGTTGCGCCCGATTCATAGCTCCTTACGAATTTCTCGATAACCTTCTCACGAAAGCCATCGGAGAAATTAAAAACGTAATACGGAATACCTATCTTGTGAGCGACACTTTGCGCATCCTCAACGTCGTCAAGGGAACAGCAGGTCTTGACGTGCGAGATACCTACGTCTTCATTCCTGAAAAGCCGCATAGTACATCCTATACATTCAAGCCCCGCTTTTTTTGCCAGATACGCCGCCACGCTACTGTCAACACCGCCGCTCATAGCAATAAGCGCCTTCATTGCCCCATGTTTACGCCTCCGTTTCGAATTATTATTTCCCAGTTTCGGTTTTGGTCTCTCGAAAAACCACCGATACCCGCATCGACAGGTACCGGTGTTCGTTTATTTTTATGCTTCGTCAGCAAATAGAGGTGTAGAAAGGTATCTGTCTCCGGTATCGGGAAGAAGAACCACAATGGTCTTGCCCTCGTTCTCGGGACGCTTTGCGAGCTCTATCGCCGCATAAGCCGCCGCACCCGAGGAAATTCCGACGAGCACGCCCTCGCTTTTGCCAATCTGCTTACCCGTAGCAAAAGCGTCCTCGTTTTGTACTGTGATGATCTCATCATAAATCTCGGTATTAAGCACGCCGGGGATAAATCCCGCGCCGATGCCTTGTATCTTGTGAGGTCCCGCAACGCCCGTTGAAAGTACTGCGGAGGAGGCGGGCTCCACTGCGACGACCTTAACGTCGGGTTTCTTTGATTTAAGATATTCGCCTACGCCTGTGACCGTGCCGCCCGTTCCGACACCCGCAACGAAGATATCTACGTTTCCGTCTGTATCGTCAAATATCTCGGGACCGGTATTTTCTCTGTGTGCTTTAGGGTTTGCCGGGTTTACGAACTGTCCGGGAATGAAGCTGTTTGGTATCTCTGCCGCCAGCTCCTCTGCCTTTGCAATGGCACCCTTCATTCCCTTCGAACCTTCGGTGAGCACAAGCTCTGCGCCGTATGCTTTCATCAACTGTCTACGCTCGACCGACATAGTTTCGGGCATGGTCAGTATCACACGGTATCCTCTTGCTGTGGCAACCGACGCAAGACCGATGCCCGTGTTACCCGAGGTTGGCTCGATGATTACGGAGTCGGGCTTCAGCTTGCCCGATGCTTCGGCATCCTCGATCATCGCCTTAGCGATCCTGTCCTTGACCGAACCTGCGGGGTTGAAATATTCCAGCTTTGCAAGTATCCTTGCCTTAAGCCCAAGTGATTTTTCGATATGCGTGAGCTCGAGCAGTGGGGTTTTGCCGATCAGCTCGGTTGCGTTTTGATATATTTTCATGACTTTATCTCCCTATCATTTCAGTAATTTTGTAATATTTTGTTTCTCAAAGACCGTAATCAGAAGTACGCCTATGATGATACCCGCTACCGCCTGAACGGCATTGGCGGGGATGTTGACAAGCGACGACACGAAGCCGTACAGAACGCCCTCAAAGAGAAAATATCCAAGGATCATTACGAGTTCCGAAAGTATTCCGCTGAATATCCTTGATACTGTTGCTTTCGCTTTCTTCGCGAAGAGCTTGTAAAACAAATATGCCACGACCGCCATCAATGCTTTTATGATGAAGGTTGCGGGGGCATACACCACGTAGCCCGAAAAGAGATCTGCAAGAGCAGAACCAAGTCCTGCCGCAACGAGTCCGTACGGCAGAGGCAAAACCCACGCTGCAAGAAGTACGATGCCATCGCCTAGATTGATATACCCCTTGAGCGGGGACGGGATTTTAATGAGCATCGTTGCCACACAAATGAGCGCGGCAAACAGCGATGAAATTACAATCTTCTGCGTGGCATTTTTCATTTTACCGCCTCAAATCCTCTCTCAAGATCCGCGATGATATCGTCGATATGCTCAGTACCGATGGAGAGGCGAATGGTGTTCGGCTTGATGCCCTGATCCAGAAGCTCTTTTTCGGAAAGCTGACTGTGCGTGGTGGTTGCGGGATGGATCACAAGGCTCTTTACGTCAGCGACGTTTGCAAGCAGAGAGAATATCTGCAAGCTGTCGATGAACTTGTGTGCTTCCTCCTGACCGCCCTTGATCTCAAAGGTGAAGATGGATGCGCCACCGTTCGGGAAATATTTCTCGTAGAGTTCGTGGTCGGGATGATCCGGGAGAGAAGGATGGTTGACCTTTTCTACCTGTGGATGCTTGGATAGGAATTCAACGACCTTCTTAGTGTTTTCTGCATGTCGTTCCAGTCGAAGTGACAAGGTTTCGGTTCCTTGCAAGAGCAAGAACGCCGCGAAGGGGGATATGGACGCTCCCGTGTCACGAAGCAAAATTGCACGAATATAAGTAACAAAGGCTGCAGGACCGACTGCCTTGACAAAGGACACACCATGGTAGGAAGGATTGGGATCGGCAATTGCGGGATACTTGCCCGATGCAGCCCAGTCGAATTTGCCGGAGTCCACGATCACGCCTCCAAGCGTCGTTCCGTGACCGC
>JAFTRQ010000027.1 GCA_017462125.1 Clostridia bacterium | reverse complement strand
GTTCCGTCGGGATAGCTTGCACTGATATAATTCTGCACGCTCTTAGTTCTGCCTGCCGCAGGATTGTTCATGTGACTGTACAGAATCTTGTGGAGCTGCAATATATAATTAGGCGTGATCGGGATAGCATCAAAGTTTTCGTGGATAATATTCAGCACGTCACGGTATCCCGCGATTTCCTGCTCGTCTCTGTTCCTTGGGGCAGTCTTATCTTCCACGAGCTGTCTGATTCTTGTATTTGTCGTAACAATGCCTTCGATTGCATTGGAGCTTTCGGTACTCTGTACTTTGGCAATCTCAACGAGCTTTTCCAGTTCTTCGGGGCGCTGCTTGAGAAACATCTCTTGTTTTCCGGCTTCTTTATAAATTGCCGCTATCAAGCCAAGCAGTTCAGAATCCCATTTTTGATCATTGATTTTGGAATAATTGAATGTTCTCATAGCCTTAACCTCGCTTTCTTTCCCTTAAATAATACCATATTATAAGGGCATTGTCAATAGTTTGAGGGAATATATCCTCAATATTGTCTCAAAAATAAGGGAATCTATTCACTCAAAATAAATATCTGCCAAGTTTCAGTTTTGAAATGGAGTCCCCCTCACGTTTCGTTAGGGGGACTATCGGCAACTTTGAGCACCTATCGCGAAACGCGACCGGGGCTCCTTACAATGATAGGTGGACAATTTGTCCACCCATCTATTCTCATAGGGGTGAACATTTCGTTCACCCCTTGATGGCAGTTTATATCATACCGAATTCCTGCTTCATGTCCTCAATCAGCTCCGAGAGTTTTTTCTCGCATTCTTCCACGCTATCGGCATAGACATTACGCGCGACGCGCTTGCCGTCAATAATGGGTGAGTATCTCCCTTCCCACACGTTTTTGCTGACCTGGTGAATCGAGCCTGTTCCGCGTTTTCGGTATTTGCCCTTGTGGGGCTCAAATTTTGTCCTTGGTGGCTTCGGGGGCGATGCGGGCTCCTGCTGTTCGTCGCTGTCGGCTCTCGCCACAACGGCGGTTTTACCGCCCACAACCGCGCCCAGCGTTTGGTCGATCTTTCTTGCCGCCGCTCGCTTCATCTCGTCCGAGCTATGCGCATACACGTTGAGTGTGGTCTCCACGCTTTCGTGCCCTATGGTGTTTGCCAAGGTCTTGACATCCATACCGTAGTGGAATGCGTGAGATGCAAAGGTATGGCGGAGCGCATGGAACGGCACATGCTTGCATTCTGCCCGCTCGAGCATTCGGGAAAGAGCCTTTCGGCAAGATGCGGGCTCTCGCGGCACGTCCTCGGACTTATAAGGCGACGGAAACAACCATATTGAATTGACCTTCTCTTTATATTCCCGAAGCACGTTAAGCAGTTGCGGGGGCAGTATTACTGTTCGGTTGGATGCCTGGGTTTTTGGTGGCATGATACGAAGCTCGCGATTGATATACTTGATCTGCTTATTGACCGACAGCGTACCTCTCTCAAAGTCGATATCCTTCCATTGCAGTCCCAGCAGTTCCCCGCGCCTCAGTCCCGTGGAAAGGTCGAGCAAGAACATTCATAGAAGTCTTCTTCCTTCGCCTGAATCAGTAAACGCTGCATTTCCTCGGGTGTGAGTATTTCAATCTCGGGCGACTTCTTGGGCGGCAATTTACAGTTGACGCCGGGATTCTGACGGATCAGGCCCTCAGCCCTTGCTTTTTCAAGAGCCGCACGGCAGTGAGCGTGAATGCTCCTTATCACCGAATTGGCAAGTCCCGGGCCATACAGCTCTCTGCGGATCAGCCGTCCGTTGGCTTTGAGATGGGCATAGAATTTTTCAAGCGTTCCCGCGGTGACCTGATTGAGCGGTGTATCTCCAATCTTGGGGATGATTTGCTTGTAAATTCGTTCCTCATAGGTGATCTGCGTGTACTCCTTCAAGGTGTTTTTACAGTATGTTTGATACCAATAATCCATCCATTCGCCGAAGGGCATATCGGGCGTGCATTTTGTTTTTGCGGACGCACCAATCTCGGCTTTTAAGGCTTCAAGCTTTTGAATGCACTCGGTTTTGCTTTTGGCAAGGACGCTCTTAGTTTTGGGATAACCGTTTTCGCTATAGCCGACGACAATTCTGCCCTCCCAACGTCCGTCCTTTCGCAGTCTTACAGTACCTGATCCATTTCTTCTTCGTCTTCCCATGGCTTCAGCTCCTTTCCGAAAATATCTGTCAGATAGTTCTCTACAATGCTTGCGGCGTTCCTTTGCATATCTGTGGTAACATGCGCGTATGTGTCCAGTGTAAAGCTTGCTTTGGTATGCCCTACGATCTGCGCCAAGGTTTTCGGCTCAATTCCGCTGTTCGCCGCATGCGAGGCAAAGGTGTGACGCAGATCGTGAAATCGGATATTCGGCAGATTGGCTTCTGCCAACAGTTCCTTTAACCGACGGTATGCCGTACCGGGATTCAAGGGATAATCGGGATAAGTAGGATGCGGAAATATCCACTTCCCGATTGCGGTTTTCTTGCGTTCATTCAGCACTCGCCCTGGAAACTCCCAAAACCTTTGCCAATATTTCCGCATTCAGATAGAGCGGAATCTCTTCATAATTTTTATAAACCGACTGTTTCATTTCTGCTCCTTTCTTGTCTTTTCGTATTTTTCAAGTTTCTTTTTCGCCTCTATCTTCGCACTCTGCATCCGCAGCATCTTTTGAAAATAGGCTTCTTCAACAGGCTCAATCGGCAGAAGAGTATACCGCAAACTGCCGTTATGAACGCGTCCGTCTTTGGTTTTGACGGTGGTATATTCCGTCGTAATCATGCCCTTTTTACGCAGTCCGTCCACGTATTTTTTCACGGTGTTGTTGCTCACCCCGATGGCTTCACCAATCGTGGAATAGCTCGGATAACACTGAAAGGTTTTCCTGTCCTCGCAGTACATAAGGTATGCGTAGACGAGGATTTCACCCGATGTGAGCCCGAGACGGAAGATTAAATTGGGCATGGGAAAATATGTGCCCGGAGCATCTCTTTTTTGTTTGTAGTTTTTCAATGAACTACCTCCTATGTTTGGGATTTGGAAAACAAAAGAAGGGTGCCGAGAAAATTTTTCTCGACACCCATTCGATGTGTTCCTATGTATTCGATTTATAAAAAGGCGCAATTATAGCTTGTGCTGATTTCTTTCTGCGTTGCAATCTCTGAGCAATTGCTTGGTAAAAAAGTGTTTTGACTGTGCTCTATGCCCTGCAATCAGACTGACGGTTACGAGCCGTCATCATGGGAATCTCACCCCCGCCGGAATGCCCGCCGGCCGCACCGATCGGTACGGAAGTATCATTATGACCGTTATCTGTTATCGCTCTCTGCAAGTAGTAATCTTGCAGTCGTACACAAAGCCTCCTGTATAAATCAGGATATGAATCGGGCTTTTCGCGGTGGCTCATAGAATAACGGCAACGTATCTGCTGAAGGCTATTCAATTGTGTTTTCAAAGGTTCCGAAACCTTGATGGTTTATTATACCACATTTCAAAGCTTTTGTCAAGAGCGAGGATTGTCGAACAAAAATCGCACGTCAAAAATGTTTTTCTTTGCTTACTGCCACTCAGAATTTGAACTTTGAGCAACCGAAACAAGGACATCGCGTTTCACGCACCCCTTGTCGGGGGTTAATCTTCTTCACCGATTGGCAGAAGGAAGGCTTCAGCCATCAGTTGCACTCCGAGTCGGAATCCGTAGGAGAATGCATCGCGCTCGGTTACGCTGTGCATCTCGTTCATGCAATCCTCAAACTTTTCAAGTGTCTCTTTCTGCTTGTCCGTTAGTGTGCCGTCCAACTCTTCACGATTTCTGGCTACCAGCTTCAGTAGCTCTTTCAACCTCTTGTCACCGCGCGTGCATTGCTCGAAGGGCGAGACGTTTCCGTACCAGAGTTCATCAAGTGTTTTCATCGCCGTCCTCCGAATAAAGAAACGGTGACTGCATCTCCGAAAGAAAGTCTCGTCATACAGCCACCGCATCTCTTATTTTGCCTCGCCCTTATAGGCGAACAGTTGTGTTTGTTTTTCACCGTGTGTACCTCCTTTGTTTGGTAGCACACACAATATCACAAT
>JAFTRQ010000026.1 GCA_017462125.1 Clostridia bacterium | reverse complement strand
GCGAATATGTGCAGTCCGTTGCGCTTGATACCGTTCCCAAAACAGGCAAACCCATCGTATTGAAGATCATGGCATATCAGCCCGACACCTACTATTCCGAGGGGGCGGTATCTCTCAATACGACCATCAGCGAGGAATAAGACATGAAACGATTATTAGCAGCGCTGTTGGCGGTGGTGCTTGTGTGTTCCATGAGTTTCCCCGCCTATGCAGCAGAAGAAAACAAAGAACAGGATGTAACCGCAAAATACATTGTCACCGCTACGGGCGAATGTCGGGCAGAAATCAAAAACGGAACTGCCACGGCTGACGGTGTTACCGTAACCGGCGCTCCCACAAATGCAAAGACCCTTGTTGTTATCCCAATGGAGGGCGAGGCATTAACATGGGTTGACGGCTGTGTGGACGGCGAAGCAAAAGCCGCCTATGATATTCACTTCCTGGATGCCCAGGGCAACCGTATCAATGTAAGCGGCGTGAGCGTGAGTGTTTCGGTTTCCGGTACGGATTTGGTTGTCAGCTCCGTTACTCCATCCGGTACGGATAAGAGTTTGTCCGCTTCCGTTTCGGGTAACACGGTTTCCTTTACTGCCGATGGAAGTCACTACTATGTGATCTACCAAAAGGACGGCGGAGATCAGCCCGGTCCTGGTGGTGATACTGTAACCGTTCCTATCCGTGGTGATGAAAATGAGATCCACGCAGACGTAACCATTAACGATGATACCGTGGAGCTTCACGAATTGGATTTTGACGAGATCGACCATATTGTAGGCGACCATGTGAACACGGGCATCGTGGAGATCGACTTGACCGAGCTGGACGAGGACATTACAAAAATCGAACTTCCGATGGCTTCCATCAAGCACATTGTCGAAGCCGCAGAAGAAGCCCACAACGATACAGAAGCATTACAGATCGACTTCCCGAACGGCTCTGTGAAGCTGGACGATAAAGCTCTCCGTGCCATCATTGACACCGTTGGCGAGGAAACAACAGTTGACCTCGTGCTTGAGCCTGTCGAAACGGACAGATTGAATAACGAGCAAAAGGCGGCAGTTGATGATCTGACTGTTTACGGCGGCGTGGAAGTGTATTTGCTTTGCAATACGACAAGCATCCGTGTATCGGACTTTAAGGGCGGTGTGGCAACGATGTACGTTCCTTTCACGCTCCCCGAGGGTGTAAGCGCTGACAAAATTTCCGTATGGCACATCGCAGATGACGGAACGAAGGAAAAAATGAATACGTCCTATGAAAACGGCGTTCTCACTTGGGAAGTAGGACACTTCTCGGACTTTATCATTGCGACTGAAAAATCTGCTGACCCCGGCACCGATCCAATAGAACCTACTGAGCCGAACCTCGCATTTCTTTGGTGGCTCATTCCTGTAAGCCTCGTAACGCTCGTCGGCAGTGGTTTTGCAATCTATTGGTTCGTAATCAAGAAGAAAACTTGGGCAGATCTGGTTGCGATATTTAGGAAAAGCAAAGAAAATGAAGAATAAAGAGCCTGCAACATATTGAGTATACGCAGACTCAAACCTCAAAGACGGCGGCTTTTTTCAAGCCGCCGTCCGTCTATGTAAACGGGTAGGCTGAGCCTACCCAAAAGTTATGCTGTTTTACGGATGCGTTTTACGGTCGGAATGCCTTGTGAACCGGATATAAGCAATCCAATTTGTGCCAAGGCACTACTGTCCGCTTTTCGTCTGCGCTCGGTACGGTCAAATCTGATCTGCGTGAAGTGCTGAATATAAGGCTCATCAAAGAGCTCTAAAGCAATATACGCGCGGTTGCCAATGCGAATGAAATCAATTCGTTCCTCATCGACAGCCGCGCGTATCTGTTCTTCACCGATACCGAGCTCGAATTTGTTTCTTTAATATCCTTTGCCGCTCCTCGTATGGTGCGGAGGAGGGGGATGGTGTTGGTGGCTTCAAGCCCCAACATTTGATTCAGACACATCATTGCGGTGTCAAAATCGGCTACGGTTCTGTTTCCGCGCTTTTCAAACGGTAAGCATCCGGAAGCAATTAAGTTTGACAGCATAGATTCGTTTATCGCCGTATCAGCATCGTATGCTTTTACGGCTTTTACGATTTGTGGTAAAGTTTTGATTTTCAAATGCCTACCTCACTTTCTTATTTCGTTACAATATTGCCGAGAATTTCTGCGGCTTTACGCATATTCTTCTCATAAGGATGGATATAGAGATTGGTGGTCTCGATGCTATCGTGACCAAGTACCGTCTTTACGGTTTCGGGATCCACACCGTTGCTCGCCATCAGCGAACCGCAGGTGTGGCGCAGACCGTGGAACTTCAAGTGATGAAGTCCGTTCTTTTCTTCGAATTTACTGCATATCCGTGAAGGCGTATAGAGACTTATCATATCACCGACCTCGTTGGTAAAGATATAATCCTGCTCCTTCCAATCGAACCCCGCGCTCACACGTTCTTCTTCCTGTGCCGCTTTCCACTCTTCAAAAGCACCTAACAATACCTCGGAGAAGTAAACGGTTCGGATGCTCGTTTGAGATTTCGGAGGCTTGAGCTGTTGCGGTGCGCCTTTCTCCTTATAAACGCTCTTGTTTACGGACAGGGAATGAGTACGAAAATTGATATCCGACCATTTGAGCGCGACGATCTCTCCGCGGCGCAGACCAAGAAGCAGAGCACAAAGGAGCATCAGCCTGATCTTCGGGGGCTCGTTTTGCAGAGCCTCAAAGAACTGACGTGCCTCGTCATCGTTATAGACCTCGATGGGCTTTTTCACGATCTTTGGGTATTCGATCGAGCCGTACTTCAATTTGTTCTCGTTGATAAATCCCATCTTGCAGGCTTCGGTCATCACGGATGAGAACACCGTGGCATACCGCTTGACGGTTGCCGCTGACAGAGGCTCGGTGTTGTCTTCGTCTGCCCGAGCACCGGGGGAGGACAGATATTCCACAAATGCTTGCTGATGCTTGATGGTAATGTCGCGCAATCGGAGATTACCATACGACGGAACAATGAACTGTTCAGCGATAGAATGATAGAATCGAACCGTGTTCGGCGAGAGCTTTTTCTCGATACGCTTAAAATAATGCTGACCGATAAACTCACCCACGGTCAAGCCAAAGGCGTTGGTCTGTGTGGATCTCGTTTTCATCCCGGGGATATACACGCCGTTGTGAACTGCGGCTTCAAAGAGGTCAGCGAACTGTTTGACCTCCTTTCCCTCTTGTGTCGCTGTGATTCCGACGGGCGGTTTATAGGTAGCGGAGATCAGCTCCTGCTTACCGTTTTTCATTCCATTGGACACTCTTACGCAATAAGTGCCATTCTTTCTTTTATAATAACTTGCCAAATAAAATACCTCGTTTCTTCAAAATTGTTTTTATAAACTTGGGTTTACATACGTTGCTCCCATTCATGCTTCTTACGCTCCTTTCTGTTAATGGGCATTGTGGTGCAATCCTGCGGCTGACGGTAGCTCTCGATGCTTGCAAGGCTGCCGACAAGGTCAAGGACATTGGTTGCGACGGCAAGGAATTGATTGTTTGCCATTCGCGTGAGCGCGAGGGCGGCAGATTCATTGCCTGCGTGTGCCGAGCGATTCAGATATTCAAGTGCCTTTTTCATATCGAATATATCCGCTTCAAAGAGATAGATCTGAGCCAAGCAGTAGTCTGCATACATATTTCCGCGTGCCGACGCGATCTCCAAATGCTCAATGGCTTTGGCAATATCTTTCTTCACATGCTTGCCATCCATATAATATTTGCCGAGCGTATAGGCGGCAAACTCACTACCGTTACGCTCGGCTTTGAATAGATGGTCGAAGCCTTCGTTACGAAATTCTCCGAACAGTTCACTCTCAACATAGAGCTTTCCGAGGAGAGCGTCGGCGCATTTGTTGCCGTTGCCTACCGACTCCGACAGCCACTTTTGAGCTTCGTATTCGTCCTCGCGGTATATGATGCCGTAATAAAACATCTTGCCCATACGGTACTGTGCCACGCTGTGACCTGCCTTGGCTGCTTTTTCAAGATAATAATCCCCGATACTTTCGTTATAGAATCGGTTGTTCTCATCCAAATACGGACGGGCGAGGCGGTACATCGCATAGACGTTTCCGTTACGAGCTTCCGCTTGAAGCTGATTCAAAGGATTGTCCGCATCCATATCTTCCTCGTCAAATGGCATATCGTCATAGAGATTTCGCTCGTCGGCGAAGAAGGATGTTATCTCATCAAGAGACAGATCACTGCGCTTAACAACGCGCTTGCGATTCCCGTACCCGCTATCAAGCCCATGATCCACTTCTTCATCTCGGAAATCATATCCGAGAAAGCTTCCATCCGATTGTCCGTTTCGGTGTTCAGTCGAGAGAAAAATTGCTCTCGCGTCTTCCCATCCTGTGAGAGAATTTCTTTGTTCTCCCTCAGAAGATCCTGCACTTTCGGTACGATACTGTTCGCCGAGCTCTTGACGTCGCGGCTTAGATTGCCCGACCATTCCTTGATGCTGTCCCACATCAGATCCCATTCCTTCTGTGTCAGAACCCTCGATTCCAAGTCCGCAAACTTCTCGAACAGCTCCGGCTGAAAGTCCGTCGTTGCTCTCATAAATTCGAGAAGCGCCTTGAGATCTTCCTTCGGGATCGCGTATACGATCGGCTGGTAAGGAGTCTCCGTCACCGTCTGCATTGCCTGTGCCGTGTTTTGTTTCAGCTTCGAAAGCGCCGAAGGGGTTGAATGTTTGTTGTCTGATTGCAAATTCATACTGCAAATTCTCCTTTATAAATTTTGATTCGTGGATCTTGTTATCACTCACATTCATACCGTTTGGGCAG
>JAFTRQ010000025.1 GCA_017462125.1 Clostridia bacterium | reverse complement strand
TCATCCTGCGAATACTCAAGTGCTATATACATCTTGAAATCGTCGGATAATTCGGGGAGAATAATCTGCACGCAAAGCTCCTCGAATACCATTTGTGCACGGTAGATGGATTTTTGCGAAATCTGACTCTTTCTTCCGAACTCCTCAAGAGCGGTATTAAATCCGATAAAGTCGAAGTCCTTGGAGGTGATAAGATTCTCAAATACCTTGATATGCTTGATAAATCGTATTGTTTTTTCCTTTTGAGGATGGTCGAATATCTGTTCGGGTGTGCCGTCCTCATAAATGCCACCCTCATCCATATAGAACACACGGTTGGCAACCTCACGGGCAAAACGCATTTCGTGAGTTACGATCATCATTGTAAGTCCTTGCCTTGCGAGTTCACGTATAACTGCCTGTACCTCTCCGACCATCGTAGGATCAAGTGCCGAGGTGGGCTCGTCAAGCAGAATGATCTCCGGCTCCATTGCCAAGGTTCTCGCAATGGCAACGCGCTGCTTCTGACCACCTGAAAGCTCATCGGGATAATTCCACGCTTTATCGGCAAGTCCAACCATGCGGAGAAGCTTCATTCCGTCGTCGTATGCCTGCTGCTTGGATTTCTTCAGAAGATCCATCGGAGCCGCCATAATATTTTCAATAATATTCATATGGTTGAACAGATTGAAGGACTGGAACACCATTCCCATCTTCTGTCTGACCTTGTTGATGTTGCACTTCTTATCTGTGATACGCTGATCGTCCACCCATATTTCCCCCGAAGTAGGGGTCTCAAGCATATTGATGCAACGAATCAGCGTGGACTTACCCGTACCGGAGGGACCGATAATGGAAATGACGTCACCTTTATTGATGGTTACGTTAACATCTTTGAGAGGAGTTACGTTTGGATATTCTTTTTTCAAATGCTCAATGCGAATCATCTTACGACTCCTTTCAGAATGTTTTTATTCTTTCTTCTCTTCGGCTCGGTCTTGCGTTTGAGGATACCGAGAAGAGCTGCAATTCCCCAAGTGATCATAAAGTAGATAACCGCAACCGCAATCAGCGGGAAGAACGCTTCATATGTATTGCTACGGATAATATCACCCATCTTGGTAAGGTCATTGACCGCGATATATCCGACAACCGAGGTCGCCTTGATAAGTCCGACAATCTCGGCGGAATATACGGGAACGAACATCTTCATAGCCTGCGGAAGAATGATACGGAAGAAGGTCTTGTTTCTACTGTATCCGAGAGCGTATGCCGCCTCGGTCTGTCCCTTATCCACTCCGTCCACTGTCAGTTCAAGCTGTCCGTAAACAAAAGCGCCGAAAATGAAGGCAAAGCCCACAGTTGCTACGATAATTCCGTCAACGTCAATCTGACCAAACACCACGTAGAATAGCAGCATCAGTATAACCAAGGTTGGCGTTCCCGCAATCAGCTTGGAATATATCCTTGCGAAAATCCTTGTGGTCTTTGACAGTGCCTTGTATTTCGATCTTGCGGCAAGGTAAAGCGCAAATCCAAGCACCGTACCGCCAAGAACGGCAAACACACTGATAATTACCGTTGTCACAACGCCCTCAAGAATCAGCTTCCAGCGTCCCTCTCGTATAAATGTCTTTTCAAAGCTCTCTCCAAGGTTTGAGAAGAAGCTTTCCATACCGTCCTTTTCGTAATAAGCCATAACTACGTCAGCGTTCATATAAGGATCGGAGAAGTTTACGCTTTCCTTGCGTTCAGGTGTCATATAGAGTCCGCCGCAGACAAGATCGTATTTGCCTACCGCAAGTCCCGCAAGACTTGAGGCAAATGATATATCGGATAACTCAATCGTGTATCCGTACTTTTGGCAAAAGAGGTACAAAACTTCAACCTCAAAGCCAACCGGTTCACCCTCATACATATACACAAACGGTTTTCTTGTCGAATCAATCGATACTCTAAGCTTTTTTCCGTTACCGTTCAGTGTGTTCAGCGGAATCTTTTCCTGCGGTTCGGTCTCACCGTACCATTTGTCGATCAAACAATCTATCTCACCTGCTGCTCGAAGCTCGGCAAGAAATTCATTCATTTCTCCCTGCAACTCATATCCCTCGTCGCTCTTTTGGAAGCCAAAGCCGATTTCAACGGAATACGCAGGAACGGTTATACAAGACAACCCGCTATCATCACGCTTAAACGAGTTAAAATTCGGACGGTCAAACATAGCACCGTCTACCTTG
>JAFTRQ010000024.1 GCA_017462125.1 Clostridia bacterium | reverse complement strand
TTACAGCAATAATTTGCAGAAAGGAATTTACAACAATGAGTGCTTACGTACAAAACCTGTTCTCGTTTAATCGCGAGCTCCCCGCGCCCTTCGATGCGCTTACATCCAAGAAGGTGAATGTTTCATCCAAATATGGAGACGGAACAGTATCCACGCTTTCTTCTCCTGTTATCAAAGCGTTGCATGCTATTTGCAGATGTAGAGACGGAAGTGGAGAAGGAGCTGTCGGTATCTTTGACAGTAAATCGGTTGCAGAATACAAATCTTCCGAGGGACCGTCTCTCTTTCATCTTTCGGTATACGACAAGAATAACGGAACGATTCTTGCCAGTGTTTATGACAAGTCCATGGAAACAATTGCGAGCTATACCTGCAACAGCTCCGGAAGGGACGGTGCAGCGATCATTATGGCAATGTTTCCTACTTTGATGGAGGACGCAGAGTTCAACGAGAAATTCGAGGAATATTACGAGCATTATAAGAACGGGTTTTCCGACCTCAATGCTGCTAAAGAGTGTATGGCTTATCTTTGTGATAACGCATATCGCAGAATTAAGGATGAAAATATTCCTGAGCATGTGAAGGCATCCATCGATAAGGCGGGTAATATGACGCGTGTATCACAGGCACATATTGACTCCGGAACCTTTACACCGCAGGTGGTTGTGGAAGGAGAATTCACCATCTTCGCAAAAATCGGTGGAACGACCGTTATCGGAAAGGCAACAACTCTCGTTGAGCATAAGGACTTTGCCGGGAAATACGAGTTTTCCAAGAGGACATTCAGTGCATTCGAGCAGGCGTTGATTCCGAAGCTTCCGTCCTATTACATTATTCCGCAGGAGGTTGTTGATATTTGCAAGCACGCACAGGCAACAACCGGAAGACCGACTCAAATGAGAAACTTTCTTTTGAGAGGTCCTGCCGGAACCGGTAAGACAATGGGAGCTAAAGCAATCGCAGCAGGGCTGAACCTGCCGTATATGAAGTACACTTGCTCGGCGGGAACTGAGATTTTTGATTTTATTGGTCAGATCTTTCCCGATACGGATGGTGGTTCAACAGGCGATCCTGTACTCGACGCAGAAAAGGCACAAATCAAGGCGATGGGCGGCATCAATTATGAGAACGTCAAAACGCTTATGAACCTTCCCGATCTCGATGATATGGATTATGATCCTGCGGGAACCTATAAGCTCCTTACCGGAATCGATAAGGAAGATGCTACCTCGCAGGAATGTATGGCTGTCGTGATGCAAAAGGTAACTGAAAAGATCTGTGAGCTTTCAAGATCGGATGAAAACAAGAGCGAGAAGGGACAAACCTTCCGTTATGAGGAAACCGACTTTATGAAGGCACTCAAGCACGGATATGTTCTTGAAATTCAGGAGCCGACTACGATCGTTCAGCCTGGTGTTCTTGTAGGACTGAACTCACTTCTTGAGCAGGAGGGCTCTATCACTCTTCCCACCGGAGAGATTATTCAGCGTCATCCCGATGCGGTTATCGTTGTAACAACCAACGTAAGCTACGAGGGCTGTCGCGGTATGAACCAGTCTGTTATTGACAGAATGAGTCTGGTGAGAGACGTGGAGCTACCTGAGCCCGAGGTAATGGTACAGCGAGCTATGAGCGTAACCGGCGAGACTGACGAGCTTATGGTATCCGATATGGTGCGCGTAGTCAACGATATGGCTGACTATTGCAGAAAGAACAGCATTACGGACGGTTCCGTTGGTATGCGAAGCTTAATTGACTGGATCGTTAGCTTTCAGGTTACAGGAGACGTCTATAGCTCCGCGTTGCAGACTGTTATCAGCAAAGCATCCGCAGAGGAGGATGACCGAGAGGCGCTCATCAGCGCAGTTCTTGAACCCGTGTTCGCACCGAAGAGACGTAAAAAAGCAGTATAAAGAAAGGAGGTTTTGCCCTGTATGGCAAGGGTGAATCACAAACAGGTTAAGCAGTTGCTTAACGAAAAAAGAAGTAAGATCACGGATCGTCAGCTTTTCAGTTCCCGGATTCTTGCAGGTTCGCTTGAAGATATCGCCGCAGCACAAACGCGGCGATACAAGTACAACCGACGCATTAGAGTGCAGCTGAAATGGAAGCCAAAGGATCCAACGGTCGCTTACACGGACAATCAGATTATTCACATCAACAGCGGTAATCCGATGGTTACGTCCGAAAAGGGCAGAGAGAACCGATATAATATGATTCTAGGCTTGTTTGCACATGAGGTTGGACACGTGCTTTATACCGACTTCCTGACCTTCCAAACCTATTTAGACAGGCTTGCAAACGGCAAGTGGTATCCAATACCGCCCGTACTTGCTTCGCTTACGGATAAGGTGAATGAGAGGGAATTCTGGGAGTATATTCAAGCTGATGAAAAGAGCTTGCACGTAATTCAGTATCTTATCTCACAGATAAATAATATCATCGAGGACG
>JAFTRQ010000023.1 GCA_017462125.1 Clostridia bacterium | reverse complement strand
CCAAAATCTATCAAAAATGCATTCGCCGGCGGGTGCGAGCAGTTTTGACGCAGCAGATTTTTTCGAGTCCAATAGCTTTTCTCACAGGGCATATAGGCGATATGTCCAAGAGAAAAGGTGCAGGAATCGTACAAATCTGCACGTCAAAACCAACTCGGTTCGGCTCCCGTTCGGCTAAGCGGCGTTCCTTTCGGTACCTTTCCTGTTGCTGTTGACAGGAAAGGTACAAAGATAACTAACCGATAAACTGCAATTTATCAATCGTTTATTCCACACATATTTAAATTATATCATCGTCGGAAAAAGTTGTAAATGATATATAGCCCCAAGAATATTGATATTTCTCAACATTCTCTTGATATTATTTCCGTTATATGTTATAATATAACAAACAACAAAGCGGAGAGACGATATGAACGAAAAGGATATAGAGCTTTTAAAAAGCACCGCCAAAAGTCATGCTGCGATGATGCTCACAATGGATCGATTCTGCACGATCCCCAATCAAAGGGCGGTGGTCTGCCGACATTATCCCTGCGAGATGAAGGGTTATCACAACCACGATTTTTTCGAGATCAATTACGTCAAGCGGGGCAACTGCGTCAATTTCATTGAGGACAGGGCACTCTATATGTCCGAGGGAGCCTTTATTCTTCTCCACCCCGACGTTTTTCACACGGTCTACGCACCCGATGAAAACTGCGAGGTCTACAACGTTCTTTTGCGCAAGGAATGGTTTTTGGAAACGGTGAAGAGCTATGCTCTGCCCGATACGGCGATGGGCAGATTTATTTCTCTTGCAGAGACCGCTTCCTGTCCGGAATACGTATATTCTACTCACACGTCGGCATCGGCAAACGCTCTTCTTTGTACGCTGTATGACAACAGAGAAAGCGTGTCCTTGGTCACCGAAGGGCAGATCCTGCTCTGCCTCGCCGAGCTGATCGGCGAAAGGAGCTGTGTGCTCTCTCCAAGGCAGATCACCTCTGACGGAACGATGCTGAAGCTGCTTTCTTTCATTGACCAGAATTTCAACTCCGTTACTCTTGATTCCCTTTCCGAATACGTCGGATATTCCAAGACCCACATCTGCAGGCTGTTCCGCAAGCATCTGAAGAAAAGCTTTGGCGAGGTGGTGAGAAGCATCCGTCGCGAGCATGCCGAATATTTCCTTCGCTCCACCGACCGTCAGATCTCCGAGATCTCGGCAATGATCGGTTATGAAAACACAGAGCATTTTTGCAGAGTATTCAAAAAGGGAACCGATCTGACACCAAGTGAATATCGGCAAAAATACCGTTCCCGCAAGTCTTGATGACACGGGCAAACGGGTTCACATTTCAATACAACGAACAACCCCCGCGCGATCTGTTTTACGGATCAGCGCGGGGGCTCATTATTCTTTTATTTCACAAGCTCATCGCAGAGCTCTCGGATATTTTGTCTGATATAGGTAGGCTTTTCGGGGCTTGCCTCAAGGTCAGCCACCGTGCCCTCGCCGCTGAGGACGAAGACGGTATCGATGCCTGCGTTCACGCCGCTGGCGATGTCGGTATAGAGTCTGTCGCCGAGCATCAGGGCGTCCTTCTTCTCATAGCCCGTTCTCTCAAGGGCGAGATAGATCATATCGGGCTCGGGCTTGCCGATAAACTTCGGTCTCTTGCCCGTGGCACGCCAGAGCATCTCTGCAAAGGAGCCGCAATCGGGAACGCTGCCATACCAGGTGGGGCAGACCCAATCGGGGTTGGTGGCGATATAGTCGATATCGTCGCGAAGCAGGATGCAGCTGTCCTCCAGCTTTTTGAAGCTGAGCTCCCAGTCGTTGCTGAGGCAGAGGCAATCGATTCCCTCCTCCAGCTTATCGGTGACGCAAAAGCCTGCGTCGGAAAGCTGACGGCGGAAGGATTCTGTGCCGAAGGCATAGATCTTTTTGTGGTTTTTGGTGCGGAGATAGGCGATGGTTGCGTCGGTAGAGGTCAGAAAATCGTCCGCGCAGGACGCAATGCCAAGTCGCGCCAGCTTTTCCACGTATTTATCGATTCCCTTTGACGAATTGTTGGTCAGAAACAGGTATCTGCCGCCGATCCTCTTGACGTAATCGAGGAAATCGAGGGTTCCGTCGAACAGATCGTCGTCGAGATAGATCGTGCCGTCCATATCAAGCAGGAATAGCTTTTTTTCTTTCAAATTGCTCATGTTTGTGTCCTTATTTTTAATATCTTTACACCCAAAGCTCACGGCGGCCCGTAGAGACGGCGGCGGCGCCGTTTTCGAGGGCGGCACAGATCTCTTCACCGTTTTCGATCAGACCTCCCGCGATGATCGGGATATCGATCATTTTTTTCAGCCTCTCGATGATCTTGATCACCGTTCCGGGCATGATCTCTATCATATCGGGCTTGGAGGACTTCACCGCCTCCACCGTAGTGGCGATGGAATGGGAATCCACGATAAAGAAGCGCTGAACGGTGCAAATGCCGCACTCTCTCGCCATTTTCGTAATACTCACCTTCGTGGTGATGACGCCGTCGATCCCGATACGCTTCAGGAAGCGGATGCCGCTCTCGTCCTTACCGATTCCCTTGGCAAGATCGAGGTGGATGAACAGCTTCTTCCCTGCGTCATGCGCCTTTTTCAGCTTTGCAGACACGTTCATCAGATCGGGATTCAGGTCAAAAATCACCTCAGGCGCACAGCCTATGGCGTGTAAAAATTCTTCATCAGAGCGTGTTGCGGGGATCACAGTCCCCGCAGCACTGAAAATATTATCATTACTCATACGTATCAGCCGCCGATTTTTGCAAGCTTCTTCATATACTTTTCGATCGCCTTGTTAGCCGAGCTCTCAAGAGACTTAACGTAAGAAGCAATGCTCTCGGTACCGTTCTCGCGTGTCAGCCTGGGGATCATATAAAGAATACCGTCAAGGCTGGGCGTGATGGTGGAATAGGTCAGGCCGAAGTCGGAGCAAAGGCTATCCCAGATCAGCTCGAGCATCTCCGCGTCATCGGGAGTATCGGCAACCTGCTTACCGAGCATCTTCTCAAATACCGCGATTCTTACGGGATCGCTGTAGAAGGAGAGCAGCTCGATGGTTTCGGCAACCATCTGCTCGTTTCTCAGATAGGTGGGCACTACGAGATAACCGTCGTAGTTGAGGGAGATGTAACCGATGTCCTTCTGCGCCTCGTCGAACATAGGATAAGGAAGAACGCCGAAGTTTACGTCGTATTCAAGGTAGCCCTCAAGCGCGGTGAAGTCGGAGAGGAACATCAGCGTTCTGCCGCTTGTGATCGGAACCACGGGGGTATCCTCGATTCTGTACTTAAGCCAGCAGCAATCGGAGGAAGCCAGCTCCTTCAGCTTGTCAACAAGCTGGGTGGTCTTTGCCGCGTTCTGCTCGGTATAAACCGAAACCGTATAGTTACCCTTTTCATCAAGGTCCACAAGCTTCAAGCCCGAAGCGTGGAGGAAAGGAATGAAGGGGATCCACTGCTGACCCGAGATACCGAAGGTATCGTCTGCGGTCTGACCGTCACCCGTTGCGTCGATATAAACCAGGTTTGCCAAGGAGATCATCTTGTCAAGAGTCCAACGGTAGCCTCTTACGCTGTCGTAGATCGACTCGTCAAGCGCGTCGCTGTACTTTTCAAGCATATCCTTATTGAATGTAAAGAGATAGGTCTTTGCGATATTGAAATTGCTGTAGCCGAGGTAGTAGCGATCATGGAGCGCAAGGTCCTCCATATATTCGCCGTTCCAATAATCCGCTTCAAGATCCAAGCCTGCAAGGGTCTTGAGGTCGCGGCAGTAACCGCCCTCGATGATGCCGGGGACAGCCATATACGCGTTGGGGATAAAGAGGTCGACCGCGCCGTCCTTGTTCTTGACGGAGGTTACGAAGCTCTCGTGATAGTGCTCGTGGTTTCCGGGAGGTGTGGAGCCGTAGATCGTGATGCCGAGATAATCCTCAACCTTCTGACAACGGTCGTAAACCGCCTCGGTGACGATGTTCTGGTCTCTGTCCTCAGCCCAGAGGAAGCGCATATGCGTGCTTCCGCCGTATGCGGAGAGATAGAAATCCTCGCCGTAGTTGTTCTTTGCGATGTCGGGCATGTACTCTGTCTCGACCTCGGTGGTCTGCTCGCCGTTTCCGCTGTTGACCTCAGCCTGTGTGTCTGCCTCGGTGTCAACGGGCTCTTTGCTGTCGCACGCCGCAAAAGCAGATACCAGCATCAGACAAGCAAGCGTCAGAGCGATGATCTTCTTGAAGCTTTTCATAATAGTTTTCCTTTCAAGCATTTATATTTTTAAATTGCTTACTCAAGATAGTTGGTGGTGATATAGTCGATTCCCCAGCTGATGAAATACTGCGCGTGTACGGGGTCGTCGATCGTCCATGCGTTCACCTTGTGGCCGTGCGCCTGAACCTCCTTGATCACCGCCACGGACATATGGTGGTAGTGCATATCAAGGTCGAGGTTATAGCGATCCAGCGCGTCAAGCACTTCCTTATTATAATGTACGATCAGATACTGAACGGGCTGATCGGGAAGCAGCTCACGGATGGTGATGCAGTTTGGAAGGTCAAAGGAGATGAAGATGACCTTATGGAGATAATCCAGCGCGCGGATCTCGTCGATCACTCTGACGATATCCTCTCTTTCAAAGTGGTTCTTCAGCTCCACGATGCAATACTTGTCGCCGCTCTTGCAGATCTCGATATACTCCTCGAGGGTGGGGATACGCATATCCTCCCCTTCGTGGGGCGCGTCGGGATAAAAGGGCTTGATCCTTGCCGCTCTGATATCGTCAAAATTGCTCTGCTCGATGATCATAGAGCGATCGCAGGTGGTGCCGATGTTGTCATCGTGATTGACCACGATCCTTTTGTCGGCGGTGACGTGGATGTCACACTCGGCTCCGAAATAGGATCTTTTCGCCATATCGCGGAATGCGGGGATCGAGTTTCCTCTCTCCACCACGAAAAGCCCCTGATGCGCTACCATTTGGGTATTCCCCTTGTTCTGCAGCTTGATTGTATCCTTTCCCATACCGTGAACCTCGCTATTTACAAAAATTCATTATAATACCATTATATAGGATAAAATCCGTTTCGTCAAGACGGTTTTATCAATTTTCGCCGATTTCCTTGTTCTGTGTTGCCACAACGCGGCTTCCGAACACGTCCTCGAGGATCACGTCGCCGACGTGCACGGGGAGAGTAACAACGGTCTTGTTGATGATCTCCATACACTCGAACATCTTTTCCTTGGGGATAGCGGTTTCGGTCTTGCAGGCGACAACGCCGCCGTCCTGCGTTTTTGCGGTGGTGGTAACGGTGCGCATAGGATTGATGCATTCGTTTTCTGCATAGGTCTTGCCGCGCTTGCAGACGTTGCCGCTGACGGACAGAACGTTCTTGCCGTCAAGCTCTACGACGAGCTGACAGCCTCTGGGGCAGACGATGCAGGTTAATTCTCTTTTTGTCATTTTAATCTCCATTCCGCCGCACACGGCGGCACAAACAGTAATCGATATATTTTGCCGACAAGGCAAATTTCGCGCGTGGAACAGTTCAATTACCCTGAAACGGGAAATTACTTTCACGCTGTAGCCTCTTTAAATTTATTTTTAAATCGTTCTTTGCGGCGGGAGCAAGCCCCCGCCCTACGGCAATATACGCTTATTAATCCTCCAAACCAAACACAAGCTCACTTACACCCGCAAGCTTATCTGCCGTGATCTTGACGCATTCCATCTCGCCGGGAGCCAGCTTCTGGTGCTTCTTCTGATAGATCACGTTATCTCCGCTTCTGACGGTGACCTTCTTATCTCTGAACACGTCGGCCACGCGGAAATAAACGCTGACGTCCTTCTCTGCTGTGATTCTCTGAGGAACGGTGTAGCGAACCTTGCCGTCTGCCTTGACAGCGATGTCAACGTCGCTCTTCTTGGCCTCTCCCTTGATGTACTCAGCCGCGCCCTTGCCCGCGATCTCGGCCTCCTCGGAAACGAAGTCGACAAGGTCGTGCACGTGGAGCACGTTACCGCAGGAGTAGATGCCCTCGATCTCGGTCTGTCTGTCCTGATCGACGTAGGCGCCGTTGGTCACTCTGTCGATGGAAACGTTTGCGGACTTGGTCAGCTCATTCTCGGGGATCAGACCGACCGAGAGAAGCAGGGTGTCGCAAGGAATATACTCGCGGGTCTCCTCAATGGGTCTTCTTCTCTCGTCCACCTTGGCGATGGTAACGCCCTCCACTCTCTCTCGGCCGTGGATCTCGACCACGGTGTGGGAGAGCTTCAGCGGAATGCCGAAATCGTTAAGGCACTGCTCGATGTTTCTCGCGAGTCCGCCCGAGTAAGGCATCAGCTCACAAACCGCGTGAACCTTTGCGCCCTCAAGGGTCATTCTTCTCGCCATAATCAGACCGATATCACCCGAGCCGAGGATGACCACGTTCTTACCGGGCATATAGCCCTTCATATTGACAAGCTTCTGCGCCATACCCGCGCTGTAGATGCCCGCAGGACGGTCGCCCGCGATGTTGAGCGCGCCCTTGGGTCTCTCGCGGCAACCCATAGCAAGGATGATCGCCTTTGCCTGAATCATAAAGATGCCGTCCTCTGTGTTGGTGGCGGTGACTACCTTGTCGGGGGTGATGTCAAGCACCATGGTGTTGAGCTTAAAGGGGATCTCCAGCTCTCTGACCTTCTGCTCGTATCTCCAAGCGTACTCGGGGCCTGTCAGCTCCTCACCGAAGCGGTGGAGACCGAAGCCGTTGTGAATGCACTGACGGAGTATTCCGCCGAGCGCCGAGTCTCTTTCAAGGATCAGAATATCGCGGATACCGCTTTCATATGCCGCGACCGCCGCGCTCATACCCGCAGGGCCGCCGCCGATAATTACAAGTTCTTTTGTTATCATTCTATAACTCCTCTCGCCAAAATAGGCTAAATTACTAATAGGCGAAGCCTTATTAAAAAGTTTTTGCGTCGCTTTTTTCAAAAAGCGACCGCCGATCCAACGCGCGGAGCGTTGGTCGCCTCCGCAGAGGCGAAACTCCTCTATCCTTACAAAGCGCCACGAAGGGGTGAATTTCGGCAAAGCCGAAAGAGGGGGAACACACAAGTGGGGGTTCCCCCTCCTCGTGACACAAGCACACATCTATTACTTCGTCTTCCCGTAGACCATCACCGACTCGCCGCCGGACTTGGTCACGCTCTCGAATGCCACGCCTCTCTCCTTGGCGATCAGCTCCATTACGTAAGGACCGCAGAAGCCGCCCTGACATCTTCCCATTCCACTTCTCGTTCTTCTCTTCACGCCGTCGATGTCTCTCGCGGGGGGATTGGATCTGATCGCGTCCAGGATCTCGCCCTCGCTGACGGTCTCGCAACGGCAGATGATGCGTCCGTAAGAAGGATCCTTCTTGATGATCTCATTCTTCTCCTCAACGCTTGCCTCGCGGAAGTGATGCTTGGGCTCACGAATGGGGTTGAAGTCGCTCTTCGCGTTCAGCATAAGGCCGCCCTCGGCAAGGATATCGCGGACGTACTCGGCAATCGCGGGGGCACTTGAAAGTCCGGGAGACTCGACGCCCGCGCAGTTCACAAAGCCCTCCACGGGAGAATTGATGATAAAGTCGCCCGTGCTTCCAACCGCACGGAGACCGCAGAAGCTTGTGATCGACTTGCCGCCAACGGGCACGCCGCATTCAAGATTCTCGCCGCACTCCTTGATGACCTTCGCAAGGCCCTCGGGAGTGGTGCTCTTGTCGTCCTTGTCCTCCATATCAACCGAGGTAGGGCCAAGCAGGAGGTTGCCGTCAACCGTGGGGGAAACCAGAATTCCCTTACCCATCTTGGAGGGTGTACGGAAGATCGTATGCTTCGCGATGCCGCCGCACTCTCTGTCAAGGAGGATATATTCGCCGCGACGGGGGTGAACGGTAAAGCTGTCGTCGCCGACCATCCTTGCGATCTTATCGGAGTAAACGCCTGCCGCGTTGACTACGTATTTCGCGCGGACAAGCTCGCCGTCAGCGCTCTCTATCACGTACTCGTCGCCGTCCTTCTCAATGCCCACGACCTCAAAATTCACCTTCAGGTCGGCTCCGTTGTCCATTGCGTTACCGATCGACGCGATGCAAAGCTCATAGGGGCAGACGATGGCGCCCGTGGGAGCGTAAAGCGCGCAGATCGCGTTATTTGAAATGTTGGGCTCAAGAGCCTTCAGCTCGTCCTGCTCCACGAGACGAACACCCTCAACGCCGTTCTTGATTCCTCTCTCCACGAGAGCCTCAACGTTGGCTCTGTCCTCGTCTGTAAAGCCGATAACCAGCGAGCCGTTTCTCTGATACTTTACGCCAAGCTCCGAGCAGACCGCCTCCATCATCTTCGAGCCGCGCACGTTGAGAAGCGCCTTCAGGCTTCCCTCCTTGGCGTCAAAGCCTGCGTGAACGATGGCAGAGTTCGCCTTTGTCGCGCCCATTGCAACGTCGTTTGCCTTTTCAAGAATACAGATCTTCAGCTCATACCTCGACAGCTCGCGGGCGATCATACCGCCAACCACGCCGCCGCCGATAACCACTACGTCGTACATCTTCAATCTCCTTTTGTATATGATCATAATTTTTTACGGTTTTTGATGCACAGAATAAAAAAAGCGCATCAAAACGGGGACACCCGCCATACGGTTGCCGCGTTCCGATACGTCTCCAGATCTCTGTACCAAATTTAATTATATAATATATTTTTTATTTTGTCAATAGATATTTTCAAAAAACAATAATTCGCGGCGCGGGACTTGACAATATAGAACAAGTGTGCTATAATAATTGCAGATTCGATCGAAAAAAAGACGTCAAAAATATATTTTTCCACTAAAAAAATGAAAAAAATTCAAAAGAAACGAGGTAAAAAATGAGCGAAACAAACAAAGGAGTTCTGATCTATAACGAGTGGTTTGAGGCGATGGAATCGCTCACACCAAAGGAGTACAAATGCCTGCTTTCGGCGGCTTACAGATACCAGATCCACGGCGACCCTCCCCCGCAGTTCAAGGGCAAGGCGCAGATCATCGCCGCGGTGATTTTCCCTTATATTGAAAGGAGAAAGAAGCAAGCGGTGCGCGGAAAGCTGGGCATTGAGGCAAGGCTTTCCAAGACTTCTGATACACATCTGAACGACGGTGAC
This sequence comes from Clostridia bacterium, assembly GCA_017462125.1. Next base: position 4,509 of record JAFTRQ010000023.1, on the reverse strand, counting down.
GGGTGCGATCCCGTTGGCAGCACCGCTGACAGCACCGTTGGCAGCACCGTTGACAGCACCGCTGGCAGCACCGTTGGCAGCACCGTTGACAGCACCGCTGGCAGCACCGCTGGCAGCCAAAGAATAGAAGAGTATAGAATAGCAGAAAATAGTATAAAAGAGCATACTATAGAAGAGCGTAGCGTACCGCAGGCATACGCTGACGTCGGCGCGGACGCGAACGCGAACGCCGAGAAAGAGAAAAAATCGGCTTTTGGGATCTATAAAAACGTATATCTTAGCCGCGACGAATATCAAGCCATCCAAAACACCGTCACCGACGCCGACGGTTATATCGATAAATTTTCAAAAAAGCTCCACGACAAGGGCTACCGCTATGCCGACCACGCGGGGGCGATCTTGGAGTGGTGGAGGCGCGACAAACACCTTGAGGAAAACCAAGGCGCAAGCACCGATACGCACAAGCCCACGCAGGACTCCTTCGATACCGATTCCTTTTTCGAGGCTGCGGTGCGACGGTCGCTTGGCGAAGGATATTTTGGGATTTAGCGTTCAGATGAGCCGTGTAGGGGAGCCCCCTCCTACACCAACCGTGAAATACATCTCTTCGCCAAATTAAAATTTACAAACAACTCCCACCGCATAAATGGTGATATTTGCCGCATTTTTGGTGACGATTGCAATAAAATGTGCAATTAAATATGTTAAAATGGTATTGACAAAAAATTTCCAAGGAGGAATCCGAAATGACCACACCAAAATATTGGAAAACAGACCTTGCATACATAGAAAAAGCCTACAACGAGGCGAAAAACTGCTCCGAAAAGCGCATTTTGTGCGAGAGCGCGGGCGGCAGACCCGTCCGTATGCTTGCTTACGGGGAGAAAAAGAAGCTGGGAACGGCTAACCGTTCCTCTGCTCTCGGCGCGCGCGACAAGACCTGCTACTGCCCCGAGGGACAGCAGAAATGCGTCATTCTCATCGGCGCGGAGCACGGACAGGAGACCGAGGGCGTGGCGGCGCTGATGAACCTCATTTCCCTTTTGGAAAACGGCGTTGACCTTGCGGGCAAGCGCAACGACGAGATCCTTGAGGCGGTGAAAAATATCCGTCTCGTCATCGTTCCCGTGGCCAACGTGGACGGCCGCGCGAGAGTCGAGGTCGACTGCATGGTGGGCAGAAAATTCGAGGAGCTTCGCTATTGGGGTCAGGGCACGTGGAAGGACGGCTCGCTCTGCGGTTGGCCCGAGTGCAAAAAGATCCATCCCATCAAGGAGGCGGCAGGCTTTCTTGGCGGCTATTACAACGACGACGGTGTCAATCTGATGCACGATACATTCTTTCACCCTATGGCGCGTGAAACTCAGGCACTTCTCGATCTTTGCGCAGATGAAGCGGCTGATTTCATTCTCCACCTTCACGGCGGCGGAAACATCAAGGGCGGTATGCTCCCCACCGATTACGTGACGAAGGAATGCTCCGACACCATCGAGGCGCTTTATCAGCGCTGTCAGGCGCAGGGCGATAAAGAAGGACTTGAATTCTTCCACGGTAAAATCCCCGGTATTCCCCAGGGTGTCAATCCTCCTCCCTGCAATCTCGTAAGCGTCACTCACCACGCCTGCGGCGGTATGTCGGCTTGCTATGAGAGCAACGAGGGGCTTGTTGACGAGCCTATCGGAAAGCCGCTTGATCATAAAACCATTCTCAGAATGCACGAGATCCTGTTTGAAGAGTGCTTTAAGATGGCGCAAGGCAAATAAATTGCAATTTAGCGAATAGCCTTCTCCAGCGGAGAAGGGGGACCGCAACGCGGTGGATGAGGAGATCATTGACAGTTTTGCAATATGGTTTCTCAACCTACGCCACCCATAGCAATCCCTTTTAGAATAACGCTTTGGGTGAAATTTTTTAAAGACGGTTTATCCTTCCGAGAGCGACCTCCTCATCCACCACTTCGTGGTCCCCCTTCCCCGCTGGGGAAGGCTTAACCCACCTACAAATCAAAATTTGAAACACAAAAAACAATGAAAAACAACAAAATTTACGACACCTCCCTTTTCTCCTCCGCCGATTTCAAGGCGGCGCGGGTTAGCTGGGTCAAAGACCTTTGCGGAGATGAACAGAATAATTCCCCCTCAATCAAAGGAATGCAGGAATTGCTTCGCATGCGCGACTGTGACAGCGAAAGCCTGCGAAGTGAAATGAACCGAGGGGCAGACGTGCCGATCCTTTTCGGCGAAAACGCGCCGACTGCTTCCGGTGAATTAAAGCTTCAATACGATCGCGTTCTGCGCCTGACGCTTCCCTTCGGTACCGTCGGTTGCCGCGGCTATCACTCCGAGGAGCTTCTTGCCGACATTCTGCTTGCCCTCGATTGGCTACACGATAATATGTACGGTGCAAACGTGGTCACAGACACGAGCTTTCGCTCCTGGCGCGAGTACGATTGGTGGGATTGGTACGTCGGTGCGGCTTGCCCGCTTATGGACGTTCTTATGATCATTGAGGATTCGATCCCGCCCACGCTTACCGCAAAATACGTCACTCCCGTTGCCTTTCTCAGCGACAAGATGAGAACCGCGCCAAATGCCGCGGAGGCGATGTCAAGGATCGTGACCCTTACTCCCTTAGCACTCATAACCGAGGACAGAGCTCTGCTGCAAACGCTTTTTGAAGAATGTGAAATGCTTCTTGAAGCCCACGATTCGGGCGATAATATGCGGCGCGATTTTTGCTGTATGACCCACGGCTTGCCTTATAACGTGACCTACGGCCTTATCAACCTTTCCCGCATTGGCAAGGTGGTGCAGATTCTCTCCCGTTCTCCTCTTGCATATCCCCTTAAGGACTTGGATAATCTGAAAGGAATGCTGCGCTACACCTTCGCTCCTGTAATGTATCGTGGGCGCACCTTGGCTCCGATGAACGGCAGAGCGATGCAATACGATAACAGCGCCGCTACCATTCTTCGTGAGACTCACTATTTGTATGGCCTTTTCGGCGAGGACTTTGACCGCGAGATCAACCGTCTGATCCGCCGCAACGGCTCACAGCAAGTTCGAGAGCAGCTGATCTCCACATACGACAACTGCACCACCCTTGAAGAATACAGAAAAATCAACTCCTTCCCGGGCACTCGCGCGGCGGAATGCCCCAAGACCAACATATGCGCCTATGCCCGCTTTTACGATGCTTTGACGAATGAAGAATACGCCGCAAGCTCCCCCGATTACGCCTATATGTGGTACTCGGGAGATATCTGCGTTCAGCACCGTCATGACAGTATGATCGGTCTCCGCATGCCCTCGGTGCGCTCCATTGCCTATGAGAGCATGAACGGTGACAACGATGACGGCTGGTACACCGGCGACGGCGCACTCTATCTATACACCCCCACGGGCTTTGACGAATACTCCCCTGCTTGGTGGCAGGGTGCTGATAAGCATCTGATCCCCGGCACAACGGTGGAGGACCGTCAGCGTGAGGTCATGTTTATCGGTTGCGGTTGGCGGCCTCGCCGCGATTTCGTCGGAGGCGTTTGTCTTGACGAAAAATTTCTGACGGCGACGATGGATTATGAAAGCTTCCACAACGAGTATGACGCTGGCATACCCGACACGGGCTCGGGCAGAAGTCTTCCCGTCTACCACTGCACCTTGACGGCAAAAAAGAGCTACTTTTTCTTTGACCGCGCCATTCTTTGTATGGGCTCGGACGTCTGCGCCAAGGACGGATACCCTGTACACACGGTAATCGAAAACCGCGCCCTTGAGGGCGAGGAATATATCGTTGCCGACGGCAAACGGATCAACTTTACCGAAAGTGAATTGTCTCTTGCAGCACAAAGAATATTCATTCCTCACACGGGTGGATTTATCTTTCCCGAGGGCGGCGATCTGAAGGTCAGGTTTTACCAAAGCGGCGGTGTACGCTTCGTTTCGATAAGGATCGATCACGGAGTTGACCCCGAGGGTGAAAAATATGCGTATATCCTGCTTCCCAACGCCACCGAGGACGATACCCTCGCTTACGATGCAGGCGACGTTGTCATTTTGCGAAACGACGGCAAAATTCAAGCGGCAAAAGAAAAATCAAGCGGTCTATGCGGTATCGTCTTCCGTGAGGCATGCGAAATTGAAGGCATTACGGCAGAACAGCCGATGATCGCGATGCTTCGTCGCGACGGGCAAACGATCCGCTCCCTCACGGTCTGCGAGCCTACGCAGAGGCTTGAAAGATTTTCCTTCACCGTAAACGATGCTCGCCATGAGATCGTTACCGACTCCGCCCGCGGCAGGAGTTATTCGGTGGAAATTTAAATTAAAAACAGCGGGAGCAAGCCCCCGCCCTACGATGTAACCCCATTATAATCAAAACCACCGGTTCAACCGGTGGTTTGCACAGCCCCTATAAGGGGCAAATACAGGCTTAACCCCTAAAAGGGGCACAGAAAGTTTGATACCGCATTACAATCTCAGGCAGCCGCTCACGTGCGGCTGTCTATTT
>JAFTRQ010000212.1 GCA_017462125.1 Clostridia bacterium | reverse complement strand
AGAGGTGTAAATCTTGCGATCATCGCCTTGCGTTTATCGTCAAACTTTTCGTTCATATGCGCCATAAAGTAATAGCACACCGATTCAAAGGAGTCGATCTCAAGATATTTGCCGATGATCGGTATCCACTCGGGAGAGAACAATGCTGCTTCGATCAACCGCTTTGTGGTGATCTTCTTTCCTGCAAGAGCCTCACGGAGCGTATCTACTGAATCTTTATCAGACGGAATACAAACGGAAAGAAGGTAGGAAAGCGAGCCTTTGCGGTCACTTGCTTCGCCCCAACCGTAATATGCGGTTCTGTCAAGGGTATCGTTACCCATAGCAGACAGTATATCAGCGAGATATTTTGCGCCGTAAACACGCGCGATGCCGTGAATACCCTTGGTATAGGTTGCAGGGCTATCGCCGCGGCTGAGCTCGGAAGAAAGAACAACGGGAATAACAGTTTCATAAATATGAGAAACGTACTCGATGAGCTTCATATCCTCTGCATTCGGCTCGTCCTCTTTTCCGAGAAATTCTTTCACCTTACGTGCATTGCGGATACCCTTATAAGAATCATGAGCAGAGATCTGCTTGCCCTTTTCGTAATAGGTCGTTGCAACTGCGGTGACTGTCTCCATAGATTCGCGGAGATTATCGGCATCAAGTAAAAACTCAAACAACTGAGCCTCGGTAATAATACCTTGGTATGCTGCGAACAAATATGCGTTTACACCTACAAGAGGCTTATTAGCACTGTACATAAACTCATACGGCTCGTGCAGAACACGGGTACGCGAGTTGCCGACGTAGTAATAAGAATGACCAACCTTCGTTTCTTCCTTGGGAATCTTCTTGAAAGCCGCAATACACCGTTCGGCAGAAGCCACCGCAAGCGGGAATATGTTTTTGAGATCAGCGGCATTTTTACAGTTCAGCCATCCGTAAACAAGACTCAACTGCTCGTGTGCAAGCAGATGAGCCATCTCAAGCTGAGCGGGCAACTTTTGCTGTGTGGGCGCGTGAATCATCACCATATCATCGGGGACACATGCGATAAACCACATTGCAAGTGCCGATGCAAGCTGTACAAGTTCTTCCTTGGGCAAGCATCCGAGCATATGGTTGAGAACCATATACATAATAGCAGAATGCGGAAGCTCTTTGCCGTATTCAAAGCCTGTTCCGAAAACGGTTCTGATCGAGTCAACACAAGCCTCGGAATAGCGTGTTTTTTGTTTATATGCGCGGTAAAGCACAAGCGCACTTACAAGACGCTTGTTTGTGATGTTGTTTGTCTTGATCCACTCCTGCCACAACTCCGGGAGAGGCACATGTTTACCTACAAACTGATATGAATACTGAATATTGCCGATCAACATTGTTTCGCCGTCCGAACAAGTAAAGGAATCGGTCTTATGCGCTTCAATAAACTTTGAAAGTGACATCAAGTCCATAGCAGCAACAATAGAAGACTTGCAGGCAACGTTATCGGTCAATGCCGATTTGATCTTTCCAAAGAGATTGAAGCCTCCTTTTTTACCGCGAATCAGCTCGGGCAATTT
>JAFTRQ010000211.1 GCA_017462125.1 Clostridia bacterium | reverse complement strand
TGATATTCGGCTTGCGCCGAGTGGTATTCGCTACGCGAGTTAATAGGCGAATAGAATATCACTGAAGCCATAGGCTTCAATATCACTTTTGCGTAGCAAAAATATCACTCTTTGCGCAGCAAAGAATATCACTTATAGAAAACAGAAAAGAGAGAGCTTTACGGAATTTTGCTTCCGTATTACCCTCTCTTCTGTTTTTATTGCCAGTTTCGCATTTGTATTACAAATGTATCGGGCTATGCCCATACCCTTATTTATTTCTCCGATAAGGACAACACCCATTCCACGGCATTGTTTTCTTTATACCAAAAGCTTATTTCATTTTAACAACGGCTCTCGCCTTATCTGCGATATTTGCCGCAGTAAGACCGTACTCCTCAAGCAGGGGCGGAACCTTACCGGACTTACCGAACTTGTCCTCAACGCCAACGCGGAGCACAGGAACGGGACAGCCCTCACAAACAGCCTCTGCAACCGCAGAGCCGAGACCGCCGATGATATTATGCTCCTCGGCTGTGACAATAGCACCCGTTTCCTCTGCCGCCTTGAGGATGATCTCCTTATCAAGGGGCTTGATGGTATGGATGTTGATCACTCTTGCATCGATTCCCTCTGTCGCCAAAGCTTCAGCCGCTTCAAGTGCAAGATGCACCATATAACCGGTAGCAACGATGGTTACGTCCTTGCCGTCGCGAAGCTGCATTCCCTTACCGACCTCGAACTTGTGTCCCTCGGTAACGATAGGGCAAGCAAATCTGCCGAATCTCATATAGAAGGGGCCGTAGGTCTGCATAGCCGCCTCAACAGCCGCTCTCGCCTCAAGCGCATCGGCAGGGTTAATGATGGTCATTCCGGGGATCGTTCTCATAAGCGCGATATCCTCAAGGCATTGGTGGGTCGCGCCGTCCTCACCGACGGTAATACCCGCGTGAGTTGCGCCGATCTTAACGTTGAGGTGGGGGTAGCCTACGCTGTTTCTCACCTGCTCGAACGCTCTTCCCGCAGCGAACATAGCAAAGCTGGATGCAAACGCCATCTTGCCTGCAGCGGCAAGGCCTGCAGCCACAGAGATCATATTGCCCTCTGCAATACCGCAATCAAAAAATCTCTCGGGATATGCCTTCTTGAATTTAACCGTCTTGGTGGCTTCCGCAAGGTCTGCGTCAAGCACCACGTAATCGTATTTATCAGCAAGGTCGACCAATGCCTGACCGTAAGCTTCTCTTGTTGCTATCTTATCTGCCATTACTGTAAACCTCCGATCTGTGCGTTAAGTTCTTCTATCGCAATAGCGTATTCGGGATCCTTGGGAGCAGCGCCATGCCAATTGACCTTGTTTTCCATGAAGGAAACGCCCTTACCCTTGGTGGTATTCGCCACGATAGCGGTAGGTCTGCCCTTACAAGCCTTTGCCGCCTTGAACGCTGCCTCGATCTCGTCAAAGTTATGACCGTCAATTGTGATCACGTTGTAGCCGAACGCCTCAAGCTTACTCTCAAAGGGGGCGGGACCGATAACCTCGGCAACGGGACCGTCGATCTGAAGCTTGTTATAGTCGAGGATCACGCAGAGGTTGTCCAGCTTATAATGGTTAGCAAACATAGAAGCCTCCCACACCTGACCTTCCTCGCTCTCTCCGTCACCAAGCACGGTATAGACTCTATAATCCTTGTTGTTCAGCTTACCTGCAAGCGCCATTCCGCAAGCCGCAGAGATACCGAGTCCGAGGGAACCTGTGGTCATATCGACACCGGGGATACCCTTCATATCGGGGTGACCCTGCAGACGGCTGTCGTGCTGACGGAGCGTTTTCAGCTCCTCGAAGGGGAAGAAGCCCTTCAGAGCAAGCGCGCTGTAAAGTGCGGGAGCAGTATGTCCCTTGGAAAGAACAAAGCGGTCGCGGTCTTCGTTCTTGGGGTCGTCGGGATAAACGGCCATTTCCTCAAAGTAGAGATACGCCAAAATATCAGCGATGGACAGGGATCCTCCCGGATGTCCCGCGCCTGCGGCATGTGTGGATTCGATGACACCGAGGCGGATCTTTGCCGCGACAAGTGACAATTCTTTCATTCTTGCTTGTTCCATATTAGTCTCCATTCTGCCGCCTTGGCGGCACAAATAGTAATCGATAATTTTGCCGATAAGACAAAATTTTACGCGTGAAGTAATTAATAACAAGTAACTCTCACGCTGCATATCCTTTCAAAGGGATTATTTACAAATATATTATACTACATTTCAGCCCGATTGTCAACGGGCAAAAGCAGATTTCAAGGGTTATTTATCCAACGGAACGAAATCTGAAAACCGCAATGACACCTCTCTGCCCCGATACATACCGACGGCGCTGACAGGACAGCCTCCCTGTCCGTCAAAGCTAAGCGTCAGCTTACCATCGGACACAAGCTCAAGTATATGCATTCCGTCTTCTATGCGCACAGCCGCGATCTCATCCTCGGAGTAGAGAAAAAGCAGGGGCTCTGCCATCCCTTCAAGGCTCTGATCTCCCAATTGCATATTTCCAAGTCTGGCGGAGGTCTGTCCGTTTGCGTACAGCGTCAGCACGATCCCGCAAAGGCTTTCGGGCGCAAGATACGACACGTTCATAATCGCCCGCTGCTCTTCCGTGCTCTGCTCAGAAAAATCGCATTGCAGGAATGCCTTCATATACACTCCGTCCACCGTTCCCTCAACCGTGACGGAAAACGGTCGGTCACAGTATGCGAACGGATCGCGCAAGCCTTTCGTTCCACAGGACATCAACAACGTCAAGCACAGCAATACACCAATGATCGCGAGCCGTCTTCCCTTTATGCAAGCACCCATCAGTCATCCTCCCATACAAAATCAAATATCAACCAATTATATGCACGGTCATTGCACATAAATACTTCAAATTCACATACAATTTAAAGAAATACCTATTGCAATATTTGTCCGATTGTGATATACTGTAAGCAGTACCATAACAACGTCGGAACGAAAGGAATTCTATGCTTCCTTATTACCTGTATTCAAGCCTTCCCGAGCTCGACGAGCATAAGGTCTGGGCAGAGATAAACACAGATCATCTTATATATAATTACAAATTGCTTTGTTCCCTCACTCCCGGAACAAGGCATATCTGTGCTGTCAAGGCAGATGCATACGGTCACGTTGCCGATCTTTGCGTGCGCGTATTGCTGGAAGCGGGCTGTCGCTTTTTTGCCGTTTCCTGTATTGAAGAAGCAATTTCTGTCCGAAGCATATGTGACAGTCAGGGCTGTGAAGCAGACGTCATCATTCTCGGATATACCGACAGCCGACAGGCTTCCCTACTTTCACGTCACAACATTATTCAGACCGTTCTCAGCGAAGAACACGCACAAAAGCTGAATGAATCCGCGATCGATCAGCAATGCCGCGTCAGAACGCACATGGCCCTTGATACGGGAATGAACCGTATCGGAATTTGTGCGCAAAGCAAGCAGGAATGCCGCGAGGCGGCAGAAGCGATCAAACAAATTTCACAAATGAAAGGCTTGACCGTGGAGGGTATGTTTACCCATTTTGCACGCGCAGACGAGGAGCTTGAGGCAACAATAGCACCCGACAGCCATACAAATAAGCAGTTTCAACGCTTTGAGCAGGTAAAAAAGCTTCTTGAAGCCGAGGGCTTGCGCCTGTTCTGTCACACCTGCAACAGCGCCGCCGCGATTCGTTTTCCGCGCTTCAGGCTCGACGGAGTTCGCTTTGGCATTATGCTGTACGGCATCTCGCCATCCGAGCACACCGAGCAGATCACAAAGCCCGTTATGTCGTTGCATACCGTGATCTCGCACGTTCACGAGCTGACACCCGGTGAGACGGTAGGATACGGCGGGCATTTCCGATCCGACACCCCACGAACCGTTGCTACCCTTCCCATCGGATATGCGGACGGATTTCTCCGCGCCTATTCCGGCGCGTACGTCACGGTTCAAACCGAAGTCGGCAACTATAAAGCCCCCGTTATAGGCAGGATCTGTATGGATCAATGTATGATCGACGTTACCGGTCTTCCCGTTAAGGTTGAAGACAAGGTCACCTTGTTCTGCAACCACAGCGAGCTCTCCGCTCTTGCCAAAATGGCAGGGACTATCGAATATGAGGTCTTATGTCTGATATCGGCCCGTGTGCCGAGAATCCGCAAAGAAAACCGAGGTAAATTATGAAAAAATATGTTATTTTCACGTTGCTGCTCCTCTTGATACTGACGGTTACAGGATGTGCGGCAGAGCCTGTCGAAAACAGCATTCTGTCAGCAGAAATCAAAAGCAACGGAGAGCAGGTCTCCGTCAAAGCAGCATTGACAGACGAATATATAACCGAACACAAGGGGGAGCAGGTCTACCTGCTTGCGCTTGATTCCTGTCACACCGACAGTCTGACAAGCTACACCGTAGTCGGTAGCAGCAAGCCCCGCAACAATCTGAGCTTTCGGTTTGATCTTGAAACCGATGCAGGCAACTCCCTGCTCTGCTCTGCATTCGTTCTGGCACAGCTCACCTCGGGAGAAGCCTCCACAGGTACCTACAAAGCTGTTACAAGCGCGTTTTATATCAGCAATCCGTCCGAAAATGCCGCAAGCGCAAAAAGACCGCAAAGCAGTGCGGGAATCAAGGGAATTTCCACTGATGATATCTACAGCGCCGAGATGATGGGTGCCGAGCATATTTTGTTGGAGGCTGACATCAACGAGCTTTTGTTGCCGACGTACAGCGAGGGCGCGATCAACCACGTTTTCGACGGAGTGTCGTATTACTTTGACTCCGCGAAGGTAACAGCGCTGGACAAGCAGGTCAGCGAGGCTTGTGATCTGAAGCTGAGAGTATATCTGCGCACCTCCTTGCAATATCCCGAAGAGGGCGAGGAGCCGATCACAGCGCTCTATTGCCCCGGAGCAACCTACGGTCAGCAAGGATATCTGCCCAATATGGAAAGTAAGGTTGGCGCAGGATACGTCAAGGCATTTTATGACTTTCTGGCTCAACGCTACAGCGGAGAGAAGGGCTTGGTCTTGGATTACGTGATCGGTGAGGACGTCAACGACCTTGCCGCAAGCTGTAATGCCGGCAGCTACAGTATCGAACGCGTGCAGGACAACTACCTGTCCTGGGTGAGATCCGCATACAATATCCTTTCCTCACAGAGCAAAAATACCACCGTCTACATTTCGGTCGATAACCATATGCGAAGCGAGGACACAAGCTCTGCCGTTGGCACCAAGGTCTTTCTCACAACCTTTGCCACAAAAGCGAAAAGCAGCGGAGACTTCCCTTGGAGCATCGCGCTTTCTCTTGGCGACGGTAACGATCTGAGTGCGATTTTAGCCGGTGACAGCAAGGATTATTCCAACATCGGTATCAACAACCTTCACGATCTGCTTGACCTTTTGGAGCAGGACGTAATGCTCTGCAACGGCAACAGAAGAAGCGCGATCATCGACAGCCTGGCGCTTTCCAACAGCGTCAGCGAAGCCAATCGCGCCGCCTACTACACGTATGCTTATTACAAAGCCGCAGATGCGGGCTTTGACGCCTTGATCTATAACGCAGGATCCTCCGACAGCACGCTGACGAATGCAAACGGTGAGCGAAAGGAATTCTATTATGCCTTCTTGATGTGCGGAAGCAATACGGCAACGCAGTTGAAAAGCTTTACCGACAAGATTCCTACCGCAAACAGTTTGAAATTCAAGGAGCTCTGTACGCGCTATTTGTCCTATGAACAGGAGATCACTACCGAGGTAGGCCGCGCTGTATCCAAGAACAAAAAGGAATTCCCCGCCACGCTCCGCGATTTCGTTGCCGCGGCAGGCACAGTGAACGCAGAGCTTGGCAAGAATGATTCCACGGGAGCGCAAACATTAACGGTAAAAGGCGACGCGTCAAGCACCTACGTAGCAATCTCTTGCTTTGACATCAGCGCATCCGATCTGATCGAGTCGGGATACGTTGGAATCACAATGTCATCCCCCACCGCAACAAGAATAGCGTTGATCATTTCGGACAAGGCCCTTCCAAACGGTGAGAGCGCCGTCTACATCGGAGAGGCAACCGTTCATAACAGCGCAATCTATTATTTTAACATCACACCCTTTACGGAAAGCATCAAGTCATCCGACAGCCTGCAAATCTCGCTCTGTGTCCTTCCCGAGGAAAACAGCGGCAACGTCACGCTGGAGATAGAGGAGCTTGCGCTTTACGGCTCCTCAGGCAACGGAATCAGCACCGTCGTTTCGGTGATCGTGGTGATCATTTCCACCCTTTCCGTCTGCGGCTTGCTCTTTATCCTGACGCAGCGAAGAAAGAAGCAACTACGCCACACATCCGAGGATTGAATCGTCAGAGGTCATTATGAAAGTAATATACGAAAAGAAAACCGTTGATCTGTATTATCGCAATGATAACAACAGGAAAGTACCGCTTCAATGCAGAGCACATCTGCACTATTACGTCGAGATCGTATATATGATCGATGGGTACGCAAAGGTGTTTATCGACTCCGACACCTATGAGTTGAAAACCGGCGACCTATTAGTTTGCTTTCCCAACCGTATCCACCGATTCGAGGATGCCGGTCAGCAAAATCGCTACGATCTTTTTATCGTCAACCCCGATCTTGCTCCCGATCTCGCGCAAAAGATCGCAACGGAAAACCCACAAAACCCCGTGATACGTCAGGCATATAAAAACGCTCGACTTCAAGCGCTGATCAAGATTCTCGGAGATTCCGATAAATTCCCCACTACTTATCGGCAAACTATGCTAAAGGGGTATTTTCTCGCTATGTTTTCCGAAATTTTGGAAATGATGCCAATGCGCAACAGCAAGCCCGATGAAAATCAAGCGTTGCGTACCGTGGTTCAGTATTGCTCCCAAAATTTCACCAAGGATCTGTCCTTGGCAATCCTTGAGGAGGAGCTGCACCTCAGCAAATACTACATTTCCCACCTTTTCGGGGACAAGCTCGGAATTCGCTTCAACGACTATATAAACTCCCTTCGCGTTTCGGAATCCTGTCGTCTTCTGCGCGCTACCAATACCAGCATTACCGAGATCGCGGATGCCTCCGGCTTCGGTACGCTTCGTACCTTCAACCGTGCATTTATCAAGCAAATGGGACTTTCCCCATCCGACTACAGAAAGAAAAATCGCGGAGAGATATTCGACATTTCGATCCCTGCCGAGGAGCCGGAAGAGCACCGTCTGTCCTTAGAACAGACCGACGTATCTCTGCACGATCCCGAATGTCCCGAATGTAATATTTAACCCCACAAAAAAGGAGATCACAGATATGAAAATTATGTCGTTCAATACGCAGCACTGCCTGAACTTTATCAAAAGAAATATCGATTTTCAAGTAATGGCAGATGCCATCACCGCGTGTAATGCCGACGTTGTCGGCTTGAATGAAATGCGCGGAGAGGGTGTTGCGGCCGACTATGCCGCTCAAACAGAAAATCTTTCGCAATTGACCGGTTTAGATCACTTTTTCTTCGCCAAAGCAATCGAATTTCCAAATGGGCCCTACGGCAACAGTCTTCTTTCCCGCTATCCCATCGTATCCGCCGAGGCAATTCCCGTACCCGATCCCGAGCCTCGCAAGTATAACGGCTACTACGAAACCCGCTGTCTCCTGAAAGCCAAGCTGGAAAACGGCCTTTGCGTATTGGTCATTCATTTCGGCTTGAATCCCGACGAGCAGGAAAACGCGGTCCACACCATCCTACAGCATCTCGAAAACGAAAAATGCATCCTGATGGGTGACTTTAACGTGACTCCCGAAAACGAGCTTCTGCGCCCCATTCGTGAGCGGATGAAGGACACGGCAGACTTTTTCGCCGAAGACAAGCTCAGCTTCCCGTCCGATCGCCCCGACCGTAAGATCGACTATATTTTCGTGTCGCCCGACATCGAGGTCGTCACAGCGGACATTCCCGACATCGTGGCTTCCGACCACAGACCCCACACCGCGCAGATCAACGTCCTGTAAAACTCATCAGTGCTTGAAACAATTGCGCTTTTTATGTTGACAAAAGAATAAAAATGTGATACAATATAATGTATTATTTTGTAAAGATTTAAGGAAGGTATAATTATGCATTGGTCAGAAGAAATCGCCGAGCAATTAATTAAGAGAAACCCCGACAAGGAGGAGTACGTTTGCGCCGCAGGCGTCAGCCCCTCGGGTTCTGTTCATATAGGTAACTTCAGAGACCTGGCAACTCCTCTTTTCGTTGTCAAGGCACTCGAGAAGAAGGGCAAAAAAGCACGTCTTATCATATCTTGGGACGAGTTCGACCGTTGCCGTAAGATCCCCGCTAACGTTCAGGCGGTAGTTGGCGACGCTTACGACAAGTACATCGGTTGCCCCTACGTTGACATTCCCGACCCTTGGGGATGCCACGAAAACTACGCAAAGCACTTTGAGGAAGAGTTCCTCAAGGGCATCGAGCCTTTTGGAATCAAGCTTGACTGTCGTTATCAGGCGGATATGTACCGCTCGGGTAAATACCGCGACGATCTTATTCATGCCCTCAGAATGAGAGGCGAGATCTTCGACATTCTCGACTCCTTCAAGACCAAGGATAAGTCCAAGAGCGAAGAGGAGCTGAAGGCTGAGCACGACGCTGAAAGAGAAAAGTATTATCCCGTAAGTATTTTCTGTCCCGAGTGTCACACCGACTTCACCACCATCACCTCCGTCAACGAGGATTGCACCGAGGCTGAGTTCGAGTGCCGTTGCGGTCATAAGGGTCACTTCAATTTCCTCGAAAACTTCAACTGCAAGCTCGGTTGGAAGGTTGACTGGGCAATGAGATGGAAATATGAGCAGGTTGACTTTGAGCCCGGCGGAAAGGATCACAGCGCTCCCACAGGCTCCTACAACAACTCCAAGGTCATCGCAAAGAAGATATACAACTACGACGCGCCCATCTATCAGGGCTACGAATTCATCGGAATCAAGGGCGTTGCGGGCAAGATGTCCTCGTCCTCGGGTCTTAACCTGACTCCCGACACCATGCTGAAGCTCTATCAGCCCGAGATCATTCTTTGGCTCTACTCCAAGACCGAGCCCACCAAGGCGTTTGATTTCTGCTTCGACGACGGTATTCTTCGTCAGTACTTCGAGTTCGACAAGATGTACAACGAATACATCAATGGCGAGGCGCTTGAATACAACGCATCCGTTATGTACAACTGTATGATCGGTGACAGAAAGCTTGACACTGTTCCTATGGCGCTTCTCGTTCAGCTTGGAAGTATCGTTGACTTCAACGTTCCCATGCTTGAGACCGTATTTGAGAAGATCGGAACTCCCTACAAGTACGAGCAGTTTGCAGACCGTCTTGACAGAGCAAAGTTCTGGCTTGAGCAGTGCGCTCCCGAGCAGGTAAACAAGCTCCGCGCAACCCGTAACTTTGAGATCTGGAACGAGCTTGACGAGAAGGAAAAGGCGGCTATCGCGTCTCTCTACGACTATATCGCAAACGGAACCTACACTCTCGATGAGTTGAATCAGAAGCTCTACGCTATCCCCAAGGAGATCTACCCTGAGGTAGCAGATCAGAAGGAGCTGAAGGCCATTCAGGGTAAGTTCTTCAAGACCATCTACAAGCTTCTTATCGACAAGGAGCAGGGTCCCAGACTCTATCTCTTCCTCTACGCAATTGAGAAGGACAGATTCGTAGGACTGCTTGACTTCTCTTATGCAGAGACCGACGCAGAGAAGGCAAAGAATGCCGAGATCGAGGCGGCTCTTAACCCCGTTGTGGAGGAGAAGGTTTACGGCGATCCCGATCCCGTTGAGCCTATTAAGGAAGAAAAGGTTACTATGGACGACTTCGCGAAGCTCGACCTCAGAGTTTGCAAGATCGTCAAGTGTCAGGAGATCAGAAAGTCTCACTCCTGCTACAAGTTGACTCTGAACGACGGCATCGGAGAGAGAGTAATCGTCTCCAGCATCAAGCACGACTATACTCCCGATGAGCTGATCGGCAAGAAGATCATCGTTATCGCGAACCTTGAGCCCGCCCGCATCACCGGCGTAACAAGCAACGGTATGCTTCTTGCGGCTACCAACAATGCTTGCGGCTGTAAGGTCATCTTCGTAGACGACATGGTCCCCGAAGGAACAGCTATTCATTAATTGTATATAACACGTGGGGGAGAGGGCGAAACTTTTAAAAAAAGTTTCGCCCTCTCCCCCACAGCCCCTCTCCCACTTCAATAACCTTTGAAAAATGGGCAAAGCTTAGTTCAAAGCTTTTCTCATCTCCGTAGCCTCAATTTTATATTTTTAATTTCTAAAGTAAGCAAATCAAAAAATTCTCAATCTTAAAATCGGCTTAAAATTGGCTTTAATCAAGGTTTATCTTTCTGCGTATAATATAATAGAAAATATGACCTTGGAGGACAATAATGAGTCTTATCTTGAAGCTGGCCTTTCTTTTTTGCATCGGTTGCTCGGCGGGCTGGGGCTTAGAGCTGATATTCCGACGCTTTTTTTCCAAAAATAATCCCGAACGAAAATGGATCAATCCGGGCTTTCTCACAGGCCCTTGGCTTCCGCTTTACGGCTTTGGTTTATGTATGCTCTATCTTTTAGCTGGCTTGGAGCGTTATTTCACGATTCACGGATGGTTTGCCAAGATCGTTTTATTCTTGATCATGGCGATATGCATGACCGCAATTGAATACGTTGCCGGAATCGTTTCCATTAAGATATTAAAGGTACATTTATGGGATTATTCAGCTGAATGGGGCAATATAAACGGTATCATCTGCCCGCGATTTTCGCTGTTTTGGGCGATTTTAGGCGCGGTCTACTATTTTTTGATCCATCCAAACATTCTTTTCCTTCTTGATTGGCTCGCCGCAAATCTTACTTTTTCTTTTGTGATCGGTTTTTATCTTGGTATCTTCTCTATTGACGTAGTATGCTCCTGCAACGTTCTTGCAAAGATCCGCAGCTTCGCCGAAGATAACAAAATCGTAGTAAAATATGATCGATTGCAGCAAGTCATTGCAAGCACAATGGAGCTTCGAAAGCAACGGCGCAGATTCTTTTTTTCTCTTTATAATGATCGTTTGATTTCCGAACATTTAAGGGAATACTTGTCGTGGTTGAAAACGAACGTAAACGTTGCCAAGGAAGTGCTTGAACAAAACAAAAGGCCTCAATAAATTTACGAACCCCATCTTTTACAGACGGGGTTCGTTTTGTATTACATATTTTTCTTATTTCTTACACCTTTATACATTTCTCTATACGCATCTAATAATCTTTCTATATTCTCATCTGTCA
Source organism: Clostridia bacterium (assembly GCA_017462125.1). The sequence continues at coordinate 3,127 of JAFTRQ010000211.1, read as the reverse complement.
ATTCGAAATTACCTGATAGGTTTTCTACCATGATTTCCAAAAACTTATCAGTAGAACCATTATGGTCAAGCTGATATTTAACTTGATCGCCTATATACTTTTTCATACCTTCAGGAACAGAATCGCACGGCAATATATTGAGTTCTTCTCTTCCGGATTTTGGCATATATGAAAAGAGATCGTCTATCGAACACTCAAAAACATCAGCCATTATTGGCAAAAATGTAATATCAGGCGCAGCTTTTGCATTCTCCCATTTTGAGACCGCTTGGAATGTTACTCCTAATTTTTTAGCAAGATCTTCTTGACTAAGTCCACTTCCCTTTCTGTATTTCATTTTGAACCATTATATTGTAGTAAACTGCTCTGTTCTCTTATCGCCGCGACGATAGTTATATTCATCGTTGTTGCACCCTTGCAAAACGATCTCATCATCGGTATACCGTTTTATACACCACATAAGTCCTTTTGTTGTCATAAGACATTTGCCAAGCTCGCATTGTTCGGTGGGTATTTTTATGTCCCTTGACTCGTATGAAAAATCACAATGGAATCCACACCATTTCTCACTATTATCCTTATAATTTCGAATTCTGAAGAACTGCCCACCGCTAAACAAACCAAGATCGAAAACGATATTGTACGACGCTCCACAATAAATATTGGTATTCTCTGTTTTTATCGAGAAAATGTACTCTGTCTTACCTGTGCATAAGAAAAAGTTAAAATCATCATGTGTTGCATGATAGCTGTCAGCCATTCTCCACAAAGTAAGGCATTTGGGTATTCCGGCTTCCTTTACAGTTGGCAAAGGGGTTCCACTGTGATCAACTTCAAAAGATTCCAAACGGCGCATTGACTTCTTCAATGTGGGGTCATAAGCTGCTCCCAATCCCGATGCTATTTCACTATTGCAAATTGCCGTATGAGGTTCACTATCTTCAATAAAATATGCATATTCGGTTTTTTCATTCAACAAATCTCTTTCGCAGATTGCAACAAGCCGCTTTTTATTTTCGTAGCCACGATAAAGCTTTGCTCCCAAAATGTTTTTGTCTGATGAGCAATAAATCACAAGTGAAAACTTTTCGGTTTCTATGATCTCACAATTAGATCCACGATAAACGCCGCAGATAAAATGCTCAACATCAACATCAAAGGTGCTTATACCATCCTTTAAAATAGAGTCGGTACTAACAGAAAAAATTCTACTGATGAGTACGATTTTTGCAATTTCCGGAAATGTCTGATCAAGCTCCCAACGAGAAACTGTTTGCCGCGTTGTCCCAAGCTTTTCTGCAAATTCTTCTTGTGAAAGGCCGTGTTCTATTCTTATTTGTTGTATCCTCTGCCCAAGTGTCATAACGATTACCTCCCTGCCCGTTTCTTCGATATCATTATACCATATTCTGAACAAGATGTCTACCAACCTTACGCGGAATTTTGTCACGCAGAGCGTGACAAATATATTTTTCTGCATTAATTCATTTGTCATTCGAAATTTTATGATATACTATACTTTCAATTTTTCATAATGAAAGGAAAATATCATGAACAAAAAATATTCAGACAAAACCAAGGAAAAATTAATCGAACAGTATTTAGCCGGTGTCAGCGTTAGCGATCTTGTGAGCAAATTCAATGTCTCAAGAACCACCGTTTACACGTGGATAGAGGCACACAAGAAAAACAAAAAATTCGCTCCCGTCGATATGAAAAAGCACAAGGAACTGCAACACCGCTGCGAGCGTTTGGAAAAATTCATTAAAATATTGCAAGAGGCGCCGTTTACCAAAGCCGCTTCGCTTGACGAAAAGATCATGTACATAGACTCTCAAATATCGGAGGAATACACCGTCAATCTTCTCTGTGAGGCTTTGCAAATATCAAAAGCAACGTACTACAACAGAAAACTTCGCGGTAAAGGTGGACAAACCGAAAATCAAAAACGCCGTGCCGAGCTGCTCCCCATCATTCGAGAAATATACCACGAAAGCGGACAAATATACGGTGCTGGAAAGATAGCCGCCATTATGAAAGACCGAGGTCATAAGATCACAGAACGTGTGGTCGCAAGTATCATGCACGAAAATGATATGTTCAGTATGCGAAACTGTGCCAAAACTCTTTATCTGATGAACCAAGAGCGAAAAGAAAATATCTTGAAGCAGGAATTCAAAGTAGACCATCCCAACACAGTTTGGGTAAGCGATGTTACATACTACCATCACAATAACAGAGCCTACTATATTTGTGTCATATTAGATCTGTATTCGAGAAAAGTTGTTGCTCATCGTGTTTCCTTAAGCAACAGCACACAATTAACCAAGCGAACGTTTAAACTGGCATACAATTCACGTCAGCCTCAAGATAATCTTTTGTTCCATTCCGATCAAGGAGCCAACTACACATCTCGTACCTTTATGACTTATCTAAAACAACTGAATGTGCAACAGTCTTTTTCACGAAAAGGCACACCGTATGACAATTCTGTCTGCGAATCCTTCTTTGCAAATATGAAGCGTGAGGAATTATATAGGCGGAATTATCAAACAGAAACAGAATTCTTAAATGGCGTACATAATTATATAGCTTTCTACAATTCAGAGCGCCCTCATTCCCTACTCCGCTATCAGACACCCGACAAATACGAGGAAATGTACTATTTCTATAATCCAAACCGTACATCAGTGGTTCAAACGGAGGAGAAAAATTAAAAGCGGCTGCCGATTCGACAAAAATCAGCAACCGCAAATATAAAAATATTTTTAGTATAAAAGTAGCAAAAAGCCTTGTGTCTAAGGGTTTATGAAATAGAAAAACACCTCAAACCGAACTTGAATGATCCGAATTTGAGGTGTTATTCAGATGGGCTCATAGGACAAAATTGCAACTTGATGAAAAGGCGCATTTCTTGCCTATGATTTATTAACAGGTAGATTATAACACGAAATACCCTCTTTGTCAATAGGTTTTGAAAATCTTTTTGAAAAATAATTGAGATTGCGTCCTAAAATCATTTGTGCTTTATGTATAAAACTTTAGGCTCAAGAGAGGAAAACCAATCTTGAGCCTTTAGTCTTTAATCTTCGATTACGATGCAGTTTACTTTATGCGAATATGCAGT
>JAFTRQ010000210.1 GCA_017462125.1 Clostridia bacterium | reverse complement strand
TATCTCTTTGTATAGTGATAAATTCCTTCGTTGAGGAGCTTTGTGATAACGGTTCTCTTTGTCTTGAGCGAACGAGCCGAGATGTCGAGAAGCTTGTCAAGTCTCTTGTAGAAGTCTTCCTCGTTCTCTGCGAGATAAGCGATTCTGGGCATGTTGATAGTAACTACGCCGACAGAACCGGTCGACTCACCCGAACCGAAGAAGCCGCCGGACTTTTTACGAAGCTCTCTGAGGTCGAGACGGAGACGGCAGCACATCGAACGAACGTCGGAGGGCTCCATATCGGAGTTGATGTAGTTGGAGAAATAAGGAGTACCGTACTTTGCGGTCATCTCGAAGAGAAGCTTATTGTTCTCTGTTTCGGACCAGTCGAAGTCGCGAGTGATGGAGTATGTGGGGATAGGATACTGGAAGCCACGGCCGTTTGCGTCACCCTCGATCATGATCTCGATGAACGCCTTGTTGACCATATCCATTTCCTTCTTACAATCCTTGTACTTGAAGTCCATTTCCTTGCCGCCAACGATACAGTTGAGCTCTGCGAGGTCGTTAGGAACTGTCCAGTCAAGGGTGATATTGGTGAAAGGAGACTGTGTACCCCAACGGGAAGGAGTATTTACACCGTAAATGAAGGACTGGATGCACTGCTTTACTTCCTTATAGGAAAGGTTATCAACCTTTACGAAGGGAGCGAGGTAGGTATCGAAGGAGGAGAATGCCTGCGCGCCTGCCCACTCGTTCTGCATGATACCGAGGAAGTTTACCATCTGGTTGCAGAGTGTGGAGAGGTGACCTGCGGGAGAGGACGTGATCTTACCTGTAACACCGCCGAGACCCTCCTGGATCAACTGCTTCAGCGACCAACCTGCGCAGTAGCCGGTGAGCATAGAGAGGTCGTGAATATGGATATCAACGTTTCTGTGCGCGTTTGCGATCTCGTCGTCGTAAACCTCACTGAGCCAATAGTTTGCGGTGATAGCACCGGAGTTGGAAAGGATCAGACCGCCTACGGAATAGGTAACGGTGGAGTTCTCCTTTACTCTCCAGTCAAGAGCCTGAAGGTACTTATCAACTGTATCCTTATAGTCGAGAGCTGTACCCTGAACGTTACGGAGCTTTTCTCTCTGACGGCGGTAAAGGATGTATGCCTTTGCAACGTCTGCATATCCTGCCTGTACGAGAACCGACTCAACGCAGTCCTGAATCTCCTCAACTGCGATAAGGCCGTCCTTGATCTTAGGCTCGAATTCTGCCGTGACCTTCAGTGCGAGAAAGTCTATGATATTCTGATTAAACTGCTTTTCCTGCGCTTCAAACGCGAGTTTGATCGCGTCTGAAATTTTGGACAAATTAAATTCTACGATTTTTCCGTCTCTTTTTTGTACGCTGTACATTTGTTTCTCCTTTTCTGTTTTTTTATTTCATATTTTTTAAACCGTGAAAACCCTTATGCCATATCGGTTTTAGCGAAAATGAGCATAAATAGGGCGCGGACAGCCATCCGCGCCGCATAAGCATTATACTATATTTAGTGGTGTTTGTCAAGCCCTAAACACAAGATATTGTGTTATTTTCCAATTTTCGTCACAATATATAGTTTTATACCCCTCGCAATTGTGCGTTTGGCACAAAAGGTAACAGAACGTTCAAAAAGTGTTCCATTTCCTCTGCATCAAACGGAGAAATATTGCTACCGATAATGTCACCCGAATCCTTGAATTGCTGCAGGAAGTATTTCTCGTTTCCCTTCAGCCACTCGCCGATACGGTAAAAATCCTCTTCAGAATGGAATGGCTTGGCAACCGTTGTTCGGAATTCAAAATCGACTCTTCCCTCCATCAGAAAGCTTATACTTTCTTCAATGGCGGACAGATCGTAGCTATCGGGCAATCCAACGGTCAAAGCGTACTTTTCACGGGAATTTTTGATATCCATCGCAACGTAGTCGACGATACCCGCATTGACGATTCTTTCAAGAACGGCAGGACGGGTTCCGTTGGTATCGAGCTTAACGGCATAGCCCAGCTCCTTGATCTTGCAAATGAAGTCGTAAAGCCCCGACATCAAGGTGGGCTCTCCACCCGTGATGGCGACACCGTCCAAGACCCCTGCTCTTTTTTTCAAAAAAGCAAGGATCTCTGCGTTATCATACATTTGCTGCTCATCGGGACGAACAACCAGCGCCGCGTTATGGCAAAACGGGCAACGAAAATTGCATCCTCTTGTAAACAGCGTGCACGCAACCTTTCCCGGAAAATCAAGAAGCGTCAGCTTTTGAAGTCCGGTAAAAATATTTTCACTCATAGGATATTATACTCCGTCAAAATCGATCTTTCTTGAGAGCAGGTTGCCGTTATCCATCACGAAAACTCGGTCAGCGCGCTTTGCGATCTTCATATCGTGCGTAACCATAACGAGCGTCTGACCGATGGTTCTTCTGGTTTCAAGCAAAAGCTCGAGAACCTCGTCCGCATTGGCTCTGTCAAGGTTACCCGTAGGCTCGTCTGCGAACAGGATCTGCGGCATATTGATCATCGCGCGTGCGATGGCAACTCTCTGCTGCTGTCCTCCCGAGAGCTCGCTGGGAAGGTGGTGCAATCTGTCCTTCAAGCCGAGGAGGTCGATCAGCTTTTTCAGATTCTCCTCGTAGGACATATCGGTTCTGCGACACATCAGCGTGGGCACAAGGATATTTTCATACGCGGTGAACTGCGGGATCAGGTTATGCTTCTGGAAAACGACGCCGATGTTCATACCGCGGAATCGGTTCAGCTCGTCGCTGCCCATTTTTGTGATCTCGCGGCTTCTGATCTTGATCGAGCCCGCGTTGGGACGGTCAAGTCCAGCGCAAAGATTCAGAAACGTACTCTTACCCGAACCGGACGAACCGATGATCGCAACGAATTCACCCTCGTGAACCTTGAGATTTACGCGATTTACCGCGGTTACGGTATCATCGTATTGCTTATATTGCTTGATCAGATCCGTGACCTCGAGCATCACGCGGTCGGGGTCGATGGTATTCAGATCGATTCCGCTGTTATTTACATTTTTATTCATTATTATTAATCTCCATTCCGCCGCCCTGTAGCGACACAAATACAATCGGAAAACCTTGCCCACGGGCAAAGCTTTATATCATCTGTTCTTAAAGCTCAATTCTCTGCTCTTCAAGAGCCTTTTCCTCAAGCATAACCTTTCTTCTGTAAAGGACGTAGGGGATCAGGCTGGAAATACAACCGCAGATTGCGGAAACGCCTGCGTAAAGAAGCACGACGGACACGGGGACGAAGCTGTTGAAGGACACGCTCATTCCCATAACGCCGAGGTGCGGCAGAACGCTTGTAAATATACGGTAGATCACGTAGCACAAGAGTCTGCTCAAGGCGAAATTCGTTATGAAGCTGATGAGGAATATCAAGCCGCCCGAGACAAGATGAATACCGCCGATCTCCTTCATCGTAGCACCCATTGCGTGGAGCAGCTTATATTCGGCCTCTCTCTTCTTATAGAACATAACCTGAGAGAAGATCCACACCACGGGAGAGATCATCAGCACGAGGATCGACAAAAGATACAGCAGCCCCGGAAGATTAATGCGGTTGTCCACGATGGCATACACTGCATTGTTCGTTGTCTTTGTGCTCCAGGAGGGGTATTCTGTCATTACAGCCTTTACGTTGTCACGCACGGCGGTGACCTCGCCGAGGCCTATGCCCGCGTCAACGAACACGTGCATTTCGGAAACGGCTTGTCTCTCACCTGTGACGTTGAAATATGCGGCATCATTCATACCGACGATGATACTGTCGGACGCGTCGGTATCGTGGATAACGGCGCCAACGGTATATTCTATATAGGTAAACCGACAGTTGTTGATCTGCATTTTCAGATAATCCTGAGGGTCGGAAACGAGAGGAAGATTGCTTGCATCCGAGGAAAGGATCGCAACCGCGATCTTGTCTCCGGGCTTGAAATTGAAGCATTTCGCGCCGTACAAGCCTTCACTTACCACTACCATATTTTTATCCGAAACAAGTCTTGCGGCATCGTAGCCCTCGAGATACTCGATTTCGAATATATTATCGTACATTTCAAGTGCAAGCTCGTTGACACAGACGTAACGGCAGTTATTGATCGCTCTCGTATATCCCTCCAGCTCATCAAGCGAAGGAACACCGTATCCCGATCCCGCGACCTCCTTTCCTGCTGTCAAAAGCAGGTGGTCAAGTCTTGTTTTGAAGCTCTTGCTTTGCTCGAAGGTGACCTTATCCACGTGCTCGAGCGAGAGGAGGCTGTCAAGAAGGCTGTCTGCTTCTTCGTTGGCTTTATCGCGGAGGTCTTCGACCATAGTGCTGTGTCTGTAGGAAATGACAAACTCCTCGTTGGAGGCGTCATTCTCGGTCTTCAGCATATTCGCGCAGTAGATACCCGTAACGAAAATGACCGAGAACGCAACGGCTCCGAGAACGAGCTTGGCGATATACTTTCTGAATCTCCAGGTCGTATACATCTCATAATGGAGAGGCATATTCTTTCCGAATATATTGAAGGACTTTCTCGGAGAGGAAACAAAATTGGAGTTATCCGCAGTTGTGATCAGCGCGATAGGCGGCTTGATAAAGAGTCCGCCGACCGAGGTACAAGCCGCGATCAGAACGATGAGGTAAGAGACTGCGATATAGATCAGAAGCATGGGGAACGTGATCACGATGCCGACTCCCGTGCCCGCATAGACCGTCAGCAAAAGCAGATAGGAGACGATCGCGGAGGGGATCAGCGTAAGCGTATTGATCGCTAAAAGCTCATTCATCGCGATGCTGCCCAGCATCTTTTTATCCGCTCCGAACGCCATATAAATACCGTATTGGAATTTATAATGATTCGTTCTTACAGAATACATGACCGACAGGATCAGGATTCCAACAAGGAAGGTGATGACACCGATCAGAACCACCGAGGTAGTGATCTCCTTCTGAATCTCGGAATGGTAGACGTATTTCGGAGTCAGGGTATAGTCGATTCTTGATGCTTCGTCATATTCCCTGAGATATTCCTCGTAAAACCGATCGAATTGACCGTCCTTTACGACGATACCGAGCGTTTTGCCGCTCTCTGCAAAGGTGCTGATGGGAGAGCTTGTTTGCTGAACGTCGTTTCTCAGAATGTTCGCGATTCTTGTGATCGTTGAATTATCACCCGTTACCACGACGTCATACTGATAGTTCTTATCAAAGATTTCATCGTTTGCGAAATAATTGGTATAGGTGGACATCGCCCAGGTTCCGATCAAGAGCTGAACGATTATAATAGATATGTAGATTCCGATAAATTCCTTATAATTCAGCAGTACGCTTTTCAGGGAATTTTTTACGGAATTCTTGATTTTTTTCAAAAGTTCCAACGTAAATTACCTCACAGATCAATCAAATATAGCTACGCTGTATTGCGACAACTCTGCCGAGAATCAAAACCTCATCGACAATAATGGGCTGCATCGTGCTGTTTTCCGGCTGCAATCTGTAATGTCCGTCCTCTCGGAAAAAGCGCTTCACTGTAGCTTCATTGTCGATAAGAGCGACCACGATCTCACCGTTCTCCGCATAACAGGTCTTTTCCGCGATGATCATATCGCCATCAATGATGCCGACCTCTATCATGCTCTCCCCTTTTACCTTCAGGGCAAACATTTCCTCTGCGGGAACGCGGCCGATATAACCGACGTAGCCTTCAAAATTCTCTACTGCAAGGATAGGCTGTCCTGCCGTTACCGTACCAAGCACGGGAACTGCGGTAACCGTTGGAGTGTCCTCGTCAGCCGTGACGCTGATGGCGCGGCTCTTTCCGTCCTCCTTTCGGATATATCCGAGCGTATCGAGCCTGTTTAAGTACATATGAACGGTTGAGGTGCTTTTATAATTCAGATCTTTACATATATCACGGACGCTGGGAGCAAAGCCGTTTTCACGGACGGATTGAACTATGTAATCGTACACCTTTTGTTCCTTCGGTTTCAGCTTTTCCATAAAAAATACCTTCCTTAAAGCGTTAATATTATCTTCGGTGCAAATCGCACAAATGTATCTTTTTCTATTGTATCATATTTTGACACATTTTCAAATAACATACAGCGAACATTTTGTGAATTTTTTTACATTAAGCGAGTTTACAAAATAAAGAAAACGTTTCGTTTTAAAAGAAAATATTAACAATTTGAAACTTTTAAAAATATATATTGCAAACTTGCAAAAAATATAGTAAAATGTAAAATGGAGAACAAAGTGATTCTTTTGTATTGCGATGTTTTTCGACAAAAAGATCTATTATGCAATTCATATAGAAAAGGAGAAAAACCATGACACCTACAAACAACAAATACGTTCTTGATTGGATCAATGATATGGCGGCTATGACACAGCCCGACCAGATCGTTTGGATCGACGGCAGCGAGGAGCAGGCTGAGGCTCTCAGAGCAGAGGCGTGCGCTTCCGGCGAAATGATCAAGCTCAATCAGGAAAAGCTCCCCGGCTGTTACCTCCACCGCACAGCTGTAAACGACGTTGCGCGCGTTGAGGGCAGAACCTTCATCTGCACCTCCAAGAAAGAGGATGCAGGTAACATCAACAACTGGATGGATCCCGCCGAGTGCAAGGAGAAGCTCTCCAAGCTCTACGCAGGCAGCATGAAGGGTCGTACAATGTACGTTATTCCCTATTCCATGTCCGTTGTCGGCTCTCCCTTCGCAAAGTACGGTATCGAGCTGACCGACTCTATCTACGTTGTACTCAACATGCTTATTATGACCCGTGTCGGAAACGACGTTCTCGATGCTCTCGGTGAGAGCGCAGACTACATCAAGGGTCTTCACGCTCGCGCTGACATCGACGAGGAAAACAGATATATCGTTCACTTCCCCGAGGAAAACACCATTTGGTCTGTTAACTCCGGCTACGGCGGAAACGTTCTTCTCGGTAAGAAGTGCTTCGCACTCAGAATCGCTTCCTTCCTCGGTCGTAAGGAAGGCTGGATGGCAGAGCATATGCTCATCCTCGGCGTTGAGTACCCCAATGGCGAAACAAAGTACGTTTGCGCGGCATTCCCCTCCGCTTGCGGTAAGACCAACCTCGCAATGCTCATTCCCCCCGAGTTCTACTCCAAGCAGGGCTACAAGGTATGGTGCGTAGGTGACGATATCGCTTGGCTCCGTGTTGGTGAGGACGGCAGACTTTGGGCTGTTAACCCCGAGAACGGCTTCTTCGGTGTTGCTCCCGGTACGAACCTCAACTCCAACCCCAACGCTCTCTACACCACTATGAAGGACACCATCTTCACCAACGTTGTTCACAACACTGCTGAGAACACTGTTTGGTGGGAAGGTCTCGATAAGAATCCCCCGACAAACGCTAACGACTGGCTCGGCAACAAATGGGATTGCACCGATGGCTCCAAGGGCGCTCATCCCAACTCCCGTTTCACCGCTATGGCTGAAAATTGCCCCTGCATCTCCAAAGAATTCAATAATCCCGCAGGCGTTCCCATCGATGCTATCGTATTCGGCGGCCGTCGTGCTAAGACTGCACCCCTCGTATATCAGTCCTTCGACTGG
>JAFTRQ010000209.1 GCA_017462125.1 Clostridia bacterium | reverse complement strand
CCGTTATGACCACTTCGATATCTCTCCGTATATTTTAAACTCAAAATGAGTTTAATTCTTGTAAATTATCTTGCGGGGCGCCCCGTTATGTCCTGTTGCGGTGCCCAAAATTTGTTGCTCGCTTACGCTCGCCAAATTTTGACCGCTACCACTCCTTATTGCTCCCTTCATCCGCCACCGGCGGCGGTCGCAAACGTCCCCACTTCGCATACCCACCTGAAGATCGACAAGCTAACTTGTCAGGCGCAGGGTATGGGTATCTTCGCCGTAGGCGAAATATCTCTCCTTGATGCTACTGTGCATATTTGTATTGACTTCGTCGCGCGATTTCGCTCGACCAAAATATTATATCACACTTTTTTCGAAAAAGCAATACCTTTTATAAAAATATTTTTGATTTTGAGCGTTTTATCGGATATTGAGCCCGACGTATTGACAAAGTTGGGGCAGAGTGATATAATGCTTAATGTTATTGATTTCACTTTGAAGCATGACCGAAAGGGCTTCGCGTGAAGGTTGCTTCGACTATTGTGTATCAATCTTTTCGCGTGCGAAATTTGCCTGCGTGGCAAAATTTATCGATTGCTATTTGTGCCGCCGAGGGCGGCGGAATGGAGATTTTTATGAAAAAATTATCAAAAACCTCTGAGCTGCTTTGGCTGTTTGGAATTGTATTTGTGGCGCTTGGAGTGGCGATCTGCAGCAAGGCGGACCTTGGTGTATCGATGATCGCGGCGCCCGCGTTCGTCGTTTATGAAGCGATCGCGCCTCTTTGGAGCGGCTTTAGCGTGGGAATGACGGAGTACGTGATCCAAGGCTTGATGCTGATCGTGCTGTGCCTGTTGATACGCAGATTCAATTGGAGATATCTGCTTGCCTTTGCAGTGGCGGTGATATACGGCTACGTATTGGATCTTTTTTTATGGATCCTCGGCGGTGTGACCTTCGATGCGGTTTGGCTCCGTTGGGTGATGCTGATCGTGGGTGACGTGTGCACGGCCTTTGGCGTTGCTTGCTTTTTCCACACGTATATGCCTCTTCAGGTTTATGAGCTGTTTGTGGCTGAGCTTGCATCACGTTTTCGTTTGAATATCAACAAGACAAAGTGGACGTTTGATATTACATTGCTGGTCATTTCGGTCACTCTTGCCTTAACCTTGTTTGGAGACGTAGCAACCTTTAATTGGTCGACAATCGGTTATTCAAGCTTTCACAGCATAGGGCTTGGCACGCTTGTGACCACCGCGATCAATTCTCCCATTATTGCGCTGATGGGCAGGCTGATCGATCGGGTGTTTGAAGCGACACCTCGCTTCCCGGGGCTTGAGAGGGCACTGAAGCGCGAATAAGGACTCATAAAAAGCGGGCGGAATATCCGCCCGCTTTTTATTGTTATTATTTCGCGTTCATCTTTTCGATGAGAGTCAGGAATTTTGTAATGGACTTGTTGGAGGATGACATCTTACCTTGAACGTAGGACGCAAGGTTATAAGTGGAATTGACCGCTGTAAGCTCGGGAACCATATAGAGCCAACCGCCCGACGCGTCATCATATGCCTGCGCGAACTCGGGAACGATGGTATCCCATACCAGATCGAGCATCTGTTTGTCAAGAGGTGCATCCGCTACCTGCTTACCCAACAGCTTTTCGTAGAAGGTGAGGTTTACGTTATCGCTAAAATATGCCAGCATTTCGATGGTATCTGCGCACATCTCAAGGTTTGCGGTATAGGAGGGCATACAGAGATAGCCGCCCCATTGCAGGTGACGGTAGCCAACCTTTGCCTGTGCTTCGTCGAACATAGGGAAGGGAAGGATGCCGAATTCCACGTCGTAATCGCAGAAGGAGGGAAGGTCGTAGGTGTTTGTGATCTGCATCAGCGCACGTCCGGAGTACAGCATGATCACGGGAGTGGGCTCGACCTTGAAGCGGAACCAGGAATAATCTGCGGCAGCAAGCTCGGAAAGCTTATCTATAAGTGCGGCGGTCTTTGCCTGATTCAGCTCATTGTAGACCACGACCTCGTAGCTGCCTGCTTCATTCACGTCTATGTACTGAAGATTACTTGCGTGGAGGAAACCGATGTAAGGAACCCATTGAACGCCCGTAATACCGAAGGTATCGTCTGCGGTCTTACCGTCCGCGGTTGCGTCGATATAGACAAGGCTTGCAAGGTTCATCATTTTGTCAAGCGTCCATTTGTAGTCGTTGACAAGGGTGTAAACGTCGCTTTCCAACGCACTGCCGTACTGTTCCATCATCGTCTTGTTGTAGGAGATGACGTAGGTATAAAGAATGTTGAAGTCGTTTCGTCCGAGATACATATGATCGTGCAGAGCAAGACCCTCCATAAACTCACGGTTCCAATAGTCTGCATCAAGATTGAATTGGTCGACCGTTGCTTGGTCACGGAGATAGTTGCCTTGGATCATGGAAACAATTCCGCTGTGTACGTGGGAGAGCATCAGCTGATACGTATCGTCCTTGTTCTTGACGGAGGTCTTGAAGGGCTCGGTATAGCTTGTATGGTCGTTATAGGGTGTGGCAACGATGTCAACGCCAAGATGCTCATATATCATTTGCTGACGGGCAAAAAGAGCCTCTGACATAGCATCTCCCGAGCTTTCTTCAACCCAGTGATATTTGAAATGGTTCGATGCTTCCATAATTGATATATGGAAGGTTGCATCGTACTCCTTTTTCTCGATGACAGGTTGAGCCTCTTCTGTTACGGTCTCGCTTTCCGTTACGGTAGCGTTGCCGCCAACGGATTCTGATTCCTGAGACGTGTTTTTTTCATCGCCGCTGTCACAAGCGACAAAAGCGCTTGCCAATACGCACAGAATCAAAAAAACGGAAATGAGACGCAAGGTCTGCTTTTTCATAATCGTTCTCCTTGTTCGTTTTTTATTGGAATTTGTTCGGGTTGACGCATACGTAAATTCAAAACAGTGTGCGGAAGTATACGACTCCTTAAGTCAATTATAGCAAAACCGTCATATTTTTACAATGAAAAATCAATAAAAAAATTGGACAATTGATAAAATATTCAAAAAAGCTTGTCAATATACGCCGCTAACTCAAAAGAGTGCATATTTATTCTGCCAAGCCTGTTGCCTGCAATACCATATCACGCAATCTCATAACCTCAAGGGTCTCGCAAAGGTCAAAGCTCGGCTTGCCGGATTCGAAGAAATTCAGCATATCTGCAATCAGACCCTCGAAGAACGCGGAATTGACGGCCTTCCAAAGCTCGCCCTTCCTGGTTGCAAGATAGACGTTGTAGGGCATATTTGCACCGTAGATCATAGTCGCGCATCTGCCGTCACCGTAGTCTGCCTTGATGATCCATTGGGTGCCGTTGGGAACAGCTGTTACGTTTTTGATGCCAACGCCCATTTTTTTGACCACCATCTCACCGAGGTGAACGAAATACTCGGGCAGATTGGAGCCGCCGCCCGTAACCATCATCTGCTCGGGCGCGCCGATGACGTCAAGCTCTTCGGCATAACGGAGAGCGGAGGTGCTGAAGAAGGGCGCGTTGTATTTTTCACTAAGCGCGCAGATCTTTTTCGCGGTCTCGAGGTCGGGCGCAAAGGTTTTATCGATATAGGTAAGCTTGCCGTATTTCAGCACGGTCTCGGCATAACCCAGGTGCGTTTCGGGATTCTTGGGGGAGAGGATGACGATCACGTCGCTCTTTTCGCAAAGCTCCTCAAGCGTAGCGCATTTTTCCACGCCAAACTTTTCGCACCACTCATCGGTGGTGACGCTGTTTACGGGCGAGGTGTCGATCTCTGCCCAGCAATAAGCGACCTTATAGTCAAGGCCCTTTTCGGCGCAAGCCTTTTCGATCCATACAGGATAATTGTTTGCGTGCCATTCGCTGATAAAGTAGTCTACGAATCCGATCTTTTTCATAATATATGTTCCTCCGTGTTTTTTTCGGTGTAACTTTATTTTAAAGTATTTTTATCGGTTTGTCAATGGATTTTCAACGAAAAAACGCAAATAGCAAATTCGTTCTTGACTTTTGGGGCTTTAGGTTATATAATTTACCTGTAGACGTCGGTTATCAATGACCGACACAGTATATCTATATTCGGAGGAACGGTATGAATCTGGATTTTTTGAATCAATATTTATCCCAAGCGTATGCCATTGAGACCGATAAGGGCTGTATGCGCTATATATGCGAGGGCAGGAGCAAAGCCGATTTTGAGGCTGTTGTTGCCGATGGTGCCAAAAACGGCGCGATCCCGATGCAGAAAAGAGGGGTAGGAGAAAATCTGTTTGCCACTCTACGCTTTCCTGACGGAGATGCGGTCGTATCCTATTTCAATTACAATCACACGCTTTGCATCGTGACGGATACGATGGAGGGCAGAGTTGCCCCGCCTCTTGAGGCGGCTGCTTGCGAAAAGCTGACCGTCCCCAAGCTGGGATTTCTTGATCTTCACTCACCCGAGGCGTCCAAGGAGGGCAACGGACTCGGAATGGTCTATACGCTTTCCGACGGCTCCTTTATCATATACGACGGCGGTTACTATGACGATGCCGACGGTCTGCTTGAATACCTTGATGAGCACAACGTTCGTGATGAAAAGCCGAGGATCGCGGCATGGGTGCTGACACACTCCCACGGTGATCACTATTTTGCGATGAAGCGTGTAGCAGCTAAATATGCCGACAGAGTGACGGTGGAGAATTTTGTGGTCAGCGTGAGAAATAAGGTCTACGAGTACGAGCAGTACGAGCCTTATCTCAACGAGCTTTTTGCCACCGAAGCACTTCCGAAATTTGAGGGCGCGAAGCTTGTCAAGCCTCATACAGGGCAGATGCTTTGCTATCGTGATGCCTGCATTGAGATCCTGAGCACGCAGGAGGAGATCCTGCCCAGCCATTTCCGTTGGCTTAACGAGACCTCGATCATCAGCCGCATTTTTCTTGGCGGACAGAGCGTTTTTATGCCTGCCGATGCCGAGCTTGGTGTTGACGTTATGATCCCCACCATCTACGGTGACGCGCTGAAAAGCGACTTTCTCCAGCAGACCCATCACGGCTTTTCGGGCGGAAGCTACACCATGTACGATCTTGTGCGCCCGAAGGTGGCATTCTGGACCTGTCAGCCCGAAAAGTTTGAGAAATACTGCCATCCGCACTATAATAACGGATACAACTATTATTTGAAAAATATGGTCAAGGCAAATTACCACTACGGAAACGGAAACGTTACGTTTGAACTGCCGTATGATATTTGACGGTCATCCGCAATAAGAAAATCGCAGGCTCGATTAAGAGTCTGCGATTTTTATTTGCGTATTCCGATAAGTGAAAAGATGCCGTACGTCAGAATATCGACCGCCGCAATGGTAGCACCGACGGGCGTTTCCAGCAGGATCGACAGCAGGACACCGAATACAGCGCATATTACGCCAATGAGGGCCGACAGCAACAGCGTGGCTTTAAAGCTTTTGCAGACACGCATTGCACTCATAGCAGGAAATACGATCAAGGCTGACATCAGCAAAGCTCCTGCCAGCTTCATTCCGATCACGATGACCACGGCGGTCACGATCGCGATGCCGAGATTGTACGCGTCTGTTGCCGTTCCCGTTGCCTTAGCAAAGCGTTCATCAAAGGAGATCGAGAAGATCTTTTGGTAAAAGACCGTTATCAGTACGGCTAAGACTGCCGTGACGGAAGCGGTGAAGATCAGCTCGCCCGTGTCGATAGAGAGGATGGCAGAGGAGCCGAACAGAGCCGTGCATACGTCACCGCCCAGATTCGCCGCACCGCCGCCTGCGTCAAGGATCAGATATCCGATGGCAAGTGCGCCTGCAGAGACCATGGCAATGGCGGCATCACCCATAATGCGGTATTTCCCGTTGGTCTTCAGAATCAGCACGGCGGCAATGACCGTGACGGGCAGGGTGAGGCTGAGATCGAATATACCAAGGGTTGCCGCGATCGTTGCCGCACCGAAGGCAACATGAGAAAGGCCGTCTCCGATCAGGGAGAATCTGCGCAACACCAATACCACACCGAGCAAGGCCGCGCAGAGTGCGATCAGCACAGATACGACCAGCGCGTTGCGGACGAAGGCGTAGTCAAAATACTCTCCCAAAGCTGCAAGGCGTGCTTGTGGGTTTGGAGCGTTATGGACAGGGAGAACCGTCATCATTGGTCATCACCGCCGTTATATCTGAAGCCGCCCTCTCCGTAGAGGACGTTGCTTTCGGTTGCTTCGGGCTCTTCGGTCAGATATCGGAGCGCCTCGGGGAGGGCCGCGTATTCCTCAACCGTGCCAAAGAACACGGAGTCTTTGTTGATTCGCAGGATCTTATTGCTGTATTTCAGCGCCGATTTGACGTCGTGAGTTACCGAGACCACGGTCATTCCGGAGCTGTTCATATCGCGAAAAAGTGTATAAATATCAGCGGTCGTAGCGGGGTCAAGTCCTGTTACGGGCTCGTCAAGCACCAGCATTTTATCCGCGGCGCAAAGCGCGCGTGCGATCAGCACTCTTTGGCGCTGTCCGCCCGACAGCTCTCTGAAGGGGCGGCCTTCAAGCGCGGTGATGCCAAGCTTTTCCATATTGGTAAAGGCGATCTGCTTCGAATCCTTTGCGAGAAACGGCCCTTTGTTGGCCCTTGCAAGACAGCCTGCCGTTACCACCTCGCGTACCGTTGCGGGGAAGTCGTTTTGCACGGGGGTCTGCTGAGGGAGCACACCGATCTGATTGCGTGCGAGATGATGATATCTGATCCTGCCTGCCGTAGGCTTGATGATGCCCAAAAGCGCGTTCATCAAGGTAGACTTGCCCGATCCGTTTTCACCGATAACGCAAAGGTAATCACCTGCCTCGATGTTGAAGGACAAGCCTTCGATGACGGCTCTGCCCTCGTAGGACAGGACAAGCTCCTCTACGCTGATCAGAACCTCCTTGTGGGCTTCGGTATCAGCGGATTGCGGCTTGGCACCTTGCTTTTTGTTATAATGTCCCCAAGCGCCCGCGGGCGGGATCTTTTGCCCGTGAGAAGGGGATTTTCCCGTTTTTTTAGAGAAGAAGGACATTTTTTGACTCCATACTCCATATATTTTGAAATTTCAATAGATATTTACATTATATCATAGAGTAGTCTGTTTGTCAAATGTTTTTGGCAACTTTATTCGTACAAAAAAGCCCTCAAAAAAGCGGACTTTGGCGCAAAAAACTTTTCAAAGCTATTGCAAAACAGGGCATTTTGTGTTATACTGTAAGGGAATTATTTTACGCATATGCGAAAGGTCGGTGTTATACCATGCAAATCAGAATCGGAATCTATGGCTATGGAAATTTAGGAAGGGGCGTTGAGAACGCGATCCGTCAAAATCCGGATATGACTCTTGCGGCTGTGTTTACACGTCGCGATCCCTCTTCGTTGAAGCTTGGGGACGTCAGCGTGCCCGTTTACAGCGCGTCTGACGTGGAAAAATATAAAAACGAGATCGACGTGATGATCATCTGTGGCGGAAGCGCTACGGATCTTCCCGTTCAGACTCCAACGCTCGCAAAGCATTTTACCGTGATCGACAGCTTTGATACCCACGCCCGCATTCCCGAGCATTTTGCCAACGTGGATCAAGCGGCGAAGTCGGGCGGAAACGTGGCAATGATCTCGGTAGGATGGGATCCCGGTATGTTTTCTGTCAACAGATTGATGGCGGGTGCTATCCTGCCCGACGGTAAGGATTATACGTTCTGGGGCAAGGGCGTCAGCCAAGGACATTCCGACGCGATCCGCAGAGTGGACGGCGTGCTTGACGGCAAGCAGTACACCATTCCCGTAGAGGAGGCGCTTGAAGCGGTCAGAAGCGGCTCGGCTCCCGAGCTTTCCACAAGACAGAAGCACGTAAGAGAGTGCTTCGTTGTGGCGGAGGAGGGAGCGGATAAGGCTCGCATCGAAAAAGAGATCAAGGAAATGCCCAACTATTTTGCAGACTACGACACCACCGTTCATTTCATTTCCATGGAGGAATTGAAGCGTGACCACAGCGGTATTCCTCACGGAGGCTTTGTGATCAGAAGCGGAAAAACGGGAGCTTCTCTCGAGCACGGTCATATCATTGAGTACAGCCTCAAGCTGGATTCCAATCCCGAATTCACCGCGTCGGTCATCGTTGCCTACGCACGCGCCGCGGCAAGAATGAAAAAGGAAGGTATGAGCGGCTGTAAGACCGTATTTGACGTGCCGCCCGCTTATCTTTCTCCCAAGTCCTATGGCGAGCTGATCGCCACACTGCTTTAAGTCGGGCTTTTTGAGAAATAAATTATTAAAGATAACAAGGAGATCGGGCGCGTTGCTTTACGCGCCCGCAATAAAAAATGAAGGACTTCAAGACCCTTGGCGTTATGCTGGATCTCAGCAGAAATGCTGTGATGACGGTTGACGCACTGAAAAAATTCACTAAGCTGTTAAAAAGAATGGGGTATAACACCCTGCTTCTCTATATGGAGGATACCTATTTTATGGAGTCCGATCCTTACATCGGATATCTGAAGGGAAGATACACACCGGAGGAGCTGCGCGAGATCGACGAATACGCGGCTTCCTTGCATATGGAGGTCATTCCTTGCATACAGACGTTGGCGCATCTGTCAAGCGTACTCAAATGGAATAAGTATCCGAAGGATACGGCGGATATTCTGATGGTGGACGATGAGAAGACCTACGAGCTGATCGACCGTATGCTTGGCTACTTCAAGGGAATCTTCCGCTCGAAGAGGATCCACGTGGGTATGGACGAGGCACGGGAATTGGGCCGCGGCAAGCATCTTGACGCATACGGCTATGAGGATAAGCTGACCTTGATGAAGAAGCATCTTGCAAGGGTCAATGCGCTTTGTAAGAAGCACGATCTTCAGCCTATGATCTGGTCGGATATGATCTTTTCGGCAAACAACGACGGAAACCACATTTTGGGACAGTGCGAGCTGCCTCGCGAGGCATTGAAGGTCTGCCCCAAGAGCGTGATCCCCGTACATTGGGATTATTGGGGAAAGGATCCCGACAGATACCGTGCGATGCTTGAAAATCACCGCCAATTTTCCACCAAGACTTGGTTTGCGGGATGCATCTGGGGCTGGACGGGAGTTGTTCCGCACAACGGATATTCCATTGAGGTGAACAAGGCTGCCATTGACGGCTGTCGCGCGGAGGGCTGTCGTAATATCTTCTTCTGTCTTTGGGGAGACGACGGTGCCGAGTGCTCGCATTATGCGAAGCTGCCTGCGCTCCTGTATCTTGCGCAATATGCCAAGGGCGTGACCGACGAGGCAGTTATCAAGGACAAGTTCAAGCGCTTGATCGGTATTGATTTTGACGATTTTATGCTGATCGATACGCCTAACTATATTGCGGGTAACGAGAGGGAAGCAGCCGCACCTTGCGACCCTTCCAAATATATGCTTTATTCCGACCTCTTTAACGGATTCCTTGATTTTACGGTCAGTGAGGGCGGAAACGAGCGGTATGCCGATATGGCAGAGCAGCTGCGTGCCGTTGCGAGAAAATCGAGAAAATACGGTTATCTTTTCGAGACCGAGGCTTGTCTTTGCGACGTGCTTGCTGTGAAATACGAGCTTGGAGTCAAGACCCGTTGGTCGTATCACAATAAGAGAAAATGGGATCTTCTGCTTTACGGAAGCAGGGATTACACCTATCTCCCCGCGCTGATCCGCAGATACGGTGAAGCCTTGGAGAAGCAATGGATGGCGGAAAACAAGCCTTACGGCTTTGACGTACAGGAGATCAGACTTGCGGGGCTTATCGCGCGGGTGGAATCCTGCCGCCGCCGCTTGCTTGAGCTGACAGACGGACAGCTCGACCGTATCGAGGAGCTTGAGTGCGAGATCCTGCCCTTCGGCGGTCACAAAAAAGGCGAAAGTATTCTTTACAATACCTACAGAGATATTGTAACGGCTTGCGTATTCACGCAGTGATGAAGCTTACAGAGAGGAATCTGACAGATGAGTAAATATAAATTTGATTCGCTTGGTGTTATGATCGATATGTCGCGAAACGCGGTCATGAGCCTTGACGGATTGAAAAGATTTTTGCCCATTTTGAAGAAAATGGGATACAAGACGGTATTCCTTTATACCGAGGATACGTACGAGGTGGAGGGAGAGCCGTATTTCGGATATATGCGCGGCAGATATTCGGTAGAGGAGATGCGTGAGATCGACGCGCTTTGTACGTCTCTTGATATGGAAGCGATCCCCTGTATCCAGACCCTTGCGCATTTGAAAACGCTTATGAAGTGGGAACAGCATCCCTTTGACGGCGCCGGTGTGCTGTTGGTTGATGACGACAGGACCTATGAGCTGATCGACCGTATGTTTGCCACTCTTCGTAAGTGCTTCAGGACCGATAAGATCCATATTGGCATGGACGAGGCATTTTATCTTGGTCGCGGCAAGCACCTTGATAAGCACGGCTTTGAGCCTACCGCCGATATTATGAAGCGGCATCTTGAGCGTGTTTGTGCTCTTGCGGATAAGTACGGCTATGAGCCGATGCTGTGGTCGGATATGTTCTTCAGCACAGTGACCAACCATACCTATTACACGGGCAAGACACAGCTCCCGCAGGAATGGATCGATGCGCTTCCCGAAAAATGCATCCCGATTTATTGGGACTATTATCAGACCGATCAGCAAAAATTTGAGGATATGCTTGATAATCACCTTCAGCTATCCGACAAGACCTGGTTTGCGGGCGGAATCTGGAGCTGGACGGGCTTTATTCCCCACAATCATTTTTCGATCCGCTCGATGAAGCTTGCTGTCAACGCCTGCAAAAAGTATAACACGAAGAATATCTTCTTCTGTATGTGGGGCGATGACGGAGCGGAATGCTCTCACTTCGCTCAGCTTCCCGCCCTTCACTATCTGGCTATGTACGCCAAGGGAGTGACGGACGAGGAGAAGATCAAGGCAAAGTTTAAGAGCCTTACGGGTATTGATTACGACGACTTCATTGCTATTGATGACGTTAACAACATCATCGGTTATGAAAACAACGACGGAGCACCCCGTAATCCGTCCAAGCATTGGTTGCTTTGCGATACCTTCAACGGTCATTTTGACTACACGGCGAAGGAGGGCTGCGGGGCGAACTGTGCGAGGACCGCAGAAAAATTGCACGCGGTTGCGAAGCAGTCGAGAAAATACGGATACGTTTTTGAAACAGCGGCATGCCTTGCGGACGTGCTTGCAGTAAAATATGAGCTTGGCGTGAAGGTGCGTCGGGCGTATCAGGCAGGCGACAGAGAAGAGCTGCGCCGTTTGGTCGATAACGAGTATTCGGTGCTTCCTTCGTTGATCAAGAAATTCCACACCGCATTCGAAAAGCAATGGATGAAGGACAATAAATCCTATGGCTTTGACGTGCAGGACATCAGAATCGCGGGCGTTCGCGCACGTATAGATTCTTGCCGTCGCCGCCTTGAGAACTATCTCGACGGCAAAACAGACCGTATCGAGGAGCTTGAATGTGAGATCCTGCCTTTTGGTGCAAAGGAAAGAAGCCTGCTTATGAACGGCTCGCCAAATATGATGACGAGCAGCATTCTTTGATGAAAACCTTTTGAAAGGAGCACGGGATCCGTTTTGCGAAAAGCGGATCCCGTCGTATAAATCTATGAAATACTTTGGCGTGATGATCGATATGTCCCGAAACGCCGTTATGAGCGTTTCCGGCTTGAAGCGCTTTATGGATCTGCTTGCAAGAATGGGATATAACTGCATTCTGCTCTATACCGAAGACACTTATGAGATCGAAAAGGAGCCCTATTTCGGTTATATGAGAGGCAGATATACCACAGATGAGCTCCGCGAGATCGATGCCTACGGTGAGAGCTTGGGTATTGAGATCATTCCCTGTATCCAAACCTTGGCACACCTGACGGCAACCGTCCGTTGGGGGCAGTTTCCCGTAGATAATTCCGACACCCTGCTTGTAGGACACGAGAGATGCTACGAGCTGATCGACCGTATGTTTGAGGCTTGCTCGAAGGCCTTCAAGACAAAAAAGATCCACATCGGTATGGATGAGGCGCGCCTTTTGGGGCGGGGAAGATATATCGACGAATACGGCTATGATACCGTGGATAATATCATGAAAAAGCATATGGAGAGGATCCTGCCTATCGCGAATAAATACGGTTATGAGCCTATGATATGGTCGGATATGCTGTTTTCCAAGTGGACGGGAGACGAATATTACGTGGGTAAGACACAGGTGCCGCAGGAGTATATCGACGCGATGCCGGAGGGAATCACGCCCGTGTATTGGGATTATTATCACACCGAAGAAAAAGCATACGACGATATGATCTACAATCATAAGCAGTTTACCGATGACATCTGGTTCGCGGGCGGTGTTTGGAGCTGGGCAGGCTTTGCGCCGCACAATCAATTCTCTCTTGAGACGATGATTCCCGCTCTTGATGCTTGTTCGAAAAACGGAATTGAAAATATCTTTTTCACAATGTGGGGAGATAACGGTGGAGAATGCTCGCGCTTCGCGCTTTTGCCGTCGCTCTTTTATCTTGCGGAGTATTATTTGCGCGGAAACCGTGATGTAGAGGACATTAAGGCAAGGTTTCAAGCGTTCTCGGGGATCGGCTTTGATGATTTTATGCTGCTTGATATGCCCAATGCGGTGGGTGGCAGACTGACAACGGCAGGATACCCCACAAACGCGCCGAAATATATGCTGCTTTCCGATTGCTTCAACGGCTTCCTCGATTGGACGGTCAAGGAGGGCGGCGGAGCAGAATTTGCGTCGATTGCAGCAAGTCTCCGCCCTCTTGCGGAGCATCGGGAATACGGTTATCTGTTTGACAATCTCGCAAAGCTTTGTCACGCTCTTGAGATCAAGTATGAGTTGGGTGTGAAGACCAGAGCTGCATACGAATCGGGAGATCTTGACGCGCTGAAAGCGCTTGTTGATGATTATGCCGAGGCAACGTCCCGTATTGAGAGCTTTTCCTTGGCCTTTGAAAAGCAATGGATGGCGGAAAACAAGCCTCAGGGCTTTGACGGGCAGGAGCTTCGCATAGGCGGTGTTTTGCGCAGGCTTGATTCCTGCCGCCGAAAGCTGATCGAATACGTGGAGGGCAGGGCAGATCGCCTTCCCGAGCTTGATGAAAAGCTGTTGCCTTACGGTCCTAAGGGAGAAAGCATTAGCTTTAACGACGGTGTTAAAAATATGACGGTCAGCGTTCTTCATTGGTGATTTTAAAATATATCAGAAACGCGGCGTGTGCGAAGGCATACGCCGCGTTTTCAATGCTTGTAATTTGCGATTTAGCGAGGAGGATGCGTGCCTCCGGCGGCTTACTTTCTTTGAAAAGAAAGTAAGCAAAGAAACTTTCAAAAAAAAGGAGATAAAATAGCCATTTTGCAATAGAAAATGGTGGTGATTTCGATTAAAAATTCTACTGCAATCGTGTTTCGGGTGTATTTCAAACTCCTTTATTTAAAAGGTTTCAAGCAAAGCTTGCAACACGATAGCAGTGAGGCTTTGATAAAGATTATCACGGCTTTATAAAACTAAATGGCTATATTTTAAACTAATTTTCGGGAAAGCTTTTTTGCTCCACCTCGATGTTTTCGAAGAAAACTCGCATAGTAGATTGCTTGCAATCTGCGAAGGTTTTTCTCAAAAAAGGTGGAAAACCGCATCCCCCGCCTCCCCGATAAATCAAAATTTAAAAAAGTCCGGCCGCGCTCTGTGGCGAAACCTTGCCAAAAAATCAATATAATCAAGAAAAATAACGAAACGGGTCAAAATAATCAAGGAATACTATGTTTTATTGATGTATAATTAACTAAAACATACATTTAAAAAGATAACGTATGCTTTAAGAATAAATAATTGTGAAAGTCGAGGTATTTGTTATGAACGTTGGACTTCTTCCCAGAACACACCTTCACGGACTTCTTGATGCGGAGATCCCCGCTATGCGTTGGGACGGCAAAGAGGAGCTTACCGCTTGGCAAGCAAGAGCAAGAGAAAAGCTTGCAGAGCTGATCGGATTTCCCGAGATCGAAAAATATGCAGTGAAGCCCTGTATTGAGATCGAATATGACAAGTATTCCGAGGACCTCGATTGTCGCGAGATCCGTTTCCGTTATGCCACCGAGGAGAACGTCACGGTGCCCTGCCATCTTTGCATTCCCAAGGATGCAAAGGAGAAGCTGCCCGTTGTGATCACTCTTCAGGGTCACGCAAAGGGTATGCATATCTCGCTGTCAAGACCAAAATTTCCCGGAGACGAGCAGACCTGTCACGGCGGTGACCGCGATTTCGTTGCCCGCGCGCTGAAGGAGGGTATCTGCGGTATTGCGCTTGAGCAGAGATGCTTTGGCGAGAACGGCGGCGATCCAAACACCAGCAATCCCGATTGCCGCGAGCCTGCGATGCGTGCGATCCTTTTGGGCAGAACGCTGATCGGTGAGAGAGTTTGGGATATTATGAGATTGATCGACGTTTTGGAGGAGTATTTCTCCGACGTTGTGGACGTGAAAAAGGTAATGTGCCTTGGCAACTCGGGCGGCGGAACTGCCACGACCTACGCAACTGCTATGGATGAGAGAATCAAGGTTGGCGTACCCTCCTGCGCGGTCTGCCGTTATGCCGATTCCATTGGCGCAATGCTGCACTGTGAGTGTAACTTTATCCCTTATATCGCAAAGTATTTCGATATGGGAGATCTTTGCGCTCTTTGCGCTCCCAGAGATCTTATTGTGGTTTCGGGAGCGGAGGACGGAATCTTCCCGATTGCAGGCGCTAAGGCTTGCGTTGACGTGGGCAGAGAAGCCTTCAAGGCGGTTGGCAGAGAGCAGGCCATCGTTCACGTGATCGGCGCGGGCGGACACAGATTCTATGCCGACGATTCCTGGCCTCATATTCATAAGGCGCTTGAGAATCTCTGAAAGCAGTCTTGTCAGGGTGAGCAACCCGAATATCACAAGCTTTGTTTCGGAATTTAAAATTTGTTTGCCGAAAAGGCAGAGCAACCCTGCCATTCTCGTAAGATAGGAGACTTGGCAGGGTTTATTATTTATGCCGACGCAAGCGGCAGAAAGGGTACCATTATGAAAAAAGGATATTTACCGCTTGAGCATCATTACAGGCTGATCAAGGATCACACACCCGAGATGCGCTGGGACGGAAAAGAGGATTTCAATCAATGGAAGAGTCGCGCAAAGGAAAAGCTTTTCGATTTGTTGGGAATTGCCGAGATCGAAAAATTTGCCTGCCCCGTAGAGGTCGAGATCGAATTTGACCGCTACGCTGAGGATCTTGACGCGCGAGAGATCCGCTTCCGCTTCAGAAGCGAGGAAAACGTAACGATCCCTTGCCACCTCTGCATTCCCAAGAGTGCCGAGGGAAAGAAGACGCCCGTGATGATCACGCTGCAGGGCCACTCCACAGGAATGCACGTGGGACTTTCGAGGCCGAAATTTCCGGGAGATCAGCAGAGCCTCAATATGAATTGGGACAGAGATTATTCAAAGATTGCTTTAAAAGAAGGACTGTGTGTTGTTGTTCTTGAGCAAAGAGGATTTGGCGAGAACGGAGGGCATCCCACGTCGGGCAATCCCCGCTGTACCGAGGTCGCAAAGCGTGCAATGCTGCTTGGAAGAACGCTGATCGGCGAGAGAGTCTGGGACGTTGGCAGATGTATCGATGCCCTCGAATCGACCTTTGCGGATCTTGTTGATCTTGATAAGATTTTGCTGATGGGTAACTCGGGCGGCGGAACTGCCACTACTTACACGGCAATATTTGAGGACAGGGTCAAGATCGCCGTACCCTCCTGCGCAGTCTGCGATTGGGAGGACAGCGTTGCGATCATGGCGCATTGCGCTTGCAACCACGTTCCTTACATCGCAAAGTATTTCGATATGGGTGACCTTGTGGCGATGACCGCGCCCAAGCGTGAGGTCGTGGTATCGGGAACAGTCGACAACGGCTTTCTGATCGACGGCGCGATCAATGCGGTGGCTGTAGGACGCCGTGGCTATGAGGCGCTCGGCGTTTCCGATAAGCTTGTACACGTGATCGCGGAGGGTGACCATCGCTTCTATGCAAAGGAGAGCTATCCGTATATTCACAAATTGATAGGAGAACTTTGATTTATGAATCCAAGCACGGTGATTACGCTGATCATCTCTATGGCGGCGTGCCTTATGGGATATATTTTGAAAAAGATCTACACAAACCGCTCGTCGGGCGGGATGACAGGCGTTTACGTCTACAGCGCACTTGGCTGTATCGTCTCCGCTGTCGTACTTGTGCTGTGGGGAGGAGTGGGATCGTTTTCTCTCTTTACCTGCCTTTTGGGTGTTCTCTTCGGATTGGCTATCTCGCTGATGGATATCTTTATGATCAAGGCGTTTCGTCTTGGTCCGATGTCCTTTACCACGGTGATCGTTTCCTTTTCCACGGTATTGACCGCGCTGTCGGGCTTCTTTTTCTTTGATGAAAGCATTGGCGTGCTTCAGCTTGTGGGAATCGTTCTGATGGTGGGGAGCTTTGTGTTTGCCACCGAGAAGAAGGATGATGAGAAAAAGGGCGGATTCCGCTGGCTTCTGTTCTCGCTTCTGGCATTTCTGTGCTCGGGAAGTATAGGGTTTATGCAAAAGATCCATCAGAGCTCAGCGTACAAAGAGGAGTTGAACGCTTTTTTGGTGATCTCCTTTGCGGTCTCCTTTGTGTTCTCTGCGGCTTTGGCGCTGTTGTCGATGAAAAAGGAAAGCTTGCC
Organism: Clostridia bacterium; assembly: GCA_017462125.1. Next base: position 15,955 of record JAFTRQ010000209.1, on the reverse strand, counting down.
TCTGATCGAGAAGAATGGGGCAGGGAAAATCTATTGGCTGCTTCTTGTTATCATGGTAATCAGCGGTGTTTGCGTTGCGGCAAACCACAAGCTTAATCTTGCGCTTTCGGGCGAGATCCCAAGCGCGGTGTTTTTCCCCATAGTCAACGGCGGAAATCTTGTGCTCACCACCCTTTCGGCACTTGTGATCTTCCGTGAAAGATTGACGAAAAAGCAATGGATCGGTGTGATCTTGGGAGTTTTGTCGGTGCTTTTCCTCTGTATGCCGACGGATTGGATATTTAGCTTTAGCTTGTGATGAAGGTTGAAAAATTATGAAGTATTGGGAGAATTATCTGGAGCCGGTGAAATATACCGACGGGTTTTATCATATCGGGTCGCGCATCGGCCCGTGCTGGCTGCTTGAAAGCCAAGACGGATTGATACTGATCGACACGGGTATGCCGAAGGATCTTTACGGCATCATATACAATATGGGTAAGCTTGGATACGACGTTATGGACGTGAAGCATATCATTCACTCGCACGGACATATTGACCACATCGGCGGCACCCGCGCCCTTGTTGCCATGACGGGAGCGAAGACCTACGTCGGCAGAGCGGATGCGGATATGGTGATGGGCAAGAATCAGCTGCAATGGACCAACGAATTCGGGATTCCCTTTGAAGAGCCCTTCACGCCCGACGTGCTGATCGGTGACGGAGACGTAATTGAGATCGGAAACCGCACCTTTGAATTTTACGAAAACTCGGGCCATACTGCGGGAACGCTGACAATGTTTTTCAACGTGACCGAAAAGGGAAGTGAGCTTCGCGCGGGAATGTTCGGCGGCGCGGGATTGAATACGCTGTCAAAGGCGTATATGGATAAATACGGCTTGCCATACACGCTTCGCGAAGAGTTTTTGGCGGGCATTGACCGAGCGATGGATATGGTTCCCGAGGTGCACGTTGGAAATCACCTCGGTGACAATGCGCATTATCCAAAGCTTGAAAGGCTTGGCGGGGAGAGCAACCCGTTTGTTGACGGACATACCTGGAAGGTGTTTCTGAAGGACCGCCGCGCACAGGCGGTAGAGCTTTTTGAAAAGGATCCGATATAAGCGGTGCAGAATCATCGCAAAGTGGAAAATGATTCAGGTTTTATGCGAGATTATCTATTCAATGTTAAAAAATGAAGCTGTATAATAGTGTTAGAGCTTCGGGCTTCAGTCAAGTAAGAAGGTGAATTTTATGAAAAAAATGAAGGATTTCGATAATTTCGGCATTATGCTACCGGTTGCGTACAAGTCATCTCTCAGCATTGAGACGATAAAAAGATTTTTCAAAACAATCGCATCTATGGGCTACAATCAGGTTTTTCTCTATACCGAGGACAAGCTTGAGGTGGACAACGAGCCGTATCACGGATATATGCGCGGCAGATATACGCAGGCGGAGATCATAGAGCTTGACGAATATGCCGCAAGCGTTGGCATTGAGCTTATCGCGTGCGTGCAGACCTTGGCGCATCTGTCGGGGCTTTCTCTTTGGGGTGACCAATACAAGATGGATGCCCGTGACGTGCTCCTCGTTGATGATGAGCGCACCTACACCTATATCGACAATCTTTTCGCTACCTGCCGAAAGTGCTTCAAGAGCGATAAGATCCACATCGGTATGGACGAAGCGATGTGGATGGGTCTTGGCAGACATCTGAAGGAGCACGGGTATGAGGAAAAATACTCGATGATGAAGAGACATCTTGCAAGAGTCAACGAGATCGCGGTGAAGCACGGATACAAGGAGCCGATGATCTGGTCTGATATGCTCTTTTACGGCTGGAATAACGGCGTTTACGTTGTGCCGAAGCAGGATGTGCCTAAGGAATATAAGGAAATCTTGCCTGGGAACGTGATCCCCGTTTTCTGGGATTACTATCACGATAAAGAGATCGAATACAGCGACATGATCGAGATGCACAAGCAGATCTCCGACAAGGTATGGTTTGCGGGCGGTATCTGGAATTGGATCGGCTTTATGCCCAACAACTATTACACGGTCAAGTCGATGAAGCCCGCTCTTGATGCCTGCCGCAAAAACGGTATTCGCGACGTTATGATGACCTTGTGGTGCGGTGGCGGAGATTGCTCTTATTTTGCCAATCTTGCGAGTATGTTTTATCTTGCGGAGTATGCGAGGGGCAATTATGACGAAGCCGACATCAAGGCGAAGTTTGAGAGGAAATTCGGCATCGGATACGATGCGTTCTGCCGCCTTGATTACGTTAATTTCATCACCGACAATTGGAAGTACGTAACACACCCCCGAAACTGCTCGGATTATATGGTTTACGCCGATCCCTTCCGCGGATTTCTTGATTACACCGTAAGAAAGGGTGGTTCCGCTACCTTCAGGGAGGTTGGAGCAGACCTTCGCGAGACGGCGAAAAAGTCGAGAACCTACGGATATATTTTCGAGCTTGGTGCACGGCTTTGTGAGCTGATGGAGGTTAAATATGAGCTGGGTGTTAAGCTGAGAGAGGCTTATCAGGCGGGCGACAGGGAAGAGCTGCGCCGTCTTGCCGACGAGGATTTTGCAAGGCTCCCGTCCCTTGTCCGTGCTTTCGGAAAGGCGTTCAAGAAGCAATGGGACAGAGAAAACAAATCCTATGGCTATGAATATTGGGCGCATATGTTCGGCGGGCTCGAGGAGAGAGCGAAGTATCAGTACAAGCGCCTGCTTGACTATCTTGACGGCAAGGTGGAAGCTATCGACGAGCTTTCCTGGGAGCTTTTGCCCTATAAGCAGAAGAGTGAGAGCTGGTGGTACAGAAATCACGCGGCAAGCATCGATGTTTGTGCGCATTATTGAGAATGAGACAAATAAAAAGGCTTCCAAAGGCTCCTTCTCATAAGGAAGTTGAAAGCCATCACGAAAACATCGTGATGGCTTTTATAATATTCAGTTATTTTAACTTGGCAACCATTTCAGAAATCACACGATACAACTGCTCTTTACTTTCAAGAGCATATGAAATATCGTCATCAGGCTCATCTAAATCAAATGAAATACTGAATTCCTTAGCGTAAATTTGAATGTCTGCAAAATATTTCTTATACCGTCCTTGTATGCCAATGCATTTTATATCATCCAACCAATCAACGTGAATTTCATTTTTTGTTATTCCAAGCGATTCAAGATCTGTTTTTAATGTTCCGTCCAAATAATTGCAGAGAAGAAGATCAAAAGCATTTTTGTCGCTCTCTGCTTTTTTCTCTAAGTATTTTTGTATTTTCTTTTTCTTTGTGATAAACATTTCTTATCTCCTTTTATCGCCAGTTTCGCCTTTGTATTACAAAGGCTTCGGGCAAAGCCCATACCCCTTGTTGTAGGGCGGGGGTTTACTCCCGCCGCCTTTTTGATTCAAGGTGTTCATCACGGCGGGAGCAAGCCCCCGCCCTACAATATAATCTCATTATAACACAGATCGGCAGAGAAAGCAAAAGTGATATTCCGACTTCGTCGGAGTGATATTGTCGCTTATGCGACAGTGATATTAAAGCCTTTGGCTTTAGTGATATTTTATTCGCCCCAAAACTCGCGTAGCGAATACCACTCGTCGCAAGACGAATATCACTGCAAAGCAATATCACTCGCCAAAGGCGAATAAAACTGCCCAACTTCCTTATGAGAAGTTGGGCAAGGGAAGCCTTTTTATCATTCTTCAATCAATTTAATTTTTTTATTGACATAGCTGTTTGGCGAGCCTTGGTAGGTATGGTTCGCGACGTTGTTTTTGATCACGACGGTAGCGGAGATATCCATAGGATTGAGATTTGGCGCGCCGTTTTGCAGACTGCCCTGATCGATGGTTTCGGTGAAATCGTTACAGAGATGGGAGAAGCAATAGAGATTGGTGGGCTTGTCGATCTTCAAATTGTCGATCACGAGGTTTGGCAAATGGGTGACGTAACCAAAATTCCAATTGTTCCAGCCCGCTCTCACAATGCAGACGTTCCTTGACGTCCAATTGATGAATTCGCAGTCCTTGATTCTGATCTCACCCTTCCATGTTGAGCCGTAGTCTTCACGTAGCTCAAGAAAAGACAGGGGAAAATCCTCGGGAGCGACGACGGTGGTATTCTCAATATTGGCAACGCCGCCGCCAATGAGATAGATCATCGAGATGGTGGTGTTTTTTATATTGACGTTATAAACGCCCGCGTGGGCGTCGAGGCGGGAAAACAGACAAGAGTCGTAGGTCAGATTCTTGCAATAGTTCGTGCCCATAATACCCCAGCGCTCGTAGGCGTTGTAGGCGATATTCTTTTCCTTGTATTTGTAGAAGTTGGTTTGGGTGCAGTTTTTGAAATAAATATTGGTGGAGAAGGAGCCGCCCACGTCGTAGGAGCCCATATAGGAGTGAATCTTTATCACTCTGCCGCTCTCGTCGTATTCGTAGTCCTTGTAGGTCTTATGGCTTTGAAGCGAAAGGTTTTCGCAGAGCAGGTTGTTGGCGCGATGCCAGGAGATGAAGCCGCAATAGGGCGCGCCGATCGGTCCCTCGTTCACGATCTCGTGGACGGTATCCTTAATCGTAACGTTGGAGCGGTTAAAAAGAATACCGCGACAATAGGCAGTATAAACGGGAGGCGCAGCGTTGGCCTTTGTGACAAATCTTCCTCCTCGGAGAGTAAGGGGCTCATCGTCGGATCGGAGCTCTTCGATCCTCGTGACCTGATTGTAATCCAGAAGAAACGCGGTGGAGGGGTCGATATTTCCGTCCTTGTCAACCACTACAAGCTCGCGCAGGGGATTGTGTGCACCGGTGCCATGAACACCGTAGCGAACGTATGCCGAGTGGTTATCATTATAGACTGTTAAAAGCGCGGTGTAGCCGGGAGCATAGCCGACGTTTATCGTCTTACCCGCAATAAATCCACCGTTTTCGTTGATCCTTTGTATGATTTCGCTCTTCTCATCGAAAACCTTAATTTCATTGTCGCTTGTAACCGAAAAAATATGGGCATTACGGGAAGGGGATTCGGGGGGAATGATACTGTCGTCGATCAGAAAGGTGGCATCGCCCCAATCTACGTCGGTTTTGACGATCGCCTCCACTCCGTCAGTCTCTCCAATATAATACGTAGTACCCGCATCTGCCCGAACGGTAAATCCGTTTGCATTTGCATATTCGTGGCACTTGACGATAGCTGCGAAATCGTTGGCTTCGCCGTCACCTTTAGCACCGAATTGGCTGTAATAAACTGCATTATCTTTCATAAGCATCTCCAATAGGCTTTAACGTTGAGATGATTTTAACATAAACCGGAAAATTTGTCAATAGCCTTTTTGTTTAACACAATCCTTTTCCTCAATTGCAGTTTTGCGAATGAGATATAAAACCAAAAGCCGAAAAAAGGTTATGCGCCCATAATTTATTGATTTTCATACAAAATTATATCGATTTTGGGATTGTCAAAAAGGCTGTGATTTGATATAATACTATTGTGAAATTACCAATATCAGACTTCTTTTGATGTATTGAGGACATTCGATTGACTTGATTTGATAATGGTGGTATAATCGTCGTAACAGCTATAAACGAGAATTTGATAACGGAAAGGAAAGAAAAATGAAAAATTTCAAAACCTTTGGCGTAATGCTGGATATGTCCCGCAATGCGGTGATGACGGTTGATGCATTAAAAAAATATATGCAGATGATAAGAAAGATGGGCTATAATGCGCTCCTTCTTTACTGTGAGGATACCTATGAAGTGGAAGGTGAGCCTTACTTCGGCTATATGAGAGGAAAATACTCGGTTGCCGAGATGAAGGAAATAGATACCTTTGCGCAATCCCTCAAGATGGAGGTTATTCCTTGTATTCAGACCCTTTCTCACCTTGAGACCACCATCCGCTGGAATCAGTTTCCAACGGATAATCCCCGTACTTTGCTTGTGGGGGAAGAGAGATGTTATCAGCTTATCGACAATATGTTTGCGACTCTTTCGAAATGCTTCACTTCAAAGAGAATACATATCGGAATGGATGAAGCTTGGGGGCTTGGCAAGGGCAAGTATCACGATAAAAACGGCTGCGAGAGTGTAAATTCTATTATGAAAAAGCATTTGGACAGAGTTACCAAGCTTGCGGAGAAATACGGCTATGAGCTGCTTATGTGGTCGGATATGTTTTTTGCGGAGATCGAGGGAGGCGGATATTTTCACGGTAAGGTTGAGATGCCGAATTCTGCTGTCGAGGCACTCCCTGAGTCTGTTGCTCCCGTGTATTGGGATTATTATCATACCAAGGAAGAGGACTACGACAATATGATATATAATCACAAGCAGTTGACCAAAAACCTTTGGTTTGCGGGCAGTGCCTACACCTCCCGTGGATTTTTGCCCAACAATCGATACTCTCTCAAGAGTATGCTCCCCGCAATGGCGGCATGCAAAAAGAATAAGGTGAAGAATTTTATCGTGACTATGTGGGGCGATAACGGAGCAGAGTGCTCACGTTACAGCACGCTTCCCACGCTTTTTTATATTGCGGAATATGCGAAGGAAAATACGGACGACGAAGCGATAAAGGCAAAGTTTGAGAAGAAATTCGGACTTTCATTTGATGATTTTTTGCTTATAGATATGGCAAATTTTGTCGCTGACAAGCAGGTCAAGCAATCCTTTATCCCCGTAAATCCGTCCAAGTATCTGTTTTATGCAGATTTGTTTAACGGTTTTACCGACTGCTTGGTGAGCGAGGGGGCGAATGAGAGATATGCTTCTCTTGCCGAACAGCTTCACATTGTTGCGAAAAAGAGCCGCAAATACGGATACATATTCGATAATGCCGCAACTCTTTGCGACGTGCTTGCCTTGAAGAGTGAGATGGGTGTGCTTTTAAGGGCGGCATACAAAGAGGGAAGAAAATGGGATCTTGAGCTTTACGCTAAAAGAGATATCCCCGAGATTATACGCGGAGTGAAGGTGTTTGCAAAGGCTTTTGAAAAGCAATGGATGACTGAAAATAAGCCTCAAGGTTTTGATTGTCACGATATTCGTTTTGGGGGAATGCTCCGCCGACTCGAATACTGTCAAAAAACGCTCAATGCGTATCTTGACGGGAAACGCGACTGTATTCCGGAGCTAGAGGAGGAGATATTGCCTTTCTTGGGCAAAGGAACAAGCACTTCATACAACGATGCCCTGAGAAATATGAGCCCATCCGCCCTTTATGTTCCCGGAATTTATTGATTTTCATACAAATTTTATCGATTTTGGGATTGTCAAAAAGGCTGTGATTTGATATAATACTATTGTGAAATTACCAATATCAGACTTCTTTTGATGTATTGAGGACATTCGATTGACTTGGCTTGATAATGGTGGTATAATCGTCATAACAGCTATAAACGAGAATTTGATAACGGAAAGGAAAGAAAAATGAAAAATTTCAAAACCTTTGGCGTTATGCTGGATATGTCCAGAAATGCCGTAAAAACAGTTGATGAATTGAAGAGATTTTTGCCCCTGCTCCGCAAGATGGGATATAACGCGCTGTTCCTCTATACCGAGGACACCTATGAGGTGGAGGGCGAGCCCTATTTCGGCTATATGAGAGGCAGATATTCGGTCGCCGAGATGAAGGAGCTTGACGAGTTCTGCGCAGGTATCGGCATCGAGGTTATTCCTTGCATCCAGACGCTCGCTCACCTTAAGACCCACAATATGTGGGGGAAGGTACCCTTTGACTACGAGCAGGCGCTCCTTGTTGGAGACGAGAGAGTTTACGAGCTGATCGACCATATGTTTGCAACTCTTTCCAAGTGCTTCCGCACCAAAAATATCCACATCGGTATGGATGAGGCGCATATGCTTGGCCGCGGCAAGTATCTTGACAAGAACGGCTATGAGCCCAAGATCGACATTATGAAAAAGCACCTCGCGAGAGTCAATGAGATCGCGGCGAAGTACGGCTATATGGAGCCGATGATCTGGTCCGATATGCTCTTCTATGGCTGGAATAATGACGTTTACGTAGTTCCCAAGCAGGAGGTTCCCGAGCCCTACAGAAGCGCGCTCCCGAAGAATATAATTCCCGTATTCTGGGATTATTACCACGGCAAAAAGTCGGATTTCGGCGATATGCTTGAGATGCACGCGCAGATCTCCAAGAAGACCTGGTTCGCGGGCGGTGTTTGGACCTGGTGCGGTACGATCCCCGATAACGAGTGGACCATCAAATCGATGAAGCCCGCTATCGACGCTTGTATCGAGAACAAGGTCAAGAACGTATTTATGACCCTTTGGGGTAACAATGGCGGCGAGTGCTCCTTCTATTCGGTTCTGCCCTCACTCTGTTATATTGCCGAGTACGCGAAGGGAAATCGTGACGAGGAGAAGATCAAGAAGAAGTTCAAGAGCATCGTTGGTCTTGACTACGATGAGTGCAGCCGCATCGACTTCGGTAACTACATCGCGGGCAACGAGAGAAACGTTACGCACTCCCGTAACCCCTCCAAGTATATGCTTTACGCAGATACCCTCAACGACTTCCTCGATTGGACCGTCAAGCCCGGCGCTTCCTATAAGTTTGCAGAGGTTGCAAAGGATATGCACGCGTTGGCAAAGAAGTCGAGAAAGATCGGCTATGTTTACGAGACCGCCGCTCGCCTTTGCGACGCGATGGAGATCAAGTATGAGCTTGGTCTCAAGACGAGAGCCGCTTACGAGGCAAAGGATAAGGATGAGCTTCGCCGTCTTGCCAACGAGGATTACGTCGAGGTCATCAAGAGAATTGACGCTTACGGAAAGGCACATCTCGTTCAGTGGAAGAAGGAGAACAAGTTCTCGGGCTGGGAGGCTATGGACCTTCGTATCGGCGGTCTTATCCGCAGAATGCAGACCGTTCGCCAGTACATTCTTGAATACTGCGACGGCAAGATTGACGCTATCGAGCCCCTTGACCAGGAGCTTCTGGCTTATAAGGACAAGGAAAGCAGCTGGGTATTCACAGTTGCCACAGGCTGTATGTCTGCTAACGTGCTTTGATATTTTTCAAAAGAGAAGAAGCTTTCCATTAAGGGGAGCTTCTTCTCCTTTTGTTCGATTATTTGATTGCTCTTGATTGAGTTTTGCCGCGCAAATGATCGATTATCAACTTTTTTGATAGTGCTTGACTTTACTTTTGATTTGTTGTATAATGTATAATGTGAACAATATGCGTGGGAATATTCGGCAATCTTTGCTGATTTTGGTCAAAAATCAAGCGCGAGATTTCAAACCGATGATCCCGTGTGCGCTTATAAGTCAGAAGGAGAATCGAAATGAAACAAAACATCAAGTATTTAGCCTTGCTTTTGGCACTGATCATGCTGTTCAGCACGGTTTTAACGGCTTGTCAGGATCCCATCTCTCAGGGAAATGACAGCACAGAAACCACCGCAAATCAGGAAACCGAAGCAACCGATACCGAAGACGTCTCCGGTGACTCCTCGGAAACACCCTCTGAAACAGAGGAACTTCCTTCGGAGGCAACCGAAACCGACGAAGTCACCACAGAGCCTGTGGAGACCGAAACCGAATATTGGGACGAGCGGTTTGATGAATCTTATGCGCCTGTTCTCTATTACAGCGCTCATAAGATCTATAACGTGGCAAAGCCCGGTGAGTTTGGCGTCTACAAGAATCTTGACGAGGTCAAGCTTGCCGCAGACAATTCCTATACAAGATTGATCGCGTATCCCGGCGAGAAGGAGGCTTATTTCAATCTGATCTCGGAAAAGGTCGATGTAGCCCCCTACGTTGCGATCAAGTACAGAACCAGATCGCAGGGTGTTTCCGTGGAAATGTTTATGGATTCCGTGAATACCTCGGCTGTGGGATCGAGCTGTCTCTATTTCCCCACGGGAACCGACGGATATTGGAATCTCGCTGTGATGAACGTTTCCGAAAAGATCTCTGCTTTCAACGGAAAAACCATCAATTATTTGAGATTTGACTTCTTGAACGCGGCTTCTATACCCGAAAACGCATATCTTGACGTGGCGTACATCGCCTTCTTTGAGAGCGCGGAGGACGCGAAGACATTTGAATACGGCGAGGATTACGTGGAGCCGCAGTTTACCATCGATCCCTCCTCCGGCTATTACCTCAGCGAGATCGCGCACGCGACCTGCCTTGACATGGTGAACGGAATCAAGGTTGCAGGCGGCATGGGCGGTGACATTGCCAAGGGTGCGGAGATCATTGCCAATACGACGCTTACCGTCGGTGAAAACATTCTGTTTATTTCGGGATGGACGGTTGTTGAAGGCGGTATGGATAAGATCGTTTGGTCCGTTGACGGCGGAAAGACCTGGAATGACGGTGTGCTTTACGGCAGAGAAAGCTATGGCAATGGCGGCGATGCCCATATCGGTGTAGCCGAGAGCAGAATCAAGAGCCATGGTGGCAGTTATACGTTCCAGGACAAGGTGGCATCCTACACGGGATGTAACTATCAGGGAACCGCAAACGCAGGAATCGACAGCCAGGGTGTTATGGCTGACCTCTCCGATTACGTCGGACAGACCGTTTCACTGGCCTTCTGCGCAGTATCCAAGAGCGATCCGAAGGCACTTTGCCCCATCGTCTTCTTCGAAACCGTAAGAGTTGGTATGCCTCCCGAGGAGGATCCCGACGAGGGCATTGAGGACGTTGAGGAATCCGTTGAGATTCCCGTGACCGATTTCTCCGATTCCATAACAGAGGCAGGAAAGCTTTCCAATACCGTCAACGTCTATTTTGACGATGCCGACAGATCCAGCCTGACCGTAGAGAACAACGAAGTGACCTACGTGCTTGATCTTACTGCAGGCGGTAATCAGCAGATCGTATCCTTGACGGGTAAGAATGGCGGTGTGTTCCTGCAGAATACAAGTGATGCGTTTGTAAAGGCGAAGGATGGCACCGTATATTATACGTCCAAGACCAAGAGCGGAGCCTCCACGAATATCTACCGTCAGGGCTTCTACTATTACGACGTACACGTTTACGGAGCCGATTTCCTTGGAGAAGCTGACTCCTATGAGAATTCGAAGACGATCTCTTTGAAGGGACTGAAGTATCTTGACACCGAAGTGGTAAGCGATTCTATGACCTCTACCACCTTCAAGGTGACAGGCACGGCTGACCCGAGAGTGTATATAACTCCTAAGCAGATCAAGGCAGTGGACTATCAGTTCCTCAGCTTCAGTATGAAAACCACAAACAGCACAGGCGGTCAGATCTTTATTATGACCTCGGGAATGTCGGGCTACAGCGCAGATATGTGCGTGGAGTTCAGGGTCATAGCGGACGGAGAATGGCATGATTATCTTGTCCCCATATCTACCGTGCCCAACTATCAGAACAGCGTTACCGGTATCCGCTTGGACATTGGCAGCAAGGTTGGTGAGGAGATCTCGATCAAGGATCTCTGCGCTGTCGGAACGGCAGGCCTTCCCAGCTTTGGCTTTGACAGAAGCCTTTACGTATATTCCGACAAGGTCAATCAGGTAATGCACCTGATCACACCCTCTACCACGTCTGATATTGACAGCTACGGCTGGCAGACCTCGGTTCCCTCGGCAAGCGTTGTAAAGCTGATCGTAGGTGATAAGAACGGTGATCACACAAGCCTTGACGGCGTTGATTGGGCAAGCGCAAAGTACGTTGCCTTCGATATCAAGAACGTTGGCGTTCTCGGATACATTCTCCTTGATCACGAGGGAAGCGGTGCGCTTTCGGTTGCGCTTACAGGCGGCAATTACGTGATCACGCAGGCGGTATCTCCCGCAGACGGAACCGTTGCGGCGGGAACAGAGATCTATATGGGTCACAGACTCTATACTAAGGAAGGTATCCATACCTTTGACGACTTCCTCTTCGAAGCATTTTGTGAATACAATCCTCTTGAGGGTATTACAACACTCGGCACGTCGAGAGCATACAGATACGTTGAGTACGATGCTCTTCGCGGCGCGTATAAGTTTGAGGTCAAGGGCGGCGATTGGAATACCGTATTCCTGAATTCTCAGAATAAGCACTACGACATGATCGCTCAGATCAAGGGCGAGGCAAAGGACCGCAAGATCTACATTTATACTTCGGGTATGGGTAATGCTCAAACTCTTGAGTGTGCAGTTATGCTGGACGGCAACGGCATCATCGTACCTATTGACCTTGAGGTTTGCAAGAACTTTACAGGTGACGGTGAAGAGAACAAGTATCTTGCCGATATCGGCTACAGCGAGGTCATCTTCCCCTTGGTGATCAAGGCGAACAGCAACAATGCCTTCAATATGGTCCATCTCTATCAGAATTGGGGTAAATATCCGCTGAAGCAGATCGACTCGATCCAGTTCTACGCGCCCTTCTATCACCTCTCCACAGGTGTTACCGAGACCAACTGTATCCGTCCTTGGTACGATATGAACGCGAAGATGTCGCTTTACACATTGCCCGACTTCCGTGCAATGTCCGCGACCCTCTGGATGGATATCTTTAAGGAAAGCAACGGACAGATCCTTTCCAACCAGCCTCAGCATACCAACGGCGGTAACCATCAGTTCCTCCAGTATACCGACAGCGAAGGAAATACGGTCTATTCCGAGAATATCCGCAACTTCATCGATTCCTACGGTCCTACTTATGCCGAGATCGATATGGATTACATCACCGACGACGGCAAGATCAAGGTGACCTATAAGCACCTCGAGATGCCTCAGACCGACGAGAACAGAACGTACTATGAGATCAAGTACGAGTTCCTTGGCGATCTGACCATCAACAACGTGCTTGAGGACTTTACCTTCTACACCGTTGCGGGACGTAATATGAACTATCAGCACGTAGGTTATCTCAACGAGAACAACGAGAGTGTGATCATCAACACCAATACAAGCGGCTCCAAGGCCTACGTTCTCGGTGACGAATGTCCTTACTTCTCTATGTTTGAGTTTAAAGAAACCGTCGGCACACCCGACCTTGATCAGCCCGAAAAGAACTACGTTAACCTTGGCTGTCTGATCTACAATTACGACGTGAAGATCGGCGGTCAGGCATACAACGGAAACCTTGCTATCAAGGAAAACGGACGCAGAATCAATCTGACGCTCAATATTGACGGTAAGGTCACCTTCAAGAAGGGAGATACCATTACCCTGAATATGATTCTCGTTCCTTGGGGTGACGGCTACGGTATGACCGATTATAACCGTGCCGATACCGACTGGAACGTTCGCGAGATCCGTGAGAATTCGCTTCTCGAGCCCTTTAAGATCACCGTTGCCAACGGTACGAAGGTAGAAAGCGTATTTATGCCAAAGGTAAAATCCACTGACGGAAAGAGCGCTGAATTCACCATCAGCGGTGGCGAAAACAACGTAACCGTCCGTGTTTACGGCATGAAGAAGATCGCGCGTCCCGTGATCTACGAAAAGGTCAACGGTGAGTGGGTGGTTTACGAGGTCTGCTCGTTGAATACTCCCGACAGCACCGGCAACGCTCACGATTATGACGGTTATATGATCCATTACGACGAAGACGGAACCTATTCCTACTCCTTCGTAACCACGATCACCGACGGAGCGGCAAGAACCTTCAAGATCGTTGTGGAATAATTCTATGCAATACCGATTGGGGTCGCATCTGCGACCCCAATTTTTTTATTGACAAGAGTGGACGTTTATGATATAATGATTAATATCTTAAAGGGGGTATGACAGCCTTGAATGCTATAAATAAAAACAGAACAAGTATATTGACCATACTGATGATGGTTCTGAGCGCATTGGTTGCTTTGGCTGCTTGTGCCTTTTTGCTCATACTAAAATATGCTTGGGCTTTGAATCTGTGGATACTTTGTGTAACGATCGACACGATTTTTGTCATAGTGATGGCTATTAACAAATCAAAGCGCAAGCGTGAAGAAATGCTGAAAAAATATGCAGACGTTTTGGCAGGAGACAGTCTGAAAATAAAGGGAAAGCTGAAAAAGCGTATGCTTTGCGGTATCAAAGCATATCACAATAATCGCTATGACGCCGCATTGATGATTTTCGAAAGCCTCCGAAAGGAGGATTGTCCGCAGGATACGAAACGGTCAATATTGATGTTTCTGGGAATGTGTCACGCCAAAATGAAAAGATACGGTGAGGCGCGATGGTACTTTGATGAGGTTCTGGATTTTCAGTATGATCCTCGATTGCTGAGCTGTATGGGTCGTGTATTCGGCAGACATAAGCAGTATGAAATCAGTGAGCGCTATTTTCTGCGCGCTTTGGCATTGGCACCCGATGATTTGCAGCTGCTTTTATGTCTGGCAGAGATTGAGAATCATTTTAAAAGATATGATAAAGTGTTGGAGTTCGGGAAACGTGCTCTTGAATCTCCCGAGGTAAACACTTTGCTGAACAAGAAGAGAGCAGCACTTTTTGCGCTTTTGGCAAGGGCAAGTATGGAGACGTATGACTTTGAAGGGGCTTTTTCGTATACAGAGGCAATCTTAAAGATTTTTCCAAGGGATACGGACGCACATTACGTTCGTGCAGCCTGCTATGCCGTGCAGAAGGATGAGGATAATTATCGTGAAGCTATGAAATTTGCGCGCAATTGGGGCGGTGACCCAAAGGTCGTAGATGATCAGATGGCAGAATTTTTGGATAAATATACTGCTTCTCGGAATGAATAAAGAAGAATAGAAAAACGGAGCTCTGCAGAGCTCCGTTTTTTAACCGATCAGCAATGACGCACATTCCAAAATTACAAGATGTAAGGGATAGAATATGTAGAAGAAATATTTTGTTTTCAGCTTTCCGCGCTTTTCCGAATAGAGCAGAAGGAGAGGAAGCGACAGGAATGACCAATACTGAATTCCGTTGGAGCCTGCGGCAAGCAGAAGAAGTCCTACAGCGGTTGTAAGAACTCGAATTGGCATGCAGTCAAGCCTGCGCATAGTCTCACAAGGACAGTCCTTCGGCGCAACGAAAAGCGAAGCAAAGACGGGAAGCATACAGCCTGCAAAGCCGTAGTCGAGATCTACAAGCTTGTCAATCATACTGATCGCAATAATTACCGATACGAACAGCGCGCCTGTCAGAAGCTTTTGCGGCAGATCGTCCCGAAAAAGAGCACGCTTGAACAGATCAAGGGCAAGGATCGCGCAGAGCGAAAGCGTAAAGGTAACCATAACGCTCATTTCAAGGCTTCGGCTGTATATAAAATATCCTGCTTGGATCACCAAAGCAAAGCCCGCCATTGTCAGAAGATAACGAAGCTTGTTGCGCGTGTGCTTTGCACCCTCGGAGATCATAAACGCGAATATCGGGAAGGCGAGACGTCCGATAACGCGCAGGAAAAGCACGTTGGGGAAAAGAATGACACCAACGTGATCGCAAACCATTGCCGCCGCGGCAATGAATTTCAACGCGTTCCCACTGAGGATCGAGATTTGATTCTTGGACAGAGACATATAGACTCCTTTTGAAAAATGATCTGTAAATATTATAGCGTATTGTGCTGTGAATGTCAAGATAAAAGACTCAGCCTTGTCCAAATATGTCGCACTTTAGCAGAAAGGGAAAGGAAAAAGAGAATTAAGCAGAAAGAAATTTCGAAAAATTCTTATTTTTTTATGAAATAGGGGTTGACAAAAGGGAAAGTTTGTGTTATAATATAGTGCACGGAACGGAGATGTAAAGTTGCCGGTGTGGCGGAATTGGCAGACGCCCGGGACTTAAAATCCCGTGATACGAAAGTATCGTACCGGTTCGAGACCGGTCACCGGCACCATCCGTGGTTTCTATATCGCGGGGTAGAGCAGCTTGGTAGCTCGTCGGGCTCATAACCCGGAGGTCAGGAGGTTCAAATCCCCTCCCCGCAACCATATTGTGCATCCTTAATGGATGCCACCCCAAAAAACCCAGATGTCGTAAGGCTTCTGGG
>JAFTRQ010000208.1 GCA_017462125.1 Clostridia bacterium | reverse complement strand
TACGCTCCGGGCGCGGTGTATATGAAACAAGAGCGATATACCTTGCTCCGCAATCCGCATATTGCGCGTAACGAGGAAGCAATGGTCAAGCCCATTGAAAAGGTCGGATATATGCGCAACAGATACCTTTCGCATCTTACCGACGTTGTAATGGTTGGCAGTACCTCTCTTATTGCAGAACGCCTCGGCGGTGCAGACTATGACGGCGATATGGTCAAAACCATTGCCGAGCCGATACTGAACGATTGTGTGTTCCAAAATTACGATACAGACAAAAACAATTTTGATAACAACTACAATCTGCCGTTATTAAAAATACCTTCCGCAACACCGCAAATACAGAACGCAAACAATTGGAGAGCGCGTTTTCAAGCGATTAAAAACACCTTTTCCTCCCGTGTCGGTCAGATCTCCAATGCGGCGCTTGACCGCAGTATCATCGCATATGACGAGAACGCAGATGCCGAAATGAAGGAAAAGTGCCGACAGGAAACCGAAACTCTCGCTATCTTGACAGGGCTTGAGATCGACTCCGCGAAAAGCGGTATTAAGCCCGATCTTTCTGAGTATCTTGGCACAAAGAATATCAAAAGAAGTAATTTCTTGAAGTATAAGCGAATACTTGACGAATCCGAGGTGCGTCGCGCTTGGTATGAGCCAACCTTTGAGGAACGCTTCAAGGAGTATTTTGCCAAGACGGATTGGAATACTGTCAGCTCCAATTTGGAGAAGCTGCCGTATTATGCCTATATGCTGAAAAAGCACACCCCGAAGGCAAAACGTAAGCCTGCCAATGCTTCAGATCTTTTCACCTTTGCCACCGTTGATGGATGGGAAAATACGCTCAATATAAACACACTTGAACGTATGAAGGCGTTGATTGATACTTACGAAAGCTGCCTGCGCCGTATCCGCGCAAGTGCGCATCTCCCGAAGGCACAAGCCAAGAAGAAAGGCATCAACCGCGTACTGTTTATGCGCGATGAGGAAAACGCCTATGATGCCGATGAGCTTTATTCGCTTTTCGTCAATCTCCCTGCCGACCGCGTAAGTGATATTCGCCGCGCTATCAGAGAAGAAAAATGGCAGTTTATGCCCGAAGCGCAAAGAACGCTATTTTTGCACAAATATCTTCCCGAAGATGAATTTATCCCTTATTACGATCTGTTTTCCGATTTTCGTTCGGGAGGATACCGTCTGCTCGGGGACTTGATTATAGATACCGATAACGAGAACATCACACAAAACCGCGCAAGGCTGCGTTTTGAAAACGACACGCCCGAAATGGTTGCTCTTATGGATGCGTTCATCAATAAGGAGTTTGGAGTGGATTATCGGGATGCCGTTGCCGCAAGGTGCTTGGAGTTGCTCAAAAAGATATGCAACCCGAGTGAAGCGGTCAAGTACGTTGTAGCTCTGAATAATCGTTCATTCCTATGGGATGTGCTTTGGTAATACGTTGAGAAATTTTCTTTGAAGAAGTGAGGTTAACCGATATGACAAATGAATGGAACGAATATAAAGCCTATATCGGTACGCCGACCTATGCCGTAGCCGATAAAAAGGACACCTCTTTTCTCGGTAGGTTTACCTCTGAT
>JAFTRQ010000207.1 GCA_017462125.1 Clostridia bacterium | reverse complement strand
GAAATCTCTCGAAATCTCCCGTTTTCTCTTGTTTTCTCGGTCGGATCTTTTTTGACCGATAATGATGGCAGGGGCAGAAGGGCTCGAACCCACGACCCACGGTTTTGGAGACCGGTACTCTACCAACTGAGCTATACCCCTGTATTTGGGCTGTTTTTATCACAGCCCGTATATTATACCACAACAAAAACAAAATTTCAATAGGTTTTTCAAAAATATTTTTAATTTTTTGAAATATTTTTCAGAAAAAACAGAGAGATGGGGCAAAAGCTATGCTTGGAGCTGTTTTTCGCTTGGCAGAGCATCGAGCACGGATCGCAACAGAGCCGCGCCCCAATCATCCATGCCGACGGCAAACAATGCGGTGATGCAGAGCTTACCGTGCTTTTCTGTTTGCGCGTCGTCGGCCTTTGTTGCGGTCGTTTGCGCCAAGAGGGCGGCTTTTTTAAGAATTTCCAGCTTGATCTCGCGGATATCCGCGTCTGCGTTTTGCAAAGCTTGCACGTCGTAATCGTCGGTCCTGCCACAGGATGCCATACAGTAAAAGCAATTGGGTACGAGGCGCTTTTTTTCCTCGGTGATGCTTGTCAGAAGGGCAGGGATCGCCTCGGCGTCTGTTTCCCCTGAGCCGAAGCGCAGACCCTCCAGAATCAGCCTATAGGTCTCGCACGTGACAAGATCCTCATTCCCGTCGGTGGCGCGGGCAAGCCCGATCAGCGCGCCTAAAAGCTTGTTATAATTTGCGTTATTATTCATTTCTGCCCTCAATCAAGAATTCTGCCGTCGGTAGAGATCGTTACCACCTGCCAGGGGATGAACTTGCCGCTTGCCTGCAGGGCTCTCTTTGCCGCCATTTCGATGCCGCCGCAGCAGGGAACCTCCATACGGACGATGGTCAGGCTCTTGATGTTGTTGTTCGCGAGGATCGCGGTCAGCTTTTCGGTATAGTCCACCATATCCAGCTTGGGGCAACCGATGACAGTCACGCGGTTACGGATGAACTCTTTATGGAAATTGCCGTAAGCGTAGGCGGTGCAATCGGCGGCGACAAGCAGGTTTGCGCCGTCGAAGTAGGGAGCGTTGACGGGCACTAACTTGATCTGTACCGGCCAATTCGTCAGCTTGCTTGTGACGGGGGCGGCGGGGATATCGCACTCCTCCTGCCTTTCAATGCGCTCAATGCGCTTCATTGCCGTGCCGGGACAGCCGCAGGGAAGCTTCTTTTCTCCGATCTTTGTTTCCTTTTCCTTTTTAGCCGCAAGAACCGCCGCCTCGTTATATTCGGGGGCTTCACGCTCTTCAAAGGTGATCGCGCCCGTGGGGCAAGCGGGGAGACAGTCGCCAAGCCCGTCGCAGTAATCCTCTCGGGTCAGCCTTGCCTTGCCGCCTATCATCTCGATTGCACCCTCGTGGCATGCCTTGGCGCACTTGCCGCAGCCGTTGCATTTTTCCTCGTCTATCTTGATTATTTTACGCACCATAATTTTATTACCTTTCAAATTTTGAAATTCGCTTGACTTTGTGACCTTATTATACTATAATAAAAGCGGAAAGTATGTTGAATTTTCAACAAAACGGAGTTTTTTATGAAAAAATATTTGGAAATTTTGCGTCGATGTCCTCTTTTTCGGGGTGTTGAGGATGAAAATCTGATCCCGATGCTCTCCTGCCTTGGCGTGACAAATCGGTCGTATCGCAAAAACGAGGTGATTTTTGCCGAGGGAAGCATAGCGAAAAGCTTTGGCATCCTTCTTTCGGGAGAGGTGCAGATCGTTCGCGTGGACTATTACGGTAACAGAAGCCTTGTAGGACGCGTGGGCGAAGGGGAGCTTTTCGGGGAGGCGTTTGCTTGCGCCGAGGTTGAAGCTCTGCCTGTGGATGTGATCGCGAGCGAGGATTGCGAGGTCCTGCTGGCGGACGTTTGTCGGGTTACCCAAACCTGCTGTAACGCCTGCGATTTTCACAACAAGATCATTTACAATCTGATGAAGATTGTTGCCGCAAAAAATCTGATGTTTCACAGAAAGCTTGAGATCATTTCGGGGAGAACCACCCGAGACAAACTGATGAATTACCTGCTCCTTGAAGCCAAGCGGGCGGGGAGCAACACCTTTGAGATACCCTACGACCGTCAGGAGCTTGCCGACTATCTCGAGGTGGACAGAAGCGGTCTTTCCTCTGAGATAAGCAAGCTTCGCCGCGAGGGGGTGCTTGAATCGGAGAAGAACAGATTCGTGCTCAGGCAAACCGATTGTGCTTTGAAAGGAGAGCTGTAAATGGATTCGTTGATCTTCGCCCTTGAGGCGGTTTTGCCGATCATGATTATGGTCGCGATCGGATATTTGATAAAAAGGGTCGGGTTTTTAACGGTCGATATGGCAAAGGTTATCAACAAGCTGGTCTTTCGCATATTCCTGCCTGCGATGCTCTTTTTGAACGTCTACAGAATCGAGAGCCTTGCATCTATAGAGCTTGATTACATTCTGTATGCCGTCATCGCCACGGTTTTGATCTTTGCGCTGAGCTTGCCTGCGGTGATCGCAGTCACGAAGAGGGGCGAGCGCCGCGGCGCGCTGTTGCAGGCTTGCTTTCGGTCAAATTACGCGCTGATCGGAATACCCTTGTCAGAGTCGCTTTTCGGGCAGGCGGGCGTGTCGGTTGCAACGCTGCTGTCCGCGGCATCGATCCCGCTTTTCAATATTTTGGCGGTGATCAGCCTTTCGGTGTTCGGCAAGGGAGAGCAGAAGCCGAGCGTGAAGAAGATCCTGCTCGGTATCGTGAAAAATCCCTTGATACAAAGCATTTTTTTGGGAATTGTCTTCCTTGCGGTGAGAGCGCTTTTCGTTCGGAACGGCATTTCCTTCCGTTTGACCGATCTGAAGCCGATCTATACGGTTCTCGGGTATCTTTCAAGCCTTGCTACGCCCTTGGCGCTCCTTGTGCTTGGCGTGCAGTTTGAGTTTTCTGCGGTGAGGGAATTGAAAAAAGAGATTTTTTTCGGCACGCTTATGCGGACGGCTATCGTGCCCGTGCTCGGACTTGGAATCGCGTTTATATTCTTCCGTCAGACCTTCGACGGAGCGAAGTTCGCCGCCCTCATAGCACTCTTTGCCACTCCCGTGGCAGTATCAAGCGTGCCGATGGCGCAGGAAATGGGAGCGGACCACACTTTGGCGGGTCAGTTGGTGGTTTGGAGCACGCTGATCTCGGCGATAACGGTATTTATCGCATCGTTTTTATTGAAGCTTGCAGGAGTTTTTTAAGCAAGAAAGGAATGGATTATGATAATAAGAAAAACAACGAGGGAGGATATAGAGGCTGTAATGCCCATATTCGAGGAGGCGAGAGGAACGATTGCCGCTCTTGGTATCGACCAATGGCAGAACGGCTACCCCTCAAAGGAGGTCATCCTTGCCGACCTTGAGCAGGAACAGTCATACGTCTGCGACCTTGACGGAACGATATGCGGCACCTTTGCAATGCTTGCAAACGGCGAGCCGACCTACGATAAGATATACGACGGACATTGGCTGACCGGCGACGATAGCCGAGACTATATTGCCATTCACAGAGTTGCTATTTCTGTTACGAGCCGTGGCAGCGGACTTTCGGGAAGGATCATAGCATATGCCGCCGATTTTGCGAAAGCGTTCGGCAGAAAAAGCCTGCGCATCGACACCCATCGCGGCAATGCGGTTATGCGCAGGATGCTTGAGAAAAACGGCTTTTTGCATTGCGGAACGATTTTTCTTGAAAGTGGCGACGAGCGAGTGGCGTATGAGAAGGTGTTAAATTAATATGCCTTGTTTGTAAATCGAGTAATATGGTCGCTATGCAGATTTCAACCATCGATAGAAAAAAACGACAGCTTCAACCAACAGGTTATTGCACTTTGCTTGGCGTAATGATATAATGAAGTCAGCAAAGGGGGGCTGTACTTATGAATATCGGAGAAATTATCTCTGACAGACGAAAAGCCTTGGGCTTTACGCAACAGACCTTGGCGGAAAGGCTTAACGTTTCGTTTCAAGCGATCTCAAAATGGGAAAACGGCACCACTTACCCCGATATAGAGCTTCTTCCGCGCATCGCAACCGTGTTGAACGTTTCAATCGACGCTCTGTTGGGCTATCCTGCCCAATCGGTTACGGATTATGACAACCGATATAAAAACGATGAATACTATTGGGGCTTGGAGCCCAATCATCTGTGTTATGAGATCATGCGTTTAAAGCCACCGATCAAACCGTATAAGGTTCTTGACATCGGGTGCGGAGAGGGGAAGGATGCGGTATTTCTTGCGAGAAACGGCTACACGGTGACCGCCTTTGATGCTTCGGAGCGGGGAGTGGCAAAAGCAAGACAACTTGCGGAGCATTGCAATGTAAAAATCGATTTTTTCAAGGCGGACGTGCGCGATTTTCGGGTTGACACAGATTATGATGTTATCTTTTCCAGCGGTGTGTTCCATTACATTCCGCCCGCGTTGCGCGAGGATGTGATCGAAAATTTAAAGGCGCATACAGCTCACGGTGGCATCCATGCGATCAATGTGTTTGTGAAAAAGCCGTTCATTCCATACCCTCCCGACGGGGAGGCCGGCGAATTTGATGCGGGAGATTGGAGATCGGGAGAGCTTTTTCTTTGCTATCATGATTGGTTGTTTCACAAGAATGAAGAAAGAATTTTTGATTGCAACAGCGGAGGTATTCCCCATAAGCATTGTATGGATGTGCTGATTGCGGAGAAGGTTTCGTTTACGGAGGATTTTGGATAGAAATCTTGCGAGCGAAAGCACGCCGAAAGATGCGAAAATGCATTGTCGTCGGGCAATTCGATTCGGCTCCCGTTCGGCTAAGGAAGAAATCAAACCGACTTTTTAATAGTCAAGGCAAGAAAGCCATAATTCAAGATATGATAATTACAGCAATCCCTCGGTGTCTGCCGAGGGATTGCTTGTTATGGAAAGCTGCTTAATCTTGCAGTCAAATAAATTTCCAAGACAAAAATACGGTACAGTTATAAATAATTGGTGTTATACCCTTGACAGAGGTATAGAAAAGCAGATATAATAAAGTGAACGATATAAGAAACGTCAAGATGTGTTTAATAAAAAACAAGATAGGCGGGTTGAAAATGAAAAAGATTTATACTGTATTATTAGGAGTGATTTTTATGGCAGCAATGTGTTTATCTGCGTGTGAAAAACAAAATACGGATGCCACCGACACAGTCGATACCCTTGTGACCGAATCTACAGCAAGGACGGAAAACACGACCGAGATCGTTACCGATACGCAAGCTACGGAAGCGGCGACCGAAACGGAAACCGAGGTCGAGACCGAAACGGTGTCGGCTTACGTCAACGAGCCCGATTCGGGAGAGGGGTATCAGCATATTCTGCTGGACAGAAAATTTGACCTGGGATTCGGTTGCGAATGGAATCTTGGCAAGCAGTATACGCTAAACACAGGGTTAAAGCAGGGAAGCGTGACCTATTATCAGGACATCGGCAAGCCCTTTTACGTTGTGCCGCAAGGCTTGGCGACCAAGGGCGAGGCTCAGGGCGGACTGATTGCGTCCTCGGGGCTTGAGGATAACGTGTATTGGCAGTTTGAGGAGGGCTATAAAAAGCACTTCGTGGACGCGACGGGCAAGGGTCCTTATGAATTGCAGGATCATCGTATCGTGGTCAACAGCACTGTCGTGCGGAACGATGAAAACAGATTATTGATCCGTCAGTACAATGATTATCTGCACGAGACCTATCCCCAACAATACCCCGAATCCGATCCGCTTCTCGTCAAGTCGATAGACAGCAACCGAGAGGGTAAGATCGTGTTCTCGTATAATTCTTATAACGATATTTCCAATACGGCATATGCCTATTCTTCGGAGTTTGCGGAGGACACCTGGCCTCATCTGCTCCTGCATCAGACCTTTGCGGAGCCTGTTGATCTTGCAAAGTATTCTTCCATTGAGTTTTCCATGACGGTCAAGGTCAACCGAGCGGATCAGATCAACACCTGGCCGCAGGGAAAGTCAGACCGATACGATCAGCCTGCCCCTCCTGCCGGCGCTCCCGTTTCACCTTCTGAAACGACCCTGCAGACCTATTTCTTCATCCGCAGTAAGAAATCTCCGCATACGTTGGGTGCCTTTGTGGGAATTATGATCAGTAGCTCCAACGAGAGCTTGAGGCGCGAGCATCTTGGTATCGAGCAGAATGGAATCGATTTTTACAGGATCGATCTCGGTAACAAGAATGGCAAGCGCTTCGATCTTGAGGGTGAATGGCTTGGAGTTGGCGATAAGACCACGCTGAAGGTGGATCTGATCAAGTATTTGGAATACGTGCTTGAAGAGAAATTCGACAACGAGAATCCCGAAAGCAAGTGGTACGGAGTCGGCGTGGACGACGTTTTCCTGTCCTTCTTCAACATGGGATACGAATATATCGGAAATTGGGATTGCGAATACGAGCTGTCCAACGTATATGCCCGCGGAGTGATCAAGGAAGGCTACGTCGAAGAGGATATAACCGTGGATGATCGCCGCTGGTATGCCTGCGTTGACCAATTTGAGTACAGCGCGGACGGCAACCTGGGCAATCCCGAGCGGATCGTGAACGTGGCGACCAACAACGTAAACGGCACAACCGCTACCGGAACCTCGGGCAGATATTCCGAAATTGCTGCGAAAAGCATCCACCTTAAGGGTGGTTGGCTTGCGGTTGACGGCTATGAGATCGAGCGCTTCACCTGCAAGATCTACGGGGCGGACGGCTCTCTCCTTAACACGGTTTCCTGCGGCTTGTATGGCGCTGACGACGGCGTTATCAATCACGTTGCAACGAACCTGGGATATGGCGAGGGCACGGTTGCGCACAGATTTAACGGCAACCCCGACATGATCGATCTCAGCAAGTATGCGGGTCAGACGGTTACCGTGGTTTATGAGGTGGGTCTCGCCCAAACCGAGGACGTCATCGAGCTGATCAAGCTCAACGTCAACGTTCCCGCAAACGAATGATTGATTAACCAAAAAAGCGAAAAAACCGCGCCCTCAAATGGGTGATGTCCTTATCGGAGAATTTGAATAAGGGTATGGGCATAGCCCGACGGCATTTGTATTACAAATGCGAAACTGGCAATAAAAACAGAAGAGAGAGTAATGCGGAAGTAAAATTCCGTAAAACTCTCTCTTTT
>JAFTRQ010000206.1 GCA_017462125.1 Clostridia bacterium | reverse complement strand
GGATAGCAAACTTTTTTGCATCCTCAATATCCTTTTCATTCGGTCTGCCTTTGTGTATCTTTCCAAACTGTCCTCTGCAATGGAATTCCTCGTCTGCAACTGCAACACCGAGCTTGCCCGCTACCTTTGATATGGGCTTTTTCATGGATTTCATCATCGCGGACGTGCCGAAGCAGACGATCTTGCCGATGTTGTCTTTATTATCCGCTATGAAGCTCTTTACGGCGTCGTCAGCATCAAAAGCGTAATAAGAAGAACCGAGAAACAGGATGTCCACCTTTTCGGTTAGTGGAGCGGTAATATCCATTGCCTCAACAGATACAGCCTCGGCGACCGCCTCCGCAAGCTTTTTCGTGTTACCCGAACGGGTGTAATAACGTATCGCGATATTCATATTACAGACACTCCTTGATCGCGTCTTTCAGATTTTTCATATCGGTTGGCTCGAAACGGGCGACGATCTCTCCGTTTCTGTCGATCAGGAATTTGGTAAAATTCCACTTGATCTTGCCATTGTTTTTATAATCCTTATCCATCTTTTTAGCAACACCCGACATCATAAGAGCCATAGGCGACTTGCCAAAGCCCTCAAATTTGGTGTTGTCGGTCAGCCACTTGTAAAGCGGAATGGCATTCTCGCCGTTCACATCGACCTTTGCGAACTGCGGGAATGTGATACCGAATCTGCCCGTGCAGAAGGAATGGATTTCCTCATCGCTGCCGGGTGCCTGTTCTCCAAACTGGTTACAAGGAAAATCAAGAATTTCAAAGCCTTGCGATGAAAATTCCTCGTAGAGATCCTGCAGCTCATCATACTGCGGAGTGAAACCGCACCCGGTTGCCGTGTTCACGACAAGCAATACCTTGCCACGGTAGTCCGAAAGTGAAACCTCGCTCGCATCCTGTGCTTTTACAGTAAAATCATAAACGTTCATTTTGTTCCTCCTAAAACTTATATTTTGAATTTGTAAGAAGCGATATACTCCATACCGTCCTTGCATGGGATGTTCGGCTCTTCGATCACGAACTCGGTGCTAATACATTGCTCCTTTGCCGTAAGCTCAAAATGGCAAAGAGCAATGCCCATATCGATCTTCTGCATATCTATTCTGCCGCCACCGAAATTCTTGGAGCGTTGCAAATAGAAATGCACAATGCCGTCCATAACCACAATGCGCCACGGCTGTTTGTTGACGGCAGACGGAGCAAGTCGTACCGTCTCAATCGGTAAGAGTAGCTTGCCTGCCGCGTCGGCGGTCAAGGGCGTATCAAAGCTGTTCCAAAATGCGATCTCCTCAAAGAGAAAACGGCTGTCAGCTTTCACGCCCTTACGCATCATCTTTTCCCGTACAGACATCTTCTTTGCGGGGTATCCGAGAGGGCTGACGCAAGGCATGACCTCATCCTCGGCAAGCTCCATCGCTTTTTCAAATGCACCTCTGTCCATCGTGCCGCCGATCCAAACAGTGCCGATACCGAGCGACTGTGCGTACAGCACAAGCTTTTCAAAGGCGTAGCCAAAGGCTTCGTTCAAATGCGGTGCAACCTTCATTTTTGCTCCAATATAGAGATCTGTGCCAACCACAACCGGACATCCCATTTTGGGGAGGAGATTGAATTCGATAGGCAATCCGTAAGGGTTATCAATATTCGCAATATAATTACAGAGCTTTTCTTTATCCTCCGCTGTAAGCTCACGTCCGTCAAAGGTACGGACACTTCGGCGCTCACGGACGAGCTTTTCCATATTATCCATTCTGCTTGCTCCTTTCTATGATTGCTTCGACCTTATCCTTCTGTTCAAACAACACGCAACCGCCGATATGCTCTCCCGTCAGAATGCTCTCGCTTTGCAGAGCGCGGAACAGATCGGACTTAAGCGCCTCTCGAAGTGAGGTCTGGCGCACATTGATATCCGAATAGGGAGAGAACGGACAAGGCTCGGCACCTCCGTGGGAGTTGATGTGGAAGAAGCCTCTGCCTGCCGCAAGGCAACCGCCCGTACTTTTTTCATCGCCCGGAAAGGCAATGAATATCATTTCGGGATAGGCTCGGCGAAGCTCTGCCATATTTTTCTCCATCAGAGCCCGATCCTCGTCGGTGGGTGCAAGAGATGTGGTGGATGCGCTGACGGGAACGTACTCTACGTAGAATACGACCTTACAGCCGCGGCTATTCATATCCTCCACAAAATCGCGAGAGAAGACCTCGCCAAGATTTTCACGGGTAACGGTGACCGACGCGCCGAAGATCAGATGATTTTTCCGCATCCTTTCCATACCGTCTATGAGCCTTCCGTATACGCCCTCGCCGCGGCGGGAGTCGGTCTTTTCCTTGTGACCTTCAATACTGAATACGGGAACGAGGTTGCGATGCTTTTCAAACAGAGCAAGATATGCCTCGTCTATCATCGTTCCATTGGTAAAGATCGGGAAAAGAATTTCGGGAACGCTGCCTGCGACACTGATCACGTCACGGCGAATCATCGGCTCACCGCCAGCCAGAAGTATAAAGCTGATACCAAGCTCCTTCGCCTCGTGAAATATCTTCAGCCATTCGGCATCACTTAACTGCTCGACAGGGGAGGAATCACAGCAGGCTTGATTATGACGTGCATAGCAGCCCGCGCAGTGAAGATTACAGCTACTCGTGATGCTTGCAATCAGGAACGGTGGGATATGCTCACCGTCCTCGTTTAGCTCGGCACGGCGCTTGGCTGCTTCCTTTACGCTACGGCTGTATTTCATCATAAACGCGCTTTCCTTAGGGTCTTTGAGGGTGGCGCGAAGAATGTTTTTTACAAGATTTTCAACCCCGGTTGTGAGGTACTTGGCGAGATCAAAATTTTCAAAACAAACAACTCCTCATAAGTCATATTTT
>JAFTRQ010000205.1 GCA_017462125.1 Clostridia bacterium | reverse complement strand
CCCAGACCGTCATTATCCTTGAGGATATCGACTACGCATCGGGCGGCGGCGCAAAGAAGGAAGGTCAGAATCAGCAGAACGGTTCGGCAGCTCCCGCAGCTCCTGCGGCAGGCACGACCACTACACCCGAGAATTCGCCTAACTTTGAAGGCTACTCCAACTTTGGTGGAGGTTCCTTCTTCGATGGGAATCCGAATTTCTGATAGGTGTAGATCCGTTACAGACGCAAATTAAGGCGTACACAGGTTTCATTTGAGATTTGTGTACGCCTTTTTTGCATTTTCAGGAGGTTTGTATGAACAACGACAAATTCAGTGCTCTTGTAAAAGAGCAAAAGCAAAAGAAGCTTATCGGCGTTCTTCGGGATAGGTCAAGAAGGTTTCTCAACGATATGGAGATCGAGTCAATCGCAAGGTTGATGGATGCCGACAGGCAGTATTCCGTTGACGTCTACGTTGACTCGGTGAACTTCGATCCTTCCTGCATCCCCCAAAGGCACTCCGGCGAGTTTATCACTCTTCGCGGTCGGGAGTTTGAGCCCACCGTATTCATCAGCCATTCAAGCTCGGCGAGCATTAACAACAGCGTTGTTATCGTGATTCCGCCTTGCCGTATGGCGACAGCACTTCAAGGCTCATGGAGAAATGAGAGAAAGGAATTATCATGAACAAGGATTTCACAAGACGTATGACGCACGAGGCTCTGATCATACTCGGAGTACTTGCATTTTTCACCTTTATGTTTCGGCTCTGGCCGCTGCTCGTATTGGTCATCTTCTGCATCATTGCGGGAGCAGTTCGACTGCTCTTTCTGAAAGCAAAGGAAGCGACGGTACAACAGGCGGAGCCGGTCGAGGAGGAAACACCGAAAAGGGCACCGACAGAGAAGGACGTAAGGGATCTTGCGTTCTCTGTCATACTCACTCGGATTTCAGAGCTGGTTTCGTCCGAGTTTCCCGAGGCAAAATGGGTATGGGAAAAGCCGAACGCCCGAAAGCTCATCGAGAGCGGAGAGGATGCGTTCATCCTATTAAGCGGTGCCGGCGGATACCGACGTGCTAAGGTGAAGGTGCAAAACCTGCAGGTGACGGGGCTTGACTTCGTTACGGCAGCTCTTCCCGAAAAGCCAAAGGATGATGCAACTGACGAGGATGACGAGGAGGAAATCTCCGAGCCCGTCCCGGTCAATTACGGACTTATCGCATTTGAGTGGGTGGAAGCACACGTTATGGATCTGAACGAACGCATTAACGATGCTATCGCTCAGGGCAAGACCGAGTATCTCATCACCGAGGAAGAACTGCCCGTGCGTGAAAGCTGGGCGGCTATCATCGAGGAGCTTGGACGTCAAGATATCGAAAACGCAACAGAGGATCCACACGGGATCAAAATCAATATTAAGCAATAATTGCAGAAAGGGAATTAAATTATGAGCACTCCAGCAGAAATCAATGCCGTATTTGGGTTTAACAGAAATCTTCCTACGCCATTCGATACGCTAAAAAGTAAAACCGTTAAGGTATGCTCCAAGCACGGAACCGGTGATTCTACCTTAACCACATCGGTCATCAAGGCGGTACACGCCGTATGCCACTGTATGGCGCGAGACGGAGAGGGCGCGATCGGAAGACTCGATACCAAAAACGTAGCCGAGTATAAATCTTCGAACGATCCCAACGAATACCATCTTGCAGTATACGACAACGCAAACGGCAACATACTCGTCAGTGTCTTCGATAAGAGCAGCGATATAGTAGAAAACTACGTTTGCACCAAGAATGACAGAGATGGCGCAGCTATTATGATGGCATTGTTTCCGACCTTCACGAAGGATCCCGAGTTTCAGGAAAACTTTGATGCTTACTACGAAGCACTCACCACAGGTTATCCCGATATGACGGCGGCAACCAATGCGATGGCAATTATGTGCGACAACGTGTATCGCAGATTGACCAACAATGCGCTGCCCGAGCATATCAAACTCGAAATGACAAAGGACGGCAAGGTAACAAGACTTTCGTCGGCACAGATCGATTCGCGTAAGTTCACGCCAAAGGAGGTCGTTGCAGGTGAGTTCATCATACTCGCAAAGACCGGACCCGCACCGAAGATCGGCAGAGCCGCAACCGTCGTTGCCGTTTCCGATTTTGAGGGGAAGTATGCATTGAATAGCGGAAGAACCTTTTCGATGCTTGAGCAGTCGCTTATCCCTAAGCTTGAGGATTGGTACATCATTCCTGAACAGGTTGTGGGTATCTGTCATCATGCGCAAGCAACAACGGGAAAACCGACTCAGATGCGCAACTTCTATCTCAGAGGTCCTGCAGGTACGGGTAAGACGGCGGCGGCAAGAGCGATTGCGGCAGGTCTTGGCCTTCCGTATATGAAGTACACCTGCTCGGCAAACTCGGAGATCTTCGACTTCATCGGTCAGCTGATCCCCGACGTGGACGGCGGCAGTACGGGAAATGCGGATCTCGATAAGGAACGCGAGGAGTTGAAGGCAATGGGCGGTATCACCTTTGAGAACGTCAAGAAGCTGATGCAGCTTCCCGACCTCGACGATATGGATTACGATCCCGTCGGAACCTATAAGCGTCTTACCGGAACGGAGAACGAGGATGCAACCTCTCAGGACTGTATGGCAGTCGTCCTCTCAATGGTAACCGAAAAGGTTGTACTGCTGTCCAAAAAGGAAGAAAAGACGGACGAAAAGGGTCAGTCCTTCCGCTACGAGGAGAGCGATTTCATTCGCGCCCTAAAGAACGGATATCTCGTGGAAATTCAGGAGCCATCCACTATCGCACAGCCCGGCGTTCTTGTCGGTCTGAACTCGCTTCTTGAACAGAAGGGTTCCATTACTCTTCCGACAGGTGAGATCATCCAGCGTCATCCTGATTCTGTCGTTGTTATTACCACCAACGTCAGCTACGAGGGATGCCGAGCTGTTAACCAAAGCGTCGTGGACAGAATGAGTCTGGTAATGGATATCGAGCTTCCCGAGCCGGAGGTTATGGTTCAGAGAGCGATGAGCATTACAGGAGAGACGGATGAGCTTATGGTATCGGATATGGTTCACGTCGTTAACGACATGGCTGAGGCTTGCCGTAAGAACAACATTACCGACGGAAGCGTTGGTATGCGAAGTCTGATCGACTGGATCGTATCTACTCAGATCACGGGCAATCCGTATCAGTCCGCCTTAATG
Organism: Clostridia bacterium; assembly: GCA_017462125.1. The sequence goes on along the minus strand of JAFTRQ010000205.1, from coordinate 158 downwards.
ACCGTTGTCAGTAAGGCGACTACCGAGAAGGAAGACCGCGACATGCTGATCGATACGGTTCTCGATCCGTTCTTTAATAAGAAGAAGCCGAAAAAGGCTGTATAAGGAGGGTAAGATATGGGAAGAGGCAGAGTTGACCACACCGCCGTAAAACGCCT
>JAFTRQ010000204.1 GCA_017462125.1 Clostridia bacterium | reverse complement strand
TTTTAATAATGATATTGTGTATTATCTGATAAAGGCATTTATTGCATTTGGTTTTGTTTTTTGGGCCTTGGTGTATTCGTCATACTTCGTAGTGTTCTGTTTTATAGAAATAAGATGATAGAGATTGGCGATGATTACTTGGTGGATAGATCTTCTTTTGTTTGTGGTGGTGAAATACGATATACGGAGATTAAAAGTATATATATCAAGGGCATGTTTTTGTGCATTGAGCTTCATGATGGAGAAAAATTCTTAAAAAAACAAAATTTTCTCAAAAGATTGTTTATGCGTACAAACAAAAAGATGGGGTATGAGTACATTACTATTTCGGATAATTTTTTAAATGCCAATTTATTAGAAATAAAAAAGCTTATCAATGAAAAGATAACTCACTAAGATACAATTTGTCGAACAGAATAAAGTAACCCCCGACAGAACTTTCAAAATCTGTCGGGGGTTACTATTTGTTTACCGCACGGCAAATTCTGCGCCTTGCAAGCAAACTTCCTTATGAGAACCAGCCTTTAGCCTATGGTTCTTTTTGTTAACCTACCTCACCCTCGAGCTCCGTCAAAGCGTAAGCTTTGACGACTTGCGGCAGATAGGTAAACGACGCAGAAAAGCATTGCCGCAAGTGAGAGTTCAGAGTCTCCGGCGGCTTTAGCCTATGGTTCTTTTTGTTAACCTACCTCACCCTCGAGCTCCGTCAAAGCGTAAGCTTTGACGACTTGCGGTAGATAGATAAACGATGAAGAAAAGCATTGTCGCAAGTGAGAGTTCAGAGTCTCCGGCGTCTTTAACCTATGGTTCTTTTTGTTAACCTACCTTACCGACTTGAACTCTCTCAAATCCGTAGGATTTGATCGGTGAGCGCAAGGTATATAAACGTACAAGAAAAAGATTGGCGCGAACCAAAGTTCAGAGTCTCCGGCGGCTTAGCCTATGCATTTCTCAATTTCACAAAGAATCAGCGTGATGCTCCGATCGGAGTATCACGCTGATAAGCTTTCATTACTTTTTAAGACTGATCGTTTTCATAAACTTCGAGAGAGACTTGTTTGCGCTGTTTTCGTAGCTCTTGATAAAGGATGCAGGCTCGGCTGTACCGAATTCATAGGTCATCTGCGGGAGCATATACAGATTTTTATCAAGCTCAAAGGTGATATTGGAATAGGTCAAGCCGATATCTGAGCAAACGCTGTCCCAGATGATGTCCAGCATCGCGCTGTCGTTGGGAGCATCTGCTACCTGCTTGCCAAGCAGCTTTTCGTAAAACGTGACGGTTACGTCCTTGCTGTAGAAGGCAAGAAGCTCAAGCGTCTCGCCTACCATTTCGGGGCTTTCCAGATAAGAGGGAATGACAAGTGTGCCGCCCCAATTCTGCGTGCGGTAGCCCACATCCTTCTGCGCTTCATCGTACATCGGATAGGGAAGAACACCGAAGTTTAATTCATAATTCAAATTGCCTATAAGTCCGAAGGATTGCTGCAGCATCATCAGCGTTCTGCCGCTGGTAATACTGATCTGAGGCGTGGGGTCTGTACAGTACCAAAACCAGGAGGACGCGGATTTTGCAAGCTCGGACAGCTTGTCGATCAGCGTTACGGTCTTGCTTGCGTTGATGCTTGTATAAACCGAAACGACAGGAGTTCCTGCCTCGTTCAGATCGACCAGCTGAATGTTGGAGGCTTCCATAAAGCAGGAGAAGGGGATCCATTGGTGTCCTGTGATACCGTAAACGTCATCCTGTGTCTTGCCGTCACCCGTGGTGTCTATCGAGACGAGATTGGCGAGAGCGATCATTTCGTCAAGAGTCCATTTGTAATCTGTAACCGTTTTGTAGATCCAATTTTCATCCTCACCCGTGTATTTTGCCATCATATCCTTGTTGAAGGAGATCACGTAGATCTTGGGAATATTGAAATCGCTGTAGCCGATGTACATACTGCCGTCAAGAGAAAGGCTTTCCATAAAGTCGTAATTCCAATAGTCGGCTCCAAGGTCGATCTCGGGGACCGATTCAAAATCACGAAGATAGCCACCGCTGATATATCCCGGGATGCCGAGATACGCGTGAGATACCAACGTGTCGACCGAGCCGTCCTTATTTTTGATAGCAGTCATAAACTCTGCGGCGTGCCCCTCGTGAGAGCCCGCAGGGAAGCCGATGATGTCAACTCCGAGATGCTCGTAGATATTTATCTGACGGTTGTAGATCGATTCGGACATCGCGTCGTTATTGCCTTCCTCGACCCAATGGTAGTTGATGGGATTATCTGCCTCGTAGATCGAGAGAAAGAATTCCGCACCGTAGTCCTTTTTTTCGATGGTGGGAACGTATTCGGTCTCGCTGTCGCTTTCCGTGCCGATATTGGCAGATGCGGATTGCGCCTCTGTGTCGGACGTGTTCTGCTCCGGGCTCGTCGTGTCACAGGCGAAAAGGACAGAGCATATGAGCAACAGGGCGATCGTGGCTGAGATCAGCTTGATGATGTGTTTCATATCAAATACCTCGCAGTTTGGATTATAAGCTTATCATAACACAAGCACCGTATTTTGGCAAGATTATTTCAAATAATGAGTCAAAATTTATATATAATGAGCAAGAAACGCAATTATTATAACAAAGCAGTCGATTGCCTGCTCGGCAACCGACCGCTTACGTATGTTTATTTCAATGCGCTGAAGTATCCCTTCAGCTTTTTGTTTGCACCGCTTTCATAGCTCTTAACGTAGGAAGCGAGCTGCTCTGTTGCGTTCGCCTGCGTTACGGTAGGAAGCATATACAGATTCATATCGAGAGCTTCTACGATATGAGAATAGGTCAAACCGATATCTGAGCAGATGCTATCCCAGATCATATCAAGCATTTCTCTGTCCTCGGGAGCGTCTGCAACCTGTTTGCCAAGCACCTTCTCGTAGAATGTGATGGTAACGTCCTCACTGTAGAAGGCGATCATTTCAAGGGTATCAGCAACCATCTGAGGATTGTCAACGTATGCGGGAATGCAGATCCAACCACCCCAGTCGAGAGAACGGTAGCCAACGTCCTTTTGCGTCTCGTCGAACATAGGATAAGGAATAACGCCAAATTCTACGTCATAATCAAGATATCCGGGAAGAGAAACGATGGCTTCTATGGAAAGCAGGGTCTTGCCGCTGTAAATGGAAATGAGGGTGGTTGCTTCCTCTTTGTACTTAAACCATGCGCTGTCAGACTTCGAGAGAGCAGAAAGCTTCTCAACCAGAATAGAGGTGCGCTCCTTGTTAGCGTCGTTATATACCGAGACCTCGTAGATGCCTTGCTCATTTATGTCTACGAGAGGAATATTACTCGACTGCATAAAGTTGATAAAGGGAACCCACTGAGTGCCTGTGATGCCGAAGATGTCATCATCGGTCTTGCCGTTTGAGGTGGTATCTGTGTAAACGAGGTTTGCCATGGAGATCATCTGATCAAGAGTCCAATGGTAGTTGCGTACCATATCGTAGATCGACTCGTCAAAGGCATCGCTGTATCTGTCCATCATTTCCTTGTTAAAGGTGATGGCATGAGTGTGCGCAAGTCGGAAGTCGCTGTAGCCGAGATAGAGATGGTCGTTTGCGGCTACGCCCTCCATAACGTCAAGATCCCAATAATCGGCATCAAGATTGATACCGTCGATGGTATTGAAGTCGATGAGATAACCGCCCTGAATGAATTTGGCAAGGAACATATACGCGTGAGAGAGCAGGGTATCGATGGAGCCATCCTTATTCTTGACAGCTGTAATGAAGGGGGTACCGTATTGGTCGTGTCCCGAGCTTTCCGTAGCGATTATATCTACACCGAGATAGTTGTAGATCTGCTGCTGACGGTTGTAGATAGCCTCGGAAAGAGCATCGTTGTCACTTTCCTTTACCCAATAATAGGAGGCTTTGTTAGATTGGGGCTGAATCAGAAGATGAAAATCAGCGCCGTAGTTATTTTTCGCAACGTCGGGGAAAAATTCGGTTTCTGATTCGCTGCCGCTATTTTCAACGCTGCCCGCCGTGATAGCCTCTGTAGCCTTCGTTTCGTCCTCCTTGTCACCGCTGTCACAAGCAACGAGAATCGAAAGCGTCATAAGCAACGCCAGCATAAGAGATAAAATTCTGTAGGATTTTCTCATTTTTCGGATCCTTTCGTAGAAAATTAATGATATCACCTTCGAAGATCAACTCTGACTTTTCTCAACGTTGCTCTTTGGAGTGATATACTCATATTAATGATATCATATTTGATTGTCCAATGTCAAGATTCAATTGCGGTTATCTTAAATTTATGCTCTCAAATCGGAAAATTGTGCTAATAAAAAGCAAGCAACGCGAATTTTCGCGTTGCTTGCTTTAAGGTTATTCTGTTTTACCTGCGTTCACATCCTGCTCAACAATCACTTCTTCAGAAGTGATCGTCTCTTCCGAAACGGGAGTTTCTTCCTTGGCGGAAGCTTCTTCCTTGGCGGAAGCTGCCGCGACGACAGGCGGTTTCTTGTTTTTACTTGATTTTCCGGAGCTGCCCGGTTTCTTATCAGCCTTGAAGTCTAAGTGGTATTTATCAATGATATCCTGCTTGCCCCGTTTTTTGAGAATGTAGAGCGAAAGCTTTCTGAAGATATCGTAAATAACCGCAAAGGTAGGTACGCCTACCAAAAGGCCCATAAAGCCCCACAAGCCGCCGAAGGTGATCACGGCGAAGACCACGCAGAAGGAGGACATCTTGATGTTTCCGCCCACGATATGGGGATCGATGATATATCCGTCCAAGAATTGAATGACGAAAACGAAAATAACGAAGGGAATGACCTTGATGGGATCTGCCGTAAGGATAATGAAGCCCGACGGGATCGCGCCGATGAAGGGACCGAAGATCGGGATGATGTTCGTCACACCGCAGATCACGGCTACCAGAGCGGGATAGGGAACGTTCATGATCTCAAGAACAATATAGTAGATCAGACCGATGATGGCAGAGTCGACGACCTTGCCCTCAAGGAATCCGCTGAACATCTTGTCGGCGTACTTGAATTCGTCCACGATCACGTTGACGGTCTTTTCCTTTTTGAAAATACAGTGGAGGAACATGACCGACTTTCTTGCCAAAACCTTACGTTCAAGCAGGATGAAGACCGAGATCACAAGTCCGATAACGATATCCACCAACGAGGTGAAGAAGCTGAGCAGCTTGGGGATCATACCCGTAACGGTTGTTTGAATCCAAGGAATCAGATCTGTATTTGCCCATTTCTCCAGCGCGACCACGACCTTGTCGAAATAGGGACGGAGCATCTCTTGATCCTCAAGGAATTTCTGCTCCCATTCGATGATCAGATCCACGTATTCGGGGATCTTGGTGATCAGCAGGTTGGCAAAATCCATGATGCTCTTGATGATCTGTGGAATCGCAATGATCAGAAGGATCGCGATGATAGCGCCCCAGGTGATATAGGTCAGTACGACCGCAATGCCGCCCACCGGCTTGCGAAGCTTGCTTCCATCTCGCTTTCCCGACTTTAACAGCAGCTTCATCATCAGCTTTTCATAGAAGTTGCAGGTCGATTTCATAATATAAGCAAGAATTGCACCGATGATCAGCGGTCGGAGGATCGCAATCAGCTTTCCGATGGTGGCGCCGATAGACTGATTTCGGTAAAGTATAAAGAAATATGTGATACTCAGAAAGAAGACACCGAAAACAATGGCGGCTATCATCAGATATTTTTTAAGTTTATCTTTTTCCATATATTTCAAATTCCTTTCGGGATACCGTTTTGACGGTATCTATATGTAATTTTACCACATATCGGTACGCTTGTCAAGAAATCTCCACGAATTAATGGCGTTAAGAGTGTGAATTTTTAGCGAATCAGCTCGTCGGGAATGTTCAACGAAATACCTTCCAAAAGATCCTGAAAGCAATTGTCGTCAGCAACCTCAAGCCTGACACCCTCGATATGGATATAACGCAGGCTTGCGAAGTTGTAGGTGGACAGGGGCTTATCGAGTGCATCGTTAGTGTGCGCGCTGACCAGCGTCTGCCCTTCGGAAAATCCTGTGATGAGTAAGGAGTGGTAAAAATCTCCCGTTTCGTCGGCAAGCTGAACTACGTCACCCTCATATGCCCCCGTGCTGTCGACCTCGATACCGTACGGACCGATGCCGCCGTTGCGCGATCTGAAATCGGGTGCACCTGTCATAAAATCGTAAAAATATTCCACGCTGCTCCACGCGGGTGCGCGGTCATCGGGGGAAATGTAATACCAACCGAAATCCTGCGTGAAATTCATCTGACAGCTTCCCGCATAGATGCTTTGAGAGACGAAGCTGGTGCAGTCTCCTCCGCGTCCTGCGAAATTGATGAAGAGAGGATTTCGGGATAGAGCCCAACGGCGTGCGTATTCCACAGCGCGTGCGCGATTATATTCCTTGTAAACGATCATAATTGCCCTCCGCTTTTTGATTTTTATTCTAATTATATTCGCTTTTTGCCACTTGGGTGCATAAAATCTTGTGCCAAGGTTGAGAATACCAATAACAAAAATAAAGGAGAATTTGTAAGTCGATGGAATTAAAAAACAGCGAAACGAAGAATAATCTGATGCGTGCCTTTGCGGGAGAGAGTCAGGCGCGAAACCGTTATACCTTTGCGGCATCGGTGGCGAGAGAGCAGGGGCTTTATGTGATCGAGGCGATCTTCAATTACACCGCAGGGCAGGAAAAGGAGCACGCCGAGGTCTTCTATAACTATCTTTCCTCTCTTGCGGGGGAGACTATTCAAGTGGACGGCACGTATCCTGTGGATATCAATTCCTCGGTGGCACAGCTTTTGCGATATGCCGAGCATAATGAGTACGAGGAATATAACGATGCCTACAAAAGCTTTGGCGATACCGCAAAATCTGAGGGATTTACCGATATTGCCAACACGTTTTACAGTATTGCCGAAATCGAAAAGACTCACGGTGACCGATTCGGCTGCTTTGCGGATCTTTTGGAGAGCGGAAGGCTGTTTGTCTGTCAAGCGGAATGCGAGTGGGTCTGTCTCAATTGCGGACACATTCATAATGGCGAGAAGGCGCCCGAGGCTTGTCCCGTTTGTCATCACGACAAGGGGTATTTCATCCGCCTTACCATGGCACCGTGGAAATGTGATTGAATTTTCCGAAATAATCAAAAGGATCGGCAGAGCTTTCTGCCGATCCTTTTGATTATTTACGTACCTCTCCTGGGAGCATTCCGTAATGAGTCTTGAAATTCTTATAAAACTGCGTTTTGCCGCTATAACCCACCCGTGCCCCGATCTCCTCCACCGAAAGGGAGGTGGATGTGAGCAGCTCCATTGCGTATTCCATCCGCTTGATGCGGATATAGTCCTTCATGCTTTTCCCGTAGACCGTTTTGAAAACTCTGCCCAGATAAGCGGGATTGTAAAAGCAGTGCTTGGCAAGGGTCTCGGCGGTGATCGGAGAGGTAAAGTTCCGATCTATATATTCTAAAACCTCGTCGGTCAAAAGCTTGGGCCTTTTGATACCGCCCTGCTCCAAAAGGGCTCGGATCAGCTTTGCAAAGATCAACCGCATATAGGCGTTGAGCACCACGCCGGCACATGGTCTTGCCTCGCTTTGCTCGTTCAGCATTCGCTCAGCGGTTTCTTCGATCTCGGTGCGCTCCTCTACGGAAAAACGCACGCAGGACGTTCTTCGCTTCTGCAATTCCTCCGTGCTCTCGGGCAGAAAAATGAGAAAAATATCGTTGATATTCTCGCTGTTGACAAGGTTCTCGCTCATAAACTCGGGCTTGACGAAAAAATTATAGAATACCACGTCGCTTTCAGGCTGAAAGCTGTGTGTTTCTCCGTAATTGATGAAGAGCATATCTCCGCGGCTGACCGAGTAGGGAGTTCCGTTAATGAAATGCGTACAGCTGCCACGGGCAGTATAAACAAGCTCAATAAATTCGTGCTTGTGCTCATTTTCCGTTCGTGTTATTGGGCGACTCTCTTTATTGACGTTCAAGCTTTCATTTTTAGGGAGATCAAATATTCTCATAACGATGTACACCTCCGTTTCTGCCGCTTATGATATTTTAGCAGATATTTTCGGTTTTCGCAAGTAAAATAATGAAAAAAGTATAAAAAGAGTACGAATATCTTCGTTTTGATCGATTGACATTCAAAACCTTTTTTGTTATACTGAAAACAGAAGCACTCAAAGATAGGAGGGCATTTGTTATGAATCTGAATTGGGAAACTTACATTGAAAAAATGAGAGGCTGTTGGCTAGGTAAGAATATTGGCGGCACACTTGGCGCACCGTTTGAGTGCAAGCAGGGCGTTGTTGATCTTGAATATTACACCCATGACCTTTCAAAGGGTGTTCTGCCCAACGATGACCTTGACCTGCAGTTGGTTTGGCTGATCGCGGTTGAGGAATACGGCAAGAAAGTGGATGCCGAGGTGCTGGGAAACTATTGGGTGTCTCACATCAGTCCCGATTGGTCGGAATACGGTATGGGCAAGCGAAATCTTCGCGCGGGAATGCTGCCAAGCGTTTCGGGCACTTATCACAATACCTTCTATGAGAGCAACGGCGCGTGGATCAGAAGCGAGATCTGGGCATGCCTTGCTCCCGGACACCCCGAGATCGCTACGAAGTACGCCTATGAGGATGCTATCGTTGATCACGGCGGCGAGGGTGTTTATGCCGAGATATTTTGCGCGGCGATGCAGAGCGCGGCATTTACGGAATCGGATATGGAAAAGATCATTGATATCGGTCTCTCCTATATTCCCGAGGATTGCGAGACGGCAAGAGCGGTGAATTTCGTGCGTCAACTTCCCGAGACCGAGAGCGATTGGAAGGCGGCGAGAAAAAAGCTGATGCAGGCATTCCCGAGCAGCTTTGGTGAAAGGCCCTTGCCGGGAGAGGCTCTTGACCCCGAGATCCCCTTTGGCGAATACGGTCACGATGCCCCTGCGAATATCGGACTTATGCTCCTCGGACATTACTACGGTGGTGGAGATTTTTCACGCTCCATCTGCATCACGGCAGGTTGCTGTGAGGATGCCGACTGTACTGCGGGAACCTTGGCGGCGCTTTACGGCATCATTCTCGGCGCGTCGGGTATCGACAGGAAGTGGACCGATCCTATCGGCGACGAGATCAAGACCAAATCTGTTGACGTCAGTAAGATGAAGATCCCAACCGTTGGAGAGCTTACCGCCCGTGTGGCGCGCGCGATGCCTGCCTTTATGGGTCCCTTTCTGTCCTTTGACAAGGAGGGCAGGATACATATATACGTTCGTGAAGGCAGCGGACAGATGGCACCTCTGATCAACGTGGGCTTCAGAAGGGACAAGACCTTCAGGGATCTGATCTATGGCGACAGGATGTGCATCCGCAGGGAGAGCCCGTTCTTTGACGTCCGCGCGCTATTTGATACTGCGGATATCGAAGAGGGCAAGCCTCTGTCCATTGACCTGCGCATCGTGGGTAAGATGGGATGGATACAGAGAACGGATTGGAATAAGATCGTTTGGCATATTCCCGAGGAGTGGGAAGCAATCGGCGGAAGGGAGTCGATGTTTACTATGGAGAGGGCATGGCATGAAAAGTATTATTCCACGGGTGTCATTCCTCACAATCTGACCGAGGGCAAGTATGAGGTCACGCTGGAGATCCGTCTCGGCACCTTCCCCTCAAGGATCTATATCCCCTTCGTATTTATGAAAACGCTTGACAGAAAATAAGAATATCAAACGCGGTCAACGGGTGCTTCTTCATTCGTTGACCGCGATATTTTTCGCCAACTGTGATATTTTACGATCCCTTCGCATATTTTGTATTGAAAAATCTTCGTCGGAGGAAAAAATATGGAACAGTACACAAAACACACAGCGGGAGGATATCTGCAGCTTCCGCTTGGCGAAAAAACGGTCACGACCGAGCTTTCCGGGGATTTTACTCTGCCCGATTATCAGCCCGAGATCAAAAGACTTTTGCGCGTTGGCGCGGAGGTGTTGCCCCCTTCCAAATATATCGGGAGCCGTGAGGCGGAGCTTGAGGGAAGCATCGATTATTACGTTTATTATACGGGAAGTGATAACGAGGTCTACTGCGCTCCCCTGAGCACGGAATATAAGGTCTCAATACCCATGGAGACGACCGAGGAGCAGGGAATACTGAATCTCAACGTGGATGTTACGGTCATCCCGGACCTTGTCATTGGCAGAGTGACCTCCCCGAGAAAGCTCAGCATCAAGTGCCGTCTGCGGACGAGAGCGGAGGCATTCGGGGAAATGGCTCTGGAGGATGGTTTTGATAGCGAGACGGACGGGGTAGAGGTGCTTTACGGCGATGCAGAGGTGACACGGACGTGTTGGGGAACAGGCGAGCAGCTGCGCTTGTCCGACGAGATGATCGCGGACAGCCGTGAAGGAGAGCTGCGCGTTATCAGCGGAGAAGGGCGCGTGCTGATGAACGAGATCGGTGTTGCAGACGGCCATATTTCCTGCCGTGGGGATCTGTATCTTAGGCTTATGATGAGTCGCGAGGATGGCACGGCTCCGTATACCGCTGTCAGAAAGCTCCCCTTTTCACAGAATATTCCCGTGGAGGGAGTTCGCGCAGACTACAGCGCGTCTGCAAGGGGATCGCTTTGCGATATGAGCATTACCGTTGAGGATGGCAGAGTTTGCATTGACGTAGGTCTGATTCTTGAGGCGCGCGCTTGCGGCAATGAATCGGTATGCTACGTCAAGGATGCGTATTCCACCGAAAGAAAGACTGATTGCAGATATAGAAGCGTGCGGATGCCCACGGATGGCACCTCCTTCCACGGTAATTTTACCCTCAGTGATTCGGTGGCGCTTGAGGACGTCGGATTGTCAGCCGGTGTCAGCGTGGTCGACGTGAGCGGGATGGTCACCCCCGAGGAGTGCGGATTTGAGCGAGATAAATGTACGGTGACAGGTAAAGCGAAGTTTTCCTTACTGACCCAAAAGGACGGTGAGTATTCGGTCAGCGACGTAGAGCTGCCCTTCCGATACGAGGTCAAGACACAGGGTGAGGCGATAGAGGCTTGCTGTGAAGCCGCAGTCGTCTCGGCTCGTGCCAGAGTGGATGGCGAGCGTGTCGGCATCGATGCGGAGATCGGGATCGGCGGTGCGATGCGAAGCATGGCTGAAGCAAGCATTCTTGATGCGGTGGATTTTGGAGAAGCGCTCACGCGGGCAAAGGGAGTATACGTGATCTGTTATCCCTCTGCGGAGGATAGCTTGTGGAGTGTGGCAAAGCGCTACGGCACACCGCAAGCGATCATTGCCAAGGAGAACAGCCTCCCCTCCGACCTGCCGCCCGATTCCGCAGAATCGCTTTCAAACGCAAAATATCTGATGATCTGATAAAAAACGCTTTTATTCCGCAATTTTGCGTGAATAAAAGCGTTTTTTCTCATCCCGCAAAGAGCAGAAGCCCAAGAAGGAGCAACAATTCGCTGTCATCCCGTCCATCGTCTCCGTCTGCGAGATAGACCAACAGCATCATCGCGAGGATCAGTAATTCCTCACTGCCGATGCCGTGTCCGAAGGGGAAGTGTCGGCTTACAGATCCGTTGGGGGGCAGGAGCGCGGAAAAGAGCGATTGCTTAACCGCTGTGGGCTCGGCTGCCGCCGTGGAAGAGGACGAGGCTTGCAGATCCTTCATTTCGGTTGTCGGTGGTGGCGCGGAAATTTGCTCGGGCATCTCCGACATATCGGGGCGCTCCGACAGATTGCGGAAGGGAGTCCCCGACTCCTCGGGCAGAAGAGCCTCGTCCTTCTCTTCGGGCGGAAGGTCGCGGTTCGGTCGGCTTGTGGGTGGAATCTGTCGGATGGGTGGCGGCATTGTGTTGTAGAGGGGCGGGTCTTGAAAGGCGTGGCCGTTATAATTTTCGGGAACCTTGATTCGGTTGCCTTGTATGTTTGGCTGTCTTACGTACATATCGTTCACCGTTTTCCTTGTGTTCAAAGGCTTTTCAGCATATCGCCCAAGCGGCTGAGCTTAATGATGTAATCAATGGCGTTTTGTCTGTCGGGACTCAGATAGGGCTTCATAGCGCAGAGTAGGGCGGCGCGACGGTCTGCACCGTCGTCCTTTTTCTCAGCGGCAGAGGTGGGCTTGGCGCGTTCCTCGTTAAGCTGAACAGCGGCCGCGGCCGTGGGTGGGGATGGACGGGCGGACAACAGCTCCATCATCGGCTTGACGGTGGAGATCAGGGAGGGGAGCTTCGCCAACAGCTCGGGATTGGAGAGCAGAGACGAGAACAGGTCTGCCGTGGGAGCGCTTTCCTTTGCAGAGGTTTGTGCCGTGTCGGCTTTTCTGCCTGTGTCTGCTCCTTCCGCTTCTGCTGATGCAAGAACACTCTTGATGATTCCTGCCAGATAGTCGGTTCCTGCGGGGCTATTCTGCGCGGATGCATTCATTTCTTGCTCTGTCATCGCTTATTACCCCTTTTTCCCGTTTTTGTAGTTTTGTAACAGCTCTCCCGCGCGGGCAATGTCGCTGTCGGTGGCGACGGACAGCGCGGCGCGGATTCCCGCCAGCTCGGATGGACCGACGTTAAGCGTGGAGGGATCGATGCCTGCGTCCTTGGCAAGCCTTGCGATCACCATTGCCAGCTTTTTGTCATCAAGCGAGAGAAGCATATCAATGGCTTTTTTGTCAAGCGTCATATTTTACCGTCTCCTTTCTGAGGATGATTTCATTTACAGTATATGCAATGGAAAAAAATGTGTGTCGCCTATAGACAAAACCGCAATTATTTGCTATAATATGTAATAGCATCGACTCTTTTCGAGGCATATTTTATTTGAGAGTAGTGAATTTTTATGGATATACTTGTGTTTTCCGATTCCCATGGACGCACCTCGAAGCTGCTGGAGGCGTTTGAACGGCAGGTCAAGCGCCCCGATGCCATCGTTTTTCTCGGTGACGGACTCCGAGACGTGGCGTATTGCGATTTTGGCGACATCCCGTTGTATGCCGTTTGCGGAAACTGTGATTTCTACAGCGTTTACGGTGGCGTTCGGGGTGAGGATGAGATTTTGATCACCTTGGGCGGAAAAAGGATCATGATGACCCACGGGCACGATTACGGCGTGAAGAGCTCTCTTGGCAGGCTCGTTGCGTCAGCGGTGCGAAAGGATGCTGATATCGTCCTGTTCGGACATACGCATATGCCTCTTGAAAAGCACCTGCCTGCGGGAGAGAGCGAGTTCGGAATCACCTTGGAGAAGCCGCTGGATCTGTTTAATCCCGGAAGCATCGGCGGATACGACTCGGATTTCGGTTGCGTTACCATCAATGGACAGGGAAGAGTGATGCTTTCTCACGGCACGCTTTGCGAAAAAAAATAAAAAGGAAACCCGATGCGGATTTCCTTTTATAGAAGATATAGAAGTGTTATACTTCCTCAGCTGTGGTTGCGAATTCCTCTGCGTGTGCGAGAGCGTCCTCGTAAGCGTTGATCACTGCCTGCTCAAGAGCGGCTCTGAATTGGGAATTGATGGGGTGAACGATGTCACGGTAGGTGTCATCGGGATTCTTTCTGCTGGGCATAACAACGAAAAATTTATCGCGTGTATTGATCAGCTTGATATCGTGAACTGCCAGCTGACCGTCAAAGGTGACCGAAACGATCGCCTTCATAGGGCCTTCTTCAAATAGCTTTCTTACCTTTACGTCTGTGATCTGCATGGTTTTTCCTCCGTTGATGTTTTCCTTTTCGGTAGTTTTATTTTTACAAATAACATTATAATTGCCTTGTGTGAAGACTATTCAATTGCAATGCGTATTTTTTGTGAAGAATTGGCAATGTTGGGTGGTAATTTTCGTCGAATTATGTAAATAAATGCGAAGTTCATATAAATTTAATGATTTTTGTGCAAAGGAGTTGAATCGAATTGTCTACACCGAATACACATCTTGGAGCGGAGAGGATCCGTGAGATCATGCACGCAAGCCGCGGAAAAACGGTCTTCTTTCTTGGCGCGGGCGGTATTATGATGTCTTCTCTTGCGCTTTTGACCGCAAGGGCGGGATTTTGTGTCAAGGGATCGGACAGAAGCAGAAGTGCGTTGACCGAGAAGCTTGAACGAGAAAATATCACAATGTTTTATTCCCACGCGGAGGAGAATCTTGGGGAGGATACGGGAGCTGTGGTCTATACCGTGGCGGTATCTCCCGATAATCCCGAATACGTGAGAGCGCAGAGGGAGCAGATTCCCTGTATTTCCCGCGCGGACTATCTCGGCTATATTATGACCGAATATAAGAACCGCGTCGGTGTTGCCGGTATGCACGGAAAGAGCAGCTGCACTTCTATGTGCGCGCAGATCTTTCTTGACGCGGCAAGGATGGGAGAGAGCAGCGATCCCACTATCGTTTCGGGCGCGACCTATGCTCCTATGGGGGGCGCGTATTATCTCGGTCAAAGAGATCATTTTATCTTCGAGGCCTGTGAATATATGGACAGCTTCCTGGATTTCAATCCTACCGTGGCAATCCTTCTGAACGCCGAGATGGAGCACGTGGATTATTTCAAGAGCATCGAGCAGATCCGTGATTCCTTCACAAGGTATGCCTCGATCGTTGGGGACAGCGGTACGGTGGTCTATAACGTGGATGACGAAAACACAGTGATTTCTGCCGACCGCGTTACTGCCAATAAGATCAGCTTCGGTCTTTCCGAGGTCGCCGATTTTCGGGCGGTGAATATCGATCTCAATGCCTTTCCCATTACGTTTGACGTTCTTTATAAAGGTGCGCATTTTGTTCACGTGTCTCTTCCTGCCTTTGGTCAGCACAGCGTATATAACGCGCTGGCGGCAACCGCGGCTTCCTTTACCTGTGGAATCTCTGCGGATGTGATCGCGCAAGGTCTTGCTGATTTCAAGGGCGCGGGCAGACGTATGGAATATAAGGGCGAGCTTTTCGGTGCCGCTGTCTACGATGATTACGGTCACCATCCCACGGAGGTGAAGGCAACCCTTGCGGGCGCGAAAAAAGCCTGCCGCGGCAGGTTGATCTGCGTATTTCAGCCCCATACCTTCAGCCGTACGGCCGCTCTTGCGGAGCAGTTTGCCGATGCGTTTGCAGATGCGGATCAGGTTGTTCTGGCAGATATTTATGCCGCAAGAGAGGAGAATATCTACGGAATCTCGTCAGAAAAGCTGGCGGCAACGGTTGGCGAAAAGGCTGTTTATGGCGGTGACCTTGACTCCATCGCCACGATCATTAAAAAAACCGCGCAAAAGGACGATATGATTATCGTTATGGGCGCGGGAGATATCTTTAAGGTGTTTGCCAAGTTAGATTTATAATTATAAGAGGGCAGGCTTTCCATTCGGGAAAACCTGCCCTATCATAATGCTTATTTGTTAAAACTCAATTACCGCGAGGGTTGAGCACTCGAATTTGGGGACGGTATAGCTTACCTTGCCGTCAGCATAAGTGAAATCAAGCTCTTCCATAGAGGGCGCGAGATAAACGCGGGAGGGCTTTTTCTCGCACTTGACCGTAACGGCAGTATCAAGCACGACAGGGATATCCTCGATGATCTCTACGTTCTTGCCGCGTACCTTGGGAACAGCGTAGGCGATGTGGTTGACGAGCCTTGTTCCGTTGCAGGTATCCTGCTTCATAACAGCGAAAATTCCCTGAGAGGGGAGAGAGGTGGTTGCACTCTTGCCGTCGCCCAGCAAACAGTCGATCAAGTCGAGCACCGCATACTTTAAGTGGATCGAGCCTACCTCGGCGTATTCCGAGAAGATCTCCCATGCGATATAGCCCACGTTGCCTGTCACGATCGCGCCCACGTCTGTCTTTTGTCTGTCGTAGGGAGTGTGACGGTGCGAGCAGAAATGCTCTCGGGTGCGGTTGAAGTAGCTGTCGTTGCGCAGAATGCGGACGTTTCCGTCAAAGCTGTCGGAAAGGCTGACGTTGTAGCACTTGTTGTACATTACGTAAGAGGTCAAGCCGTTGGGATAGAGCTCGTAGGTGGGACGGAGATAGTTGGGTCTGAATTCGCTTTCACCCTCAAATTGCGCGCCAAAGTCGATTGCAAAGCGCCCGCTCTTGTCGACGCCGGATTTGCCCGACAGAAGCAGCTTTCCGCCATTCGCCATATAAGCGGCGATCTTATCCTTGAATCCGCCGTCAACGGTGACGTTATCGGGCAGGATTAACAGCTTGTATTTCGAGAAGTCCTCGTCGGGGTCGACGATATTGTAGAGATAGTGACCCTCAAGCAGCATTCTGTTGGCACCAAAATCCTGCATATTTTTACTTGCCGCCATCTCGCCGCAGTTAAAATCGGCGCTGTGGGGGCTGTTGATGCAAGCCTCGGCCGAAACGAGACCGATGTCTGCTATGTATTCGGAGTCTGTCATCCAGGGCTCTCTTGCTTCTACCTCTGCATATGCCTTACCGATAAGACGGTAGGTGGCAAGATCCATTTCGCCGTCGGGATGGAGCTGATCGCCCACCGAGCATTTCGCTCCGCAGGCGTTTGAGAGCGCCGCCTCGTATCGGAGAGCGTTGGGATGCTTGTAGCCGCCGAATTCACCCCAAGAGAGGTGGAATTTACCGGTCATACCGAGAAATTCCTTGCCAAGCGTTCTCGCATAAGCCGCCGCACGGGGAAAATGGTCGTATCCCCATCCGCCCGTAGGCAGGGATTCCAGCTCGAGATGCTTTGTATTGCGGAAGGCGACCTTACGTCCACGGAAAATGGCACCGCCATCGTTGTGAACGATCGGCATATCGGGATCGTGCTTGTGAACAGCTTCGTCAATGCGGTCGCAGTAATGCTGATAAAGCTCTTTGGCATAGCCATAGACCTGACCTCTGTTCTGAAGATCTATTCCGCGCTTTTCCATTTCGGCTTTACAATGCTCACACCAGCAGGGAGCGGCGCCTATAATGTCAAGGAAAACACCGTTGAACTGTCCCTTGTATCTGACCATAACCTCCTCGACCTGTGCGCAGAGAATATCCAAATATGGGGTGTTGAAGCAGATGCGATGATAGCAAGGTGCGTCGAAGGGCGCGCAGTTGCCGTTTATGTCTCTTTGCAGATGATCCTGATGTGTGACGGCATATTTTTCGTCAAATCCCGCCGAAAGATAGATCTCGGCACGCACGCCAAGCTCGCGGCAAACCTCAAGCTGTGCACCGAGAAGGTCAAAATCCAGATGCGGATGTATTTGGTTTGCTTCTGACGGATGGTATGCCCAGCCGTGATGGCATTTTGAGAAAAGCGTGATGGAGTTGACGTGTCCCGCCTTTAGAGCCGCGGCAAAATTTTCCTTTGAGAAACGGCTGCCGATGCCCTCGATACACTCGGATGTGTGAAAATCAAGATGTATTTGTCTATATGGAAGCTTTGACATATGAACCCTCCGTTTTTTTATTTTATAATTGAATTATAGTACATTTTGCCGTGAAATACTTGCACAAATGCTACAAAATGTTGTACGATAGTTACTTTATCTATCTTTTAAACAGACAGAAAAGGAAATATGCCTTCCACAGGCAGGCTTCGCGGTCAACGGCAATTGCTTGATTACATATTCGTTTCCGTACTTTCGTTGCCGTTAAGATCATTCTATCACGGCAAATTTGCTTTGTCAAGCAAATTTGTTCAGGAAACTGTTTTTGCTTAATTCTTGTTGACATTATTTTGAAAATGTGATATAATTAATCGCAACAATCTAAAAATGAGAAAATCTCAAAATCGGAGGCTTTATGGAGAAAAAACTGTTGCACGAATTGAGATCGACGGTAGAGTTTATGAGCTCGGCCGAGAGGAAGATCGCAAAGGTGCTTCTTGCGGATCCGGAAAGATTTACAAAATATTCCTTAAGTGAGCTTGCGCAAATTTCCGGTGTAGCGCAGGGAAGCATTATAAATTTTTCAAGAAAATACAGCGGAGGCGGCTTTCCCGAGCTGAAGCTTGCCGTAGCTCAGGCTTTGATGCAGGAAACCGAGCGCCCGTTCAGTACGGTTGAGAGTCGCGACTCGATGAAGACCGTGCTTCAAAAGACGGCAGACGGCATTTATCAAGGGCTTCAGAACACCGTTACGCTCAATGATGCCGCGGCACTTGAGTCCGCCTGCAGAATGATCCTCCGAGCCCGCAAGATCGAAATATATGGCATTTTTCGCTCGGCAGTAGTAGCTACTGATATGTATTATCAGCTGATACAGCTTGGGCTTCCTGCAAATTTTGTCAGCGACGTTCTGACCTGCGCGGTGTCTGCATCGCTTCTGAATGAAAGCAGCCTTGTTGTGGCGATATCATATTCGGGGCAGACAAGAGACGTTATCGATGCCGTGAAGCTTGCAAAGTCGAACGGTGCACCGATCATAGCGATCACAGCTCATAAGGACTCTCCTCTTGCCGCGCTTGCAGACACGGTTCTTTTGGCTTGCCCTGCAGGGAATGCACTCAGCGAAACTGCAAATCAGGTGCGAATGTCTCAACTTGCGATCGTTGATGCCCTTGTATCGGAGCTCCGCAATATGAACGAATCCGAAGGAAAGAGCAGATATTTCCGAATCAGCGAAATTCTCGGCATGCATAACGTAAAGGATTGATGTGACTATGAAGCAAAGTGCAAAAAAAGCAATCTATATCGGCTCGCTCTGCTCGGTATCCTACCTTGCGGTCTACGTAGCAAGAAATATCCTCAGCGCGGTTACACCGCAGATGGTCGAGAACGGATACAGCGAGGAATTTATCGGTACCGTTTCCTCGGTTTATTTCGTGTGTTATGCCGTGGGTCAGCTCATAAACGGAGCGATCGGTGACAAGATCCGCACAAAATGGATGATATTTATGGGACTTCTTGGAGCAGGAGCTGCAAATATCGTCTTTTCTATAGTGGCTGCTACCCCTGTGTTGGCAGTAATAGCCTATGGATGTACAGGCTTTTTCCTTTCCATGATCTACGGTCCTATGACCAAGGTGGTGTCGGAGAATACCGAGCCTATCTATGCCACAAGATGCAGTCTCGGATATACGTTCGCATCCTTTTTCGGCTCACCATCTGCGGGACTGCTTGCCGCATTGCTTGCGTGGCAGAGCGTTTTTGCCGTCAGTAGCGGCCTGCTGTTTTTGATGGCTGTGCTGTCCTTTGTCTTTTTTACGGCTTTCGAGAAACGTGGGGTCGTCAGATACGGGCAGTTTAAGCCACAGCATAAGGGATCGGGCAATATCAAGGTGCTTTTTGAGAGAAGCATCGTGAAGTTTACCTTTATTTCGATCCTGACGGGTGTGGTCCGTACCTCGGTGGTCTTTTGGTTGCCTACTTATATCAATCAGTATCTGGGATTCTCCTCGGATAAGTCGGCAAAACTCTTCACCGTGGCTACTCTTGTGATCTCGTTTACCACTTTTATCGCCGTCTTTATTTACGAGCGGTTGGGTCACGATATGAACAAAACGGTGCTTTTGATGTTTTCAAGCGCGGTGATCTTTTTTACCTTGACCTATTTTGTCAAGCCTGTCGCATTCAATATCGTGTGTATCGTCCTTGCGATTATGTCCTCAAACGGCGCGGCAAGCATGCTCTGGAGCAGATATTGCCCAAGCCTAAGGGATACGGGAATGATATCCACCGCTACGGGATTTTTAGACTTTGTCAGCTATATGGCGGCCGCGGCGGCAAACCTCATCTTTGCAAACGCGGTGGGCGAGATCGGTTGGAAGAATCTGATCCTTGTATGGATTGGACTTATGGTAGTCGGTGTCGTGGTTGCGTTGCCGTATAAAAAATTCAAGAAAGCTGAAGAAACCAAATGATTTGAAAAGCACCCTGAAGCCTGCTGAAACGTCGGCTTCGGGGTGCTTTGAGATTATGTTTACGGCCAATACCCTTTCGGGGGATTGGGGTGAGGTGTGGAGAAGAGGGGGGGATTCTTTCCCTCGAACAGTTCGTTTGCGTTCAAGACGTAGTCGGTCAATTCAATATCGCGTTTGCGAAGGATGCTGTCGGGGCATTTGGGGCCGATCTCGTACATCCAGACACCTGTGTATCCGATCTCCTTCATAGCGGCGATGAGAGCTGTCCAATCAACCCTTCCTTCACCGGGTAGCCAATGGCGTTCGTTAATGAAATCGGTGTCCGATATGTGGGTGGTAATGATCCTTTTGCCCACCTTGCGGACAAAATCTGCAGGATCTTCACTCAGCAGGTGATTGGTGTCGAAGCAAGCCATAAGGCTGTCGTCAAGTGCAAGCAGCTTGAGAATCTCGTCGGAGCAGTTTCCGAGACAGGTGCGGGGTAGGTTTTCAATACAGAGGACAGCGCCCTCAGCCTTCGCAAAGTCTGCAAGCAGGGCAAGATTCTCCTTGGCGAGCGCCATTTTTTCCTCGCGTCTTCCGTCGGGATTGTCGGAGCTTGGATGAAACACAAACCTTTCAATGCCAACCTCACGCCATTTCTTTATAATTTATCCACCGTGATCTTGGCAACGTGGGGATAAGCAATTCCATAACCGTGGAAGGGAAGATGATAAGACCAAAGCTCCACGCCGTATTCTTTGGCAAGAGAAGCAATCTCTTGCGCGTCCAAAAGGTCACCTTCTTTAGGCATAACACTGATTTCCATAGCGGAGATGCCTGCCGCCTGATATTGTGCAAAGGTCTCTTCGGTGGTGGGAAGACCGCAGGACGAAACACCGATTCTGAACATAAATCACCACTCCTTTGTCACTTAATTATGATACCCCTTTTTGCGCAAAAGATTAAGGATCACATCGGGATTGTTGCAGGTAATGAGCGTTGCGCCGCAAGCGATGGCCGCGTCCACGCCTGCTTCGTCCCGAACCCCCGCGCCTGCCCAAGGCTCAACGCCGTAGGATGCCATACGGTCAAATTCCATCTTTTCCGCCATATTGAAGGGCGAGGGAACGGTTGCGAACATACAACAGCAATAGGCGGTCTTATACGGATTGCGGGTGACAGCGCCGAGATTGTTCATAGGATAGTAGACGTGACGGCGATATTTGGCACCGTATTTGTCCTCGATATATTCGTGGAGCTTGCCAGAGAAGGTGTTGATGACCACGCGGTCGGAGAAGCCGTATTCGTCGATCATGGCAAGAGCCTTGTCGCAAACGTCGTAGGAGAGCTGCTCTCTGCCTGTCGTGGGATATTCCTTCAGCTCAATATCAAGAGTCATTGTGGGATGATCCTTTACAAGCTCCATCAGCTCGCGCAGGGTAGGGATCTGCTCACCGTTTCCCGCATCGAGAGTTCTCAATTCGCAAAGCAGCTTGTCGCAAACAAGACCTTTGCCGTTTGTCGTTCTGTCAACCGTTGCGTCATGGATCAGTACAAGCTCTCCATCACGGCTTACTCTAACGTCGGTTTCGATCTGATCGACACCAAGCTCCATCGCCGCGCGGAACGCCGCCATTGTGTTTTCGGGATATTTGGCGCACCAGCCTCTGTGTGCCGCTACGTAAATATTGTTCTTGCTTTGT
Organism: Clostridia bacterium; assembly: GCA_017462125.1. Next base: position 17,527 of record JAFTRQ010000204.1, on the reverse strand, counting down.
GTCCAATAGTTCATAATAATTCTCCTTAATGAAGGTTATAAATTGGGATTTATCGGTGGAGATGAGATACACATGGAAAGGCTCCCTTGTGTAAAGGGAGGCTTACCGCGTACATCTGCGCCACTCAACACCCCAACAAATCAAAATTTGACATTCAGGTCAAAATACATCCAAAGCACGGTATATCTGTCCTTTAAGTCTTTTGCGTAAAGGAGCGCATCGGCGATCTTTGCTTCGCCATATAGATCTTTGTAGGTACTGTAATCCAAGCCCACCTTTTCACAGAGGGCGAGCATTTCGGCAGAGGACGGGCAATCGGAGAGGACTGCCTTGATCTCGCTCCACTTTTCCTTGTAGCGAGGGAGACGGTCAACCGAATACCAACCCATTTTGTTTTGGAGAGCGATGACCTCGTCGGCAACGCTTCCGTAGATGCGGCGGATCTCGCGCTCGTAAGCTTCCTTGTCGAAGCTGTATCCGTAAGCGTCGATATTGTCAATGGAAACGAGCTTTTCGCGAAGCCTTGCGGTCTCAATAGCAGAGAAGCAGACGTCGATTCCGTGAGCGAGATAGTCTTCACCGCGCTCTATGCCAACAATCTCAAAATAGTGGGAGAGATGGTGCTCACTGCCCGATGCGGGACGGGAGTTGCCAACGTAAGCCATCAGGATTCCAACCGCAACCAAAGCCTCCATCAATGCGCCAATGGCTTTGGGATCCCGTTCCTTAACTCCGTCTGCAAGACTGACGGTTTTTTCTACCGTTTCATAGGTTGCATTCATTACGAAGGGGCAGAGATATTCGCCGTTCACGAGAGCCGAAAGCCGCCAATCGTTTAAGCAGGAATATTTGCCGATGATGTCGCCGTAGCCTGCTTGTATCATATCGAAGGGCGCGTTTGCAAGAACGTTGACGTCGGCAATGATCGCTCGCGGTACGTCGGCATTCAGAGTCACCTTCATTCCGTCGAGAATGAGAGCCGAGCCCTTGGAAGCGTATCCGTCCATAGAGGGCGCGGTTGCTACAATGTAGTAGGGAAGCTTGTTCCTGAAGCTGACGATCTTACAGAGGTCGTTGATCACGCCCGAGCCGACACCGACGATCAGATCGGTCTTGTCGGTCACGTGGCTCTGCAGCTCGTCAATGGCGATCTCGTTGGGAACGAGAATTCCGTCGGTCTTGTATACAAGAGTATCTGCAAGTTTTTCACCAAGCTTTGATGCAACCAACTCACCGCAGGCACGGTAAGTATTCTTGTCTGCAACGAGCAGAATGCCGGTATGCCCTTCGGTGATGCGGGGCAATTCGTCACAGGCGCTCTCGCCTATGATCACGTGATCGATGGGGCATCTGTGTGCCATGCCGCACTCGCAGGGGTCTTTTCCAATAAGCAAATCTTTTATTTCCATATTTACTCCTTATAATAATTCTTTGATGCATTCTTCAAATTTCGTGTAATTATCTACCTTGATGAAGCCGAAATCCGAGAGATAGACAGATTCGTCGTTGCCGCCCAAGCCATAGTCGTCACCAACGAATACAACCTCATCGTGGGAAAAGCCCTTTTCTTTACAGTAGAGGTCGAGAGCGTGATATTTGTTGTAGGGCTTGGGCGCCATATCGAAGGAGGAAGAGCCACCCACGAACACCACGTACTCGGGGAACAGCTCGCAGACCTCTTTATAAATCTTGCGTCGCTTGCTTCTGTCGGGGTCGAAGGCTAATTTATCCGCCTGTGCCGCTTTCGTTCCAAGGATCGCAAAGGTCACACATCCTGAGGGGTGAAATTCTACACTTTCGCCGGCAAAAGAGGTGAATCCGTGCTTTTCGCGAAGAAGGGTCACTCTTTTTTCCACGCTTTCACGGTCGCAGGGAAGTGTCAGGTCGCGAACGGTAACGATATTCTTCTTTTCGCGGTCGTAAGAGCAGTATTGCAGACCGTAGTTACCGATAATATCAATGGGGAACTCACCCATTTGATTAAAAATGCGGCGGCATTGTCCCGCGCCTACCATAACGAGGGTATATTTTTTTGCAAGACGGCAGAGAGCCGCGCGGTTTTTATCGTCAAGCGGTGTTTTGTGCTGTGTCAGCGTTCCGTCAAGATCAAAGGCAATCAGTTTTAACATTTTTTTCTCCGTTTTGGATTGGTTGTTGACAAGTGGATCGGTTTCATATATAATTATACACGAGTGAGCGTTATCTGTCAATATTTGGCTTGTATTTTGAAAACGCTCAAAAATCGCTCAACTGTGTAGGTGGATTATGGGTAAGAATAAACGTCATGAGGAAATATTGGAGATTCTAAAAAGCGAGGGCTTCGTTGGGGTCAGAGATCTTGGAGAGAGACTGTACGCCAGCCAGCCTACGGTGCGCAGAGACCTTGATCAGCTTGAAAAAGAGGGGCTTGTGCGTCGCAGTCACGGTGGAGCTATGCTTGCGGGTGACGTGATCAATACGCCCGTTTCCTACAGGAGAGGAAAAAGGGTAAAGGAAAAAATGCGGATCGCGCGCCTGGCAGCCGAACTTATCGAAAACGATCAAATGATCTTTGCCGACGCCTCAAGTACGGCACTTTGCCTATCGGAGCATATCAAAGAAGCAGCCAACGTCAGTGTAGTGACAAATGGAATTTTGATGTGTCAGGCCTTGGCAAAGCAGAATATCCGCGTGTTTTCAACGGGCGGCAGGCTCGTTGGTGAATCTTTGGCGTTTGCCGGTAGCGTTGCGGAGCGAACCGTAGCAGGCTTTTATGCCGATCTGATGTTCTTCTCGTCCTCCTCACTTGACGAAAACGGTATGATCTCGGATTATGCCGAGGAAGAGACCTCGTTGCGGCTCGCTATGCTTGCACGCAGTAAAAAAACGGTGTTTCTTTGTGATTCCACAAAGTTTGATCGATGCTCACCGTTTTGCCTTTTTCAGCTGTCTTCTGTCGACTACATTGTGACAGATATTCCTTTGCCCGAAAGTATGATCACTACGCAGGGCTTAAAGCTGCTTAAAACCGAGGGCGGAGCATATATGTATGGACATGAATGATGGCAAACTGTTTTTCAATATATAGAAAAAGCCTTTCTCAACGAGAAGGCTTTTTCGTTTAATAACCGATGTCTATATATTTTGTTACCGAGTTGGAGTTTACAGTAAAGTGATTCTTGAGCGATTCGGGGATGATCAGCGTATACGACCCGTTGTTCAGGATCTGATCTAATGTGGCTTGATCGCATACAAAGCTATATAGAAATTGATAATTAAATGCAGATTCGATGTTGCTGTTTGTATATATGATGGGGTACGATTTATGTAGTCGACCCAATATATCATCAACAGATGAATCGGAAACAAATGACAAGGAATACTTGTTTTTCAAAATGTTGAGGGATTTGAGTCCATATAATGCATGGGGATAGGTATAAGAAATAACTAAAGTGGTATTTTCAGTTATTTCGATCTGTCGCAGTTCTCGTCCCTTAGTAACGGAAATCACACTGCCATCGATTTGAAAGCATTCACGATAGGGAAACAGAATGATAAGAATCCAAATAAGAGAAAGAATGATTGGAAAAGAGGATATAAACGGATTCATTTTGAGACAAAGGCCTGTTATGCTGATAAAACACAGTATCGATATTCCGACCCATGATGACCAATAGTCTTTGAATTGAAATCTACCGAAACGTCTTTTTGTCATTCGGGTTTACCTCCGGGATTACATTTTGCAATGCTTTCTAAAATGGATATTAATTCATCTTTTTTATATGTGGTCAATGTTGCTTTGTTCTTGCCGTAAAAAAGCACAAATTGATAACAGCGTAACGGGCGTTTTTGATATACCGAACATTTGTAATCGCTGATTTGAGACAATTCTATTGTTTTTTTGTAATAAAGTATTGTATTGTTAAATGCGTATCGGTAATTTTTACTTCCTTAAATCGAATTATAATGAATCATTGCAAGTCTGATATTGTATTCAAATAAAGGACGGAAATCCGCCCTTTACGCATCCACGTCTTTCATATATTCCTTACCGTGAGCGGCGATGAAAGCCTTTCTTGCGGGAAGATTATCTCCGAGAAGGGTATCAAAGATCTCCTCGGTCTTTTTCGCGTCGGCGGGAGTAACGGCGATCAGACGGCGGGTAGCGGGATTCATAGTGGTCTCCCACATCATATCCGCATCGTTCTCACCAAGACCCTTGGAGCGCTGAAGCGTGTATTTTTTACTTCCGATCTCCTTGAGAATGTCGGCTTTTTCGAATTCGTCGAAGGCGAAGTAGGTCTTATCCTTTGTGGTGATCTCAAAAAGGGGCGTTTCCGCGATAAAGACTCTCTGCTCCTTCAGAAGCGTGGGAAGCAGACGGTAGAACATAGTCAGAAGCAGGGTTCTGATCTGGAAACCGTCCTCGTCGGCATCGGTACAGATGATGATCTTGGACCAGCGGAGAGAGTCAAGATCGAAGGGAAGAATGTCGCCCTTCTTCTTGCTCTCGATCTCGACGCCGCAACCAATGACCTTGAGAAGATCGGTGATGATCTCGCTCTTGAAAATTCTGTCATAGTCAGCCTTCAGACAGTTCAAGGTCTTACCTCTGACGGGAATGATCGCCTGAAATTCCGAGTTTCGTCCCATTTTACAGGAGCCCAGAGCCGAGTCGCCCTCTACGATGTAGAGCTCACGGATCGAAGGATCCTTGGAGCGGCAGTTGACGAACTTTTCTACGCGGTTTGCGATATCAATAGTGCCCGTCAGCTTTTTCTTGACGTTCAGCCTCTCCTTTTCTGCGGACTCACGGCTTCTCTTGTTGACAAGCACCTGATTTGCCATGATCTCGGCTTCTACGGGATGCTCGATGAAGTAGATCTCCAAATGCTGACGGAGGAACTCATTCATAGCCTCGTAGATGAAGGTGTTGTTGATCGCCTTCTTGGTCTGGTTTTCGTAAGACGTCATCGTGGAGATACTGTTGCTGATAAGAACCAAGCAATCCGCCACGTCGGCAAAGGTGATCCTTGTGTTCTCGTTCTTCAGATATTTACCCGCGTTTTTGATGTATTTGTCAAGTGCGAAGGTAAATGCGCTCTTAACCGCACGGTCGGGAGATCCGCCGTATTCAAGATAGCTTGCGCAATGGTAGTATTCGAGTCGGCTGGTGGCGTTGGAGATGCAGAAGGAGATATCTGCCTTCAGCTTGTAATCGTCCAGGTCCTCGCGGTCGCGTCCCTGTGCCTCAAGATGCCAGAGCACGGGCTCGGTCTGTGCGCTCTCGCCCACGATCTCCTTGATGTAGTCGGAGATGCCGTTTTCATAAAAATATTTATTTTCGACTGTCTCGCCGTTCTCGTCGGTGTATTGGAAGACGAAGGTCACACCTGCGGTAACCACCGCCTGACGGTGAAGAATGTCGCTGATATGCTCGGGGGAGATATTGATGTCTGTAAAGACCTCGGTGTCGGGTCGCCAATGAATGACCGTACCCGTTCTTTTTTCTTTTCTGTCAAGCTCTCTTTCCTCAAGCTGACCGGTTACGGGCTCACCCTTTTTGAAGGCGATGTGTCGCTCGAACTTGCCGTCGTAGGAATAGACGTCCATAAACTCGGAGGAGTACTGTGTCGCGCAGGCACCGAGACCGTTGAGGCCGAGAGAATATTCGTAGGCGGAGCTGCCGTTGTTGTTATCGTATTTACCTCCTGCGTAAAGCTCACAGTAAATCAGATCCCAGTTCCATCTCTGTTCCTTTTCGTTGTAGCCCAAGGGAACACCGCGTCCGTGGTCGTCCACGGTGATGCTGTGGTCGGGGTGGAGGATCGTGAGGATCACGTTTCCGTGACCCTCTCTCGCCTCGTCTACCGAGTTGGAGAGGATCTCGAAATAGGAGTGCTCACAGCCCTCCAGACCGTCGGATCCGAAAATGACCGCGGGGCGCTTACGCACACGGTCTGCGCCCTTCAGGGCACGGATGCTTTGGTCGTTATAGTGTTGTGTGGCGTTCGTTTTGTTATCTTGAGCCATGTTGGTTTCCTTTCAAAAATCTATGTAAAAATGTCGTTTTAGTCAGTCTTTGGGAAGCGCGCGCTTTTTTATTGCGCAGACAAGAGTGTCGGTGACGATAAGCAGCGCTGCCGCAACCGTAGAGGCGGTGGAGATAAGCATTCCGCTGTCAACGGTAATAGCAATCAGGTTTGACACGCTGCAGGTGATAAGGAGAACGAGTGCTGTCGCCTTTAATGCTTTCATCGGCACCGTGTAGAGCTCTCCGTATTGAATGTGGGTGATATGAAGTTGGAGCGCTGACAGAGCGGACACCAAAAAGGGGAAATACATCAAGCTGACCGCTAAAAAGCCGAAGGCGAAGAGCAGAGGATCGGTGTCAAGCTTTTTCCAATTGTGGTAGGAAAGATTCAGAAAGAGCAGAGTCAATACGATCGCTACCAGATATACGACTGAAGCCATTATCTGAAAACGACGGAAGGTCCTTATTTTCATAGCTTTCCTCCTGAACATATTAATTTATATAATTATAGCACACTTTTTCACTTTTGAAAAGAGCAGTTTTCGCATTTTTTGTCGATTTTTGTGTTTGTTTACAAAAAATTTTAGATTTTGCGCGAAATCTACTTGCAAGAAATACATAAATATTATATAATATATAATAGCGAAAAATTTCGCCCGGAGGTCATTTTGACGGTCAATGAATATTTAATCAAGAAGTTTAAAAATAAAAAATGCAACGTGTTGGGCTTTGCCAGGTCCAATAAGCCTTTGGTAGATATGCTTTTGCAGGCCGGGGCGCAGGTAACCGTGCGGGATCGCAACGAAAAGCTTCTGCTTGACAGCGAGGCTGTCAGCTTTGCTTCGCGGGGAGCAGTATTCACTTTGGGAGAGCAGTATCTTGCAGAGCTTCGCGGAGATTATATCTTCCGTACACCTGCGATCCGTCACGATCTGCCACAGATCGCAGAGGCGGTGAAGGGAGGCGCGGTGCTGACGAGTGAGATGGAGCTCTTCCTTGAGGTCTGTCCCTGTCCGGTCCTCGGTATCACGGGCTCGGACGGAAAGACCACTACAACTACGGTCACCCACCTTTTGCTTGAGACCGAAATGAGAAAGCGCGGATCGGGTAAGGCGTATATCGGAGGCAATATCGGTGCGCCGCTGTTGCCCCTTGTGGGAAAAATGACCGCAGAGGACGTTGCCGTGGTAGAGCTCTCAAGCTTTCAACTGCAGACTATGACGCTGTCGCCGTCAAGAGCGGTGATCACCAATATCACACCCAATCACCTCAATTGGCATACCGATATGGATGAATACATCAGCGCAAAGTGCAATATCTGCCGTCACGCACCTGTCTCTATGCTGGTTGCCAACGCCGAAAATGCCGTTACACGGGAGATCGCCAAGAACAGCGACCTGCCTGTTACTTATTTTTCGTCCAAGGCCTCGTCTTATGGCGAGATCGTACCCTTTTTCAAGGAGAACTGCAATGCGATCTATGAAAAGGACGGTGTGATCTTCTTTGAGGGCGAGGGAAAAAGAGAAGCGGTGCTCACAAGCAAGGATATCCTGCTTCCCGGACGGCACAACGTGGAAAACTATATGGCGGCAATCGCATTGACGCGCGGTCTCGTTTCAAACGACACGGTGCGTGAGGTGGCGACAAGCTTTGGAGGAGTGGAGCATCGGCTTGAGCTTGTGCGCACGCATCGGGGAGTCACGTATTACAACAGCTCCATCGATTCCAGCCCCACAAGGACTGCGGCGGCACTTTCGGCGCTTCCCAAAGCCCCTGTGATCATCTGCGGCGGCTCGGACAAGAACATTCCCTTCGATGGGCTTGCAAGGGATCTTTGCACAAGAACCAAGGCGGTCGTTCTCACCGGTGAGGCGGCATCCAAGATATTGACGGAGATCGAAAAATGCCCCCTGTACGATCCCGCGCGTCTTGTAGTGAAGCATATTCCCGAGTTTAAAGACGCCGTGCTGTCGGCATCTGCTCTTGCGGAGAGCGGAGACGCTGTTCTGCTGTCTCCCGCCTGCGCCAGCTTTGACCGCTTCCGCGATTTTGCGGAGCGCGGAAACTATTTCAAAGAGATCGTAAACGGGCTCTGATAGCTGAGGCTACGAAATATCAGAAAGGAATACATAAATATGAGTTTAAAGGAACTGATCGTTTCTCTTTCCGAGTTGATGTCGGTCACGGGATACGAGAGATACAGCACAGACGCGCTTTGCAGCGTGATCGGTAAATATTTTGACGAGAGCTACACCGATAGGATCGGCAATCATATTTTCGTCAAGCGGTGCGGAAAGGAAAATGCCCCTAGGATCCTTGTGGACTGCCACTTTGACGAGATCGGTATGATGGTCACGGGGATCAAGGAGGGCGGATTCCTGACCGTTACCAACGTGGGCGGCGTGGATACCCGCCTGTTGCCCTCAAGCGAGGTGGTGATCTACGGTAAGGAGACGATTACGGGAATCGTTGCCACTACTGCCGAAAGCATGCGCAAGTGGGGCGATGACAGCCTCAAGACCATCGATCAGCTTCTGATCGATACGGGATATTCCAAGGCGGAGCTTGAGGAGATCTGTCCTCTCGGCACAGCGGTAGGCTATAAGGGCGAATATACCGAGCTTATGAACGGCAAGCTTGTGGGAAAAGCCTTTGACGATAAGGCCTGCGGTGCTTGCGCGGTCTATGGAATCAAGCAGACCGACAGCCTTGATATGGTTGCTGACGTTTATTTTGTTTTCGCGACGAGAGAGGAGATCGGCTGTGTTGGCGCAGGCCCTGCGGCTTACGGCATCGATCCCGACTATGCACTTGTTCTTGACGTGACAAACTCCTGGATCCCCGAAATGACGGGTATGAAGTGGACCGCGGTGGGTACGGGTGTTTCTATAGACGTCTCTCCCGTTACAAATAGAAAGCTGACGAAAATGACAGTAAAGCTTTGCGAAGAGAAGGGCATCAAATATACGCTTCGCGCATCTCCCGGAAGCACGGGAACCGATGCCAACGCCACGGGAACCGTCAGAGACGGTATTCCCACGGTGCTCTGCAGTCTGCCCCTGCGTAATATGCATACCGCAAAGGAGCTTTTGTCTCTTGAGGATGCGCAGGCTCTGTCCGATCTGGTCAGCGAATTTATCAAATCCAAGAGTATCGCGGAGGTGTTTGCAAGATGAGAAAATATTACGGAACAGAGCTTGTGGGCAAGCTGTCCGAGCTCTTTGGCCCCTCGGGGTGCGAGGGGAACGTTGCGGAATTCATCATTTCCCAGATAGACGATTGCTGTGACGCATATTGCACCGACCGCGCAGGCAACGTGATCGCCAAGATCTGCGGCGGAGGTTTGTATTATAATGCGGACGAGCCCCGCCGCGTGATGATCTGCGCCCATATGGACGAGGTCGGAGTGATGGTGTCAGACTTTACCGAGGAGGGCTACGTGAAATTTGCTCCCATCGGAAGCGTGGATCCCCGTGTTCTCTGCGGCAGGGGTATGATCCTTGGTGATGAAAATAAAAAGATCGACGGTATCGTGGCGTCAAAGGCGATCCATCTGCAATCCGCGGAGGAGAGAAAGCACGCAACACCGGTCTCAAAGATGAATATCGACATTGGCGCGGAGAATGAGGCAGAGGCGAGAGCCGTGCTGGATATCGGCGACGTAGGTGTGTTCAGATCGGAGTTTGCGACCTTTGGTAAGGATGGAAAATATATGAAGGGTAAGGCGCTGGAGGGCAGGCTGCCCTGTGCCGCTATGATCGAGATCATGCGTGAGCTTAAGGAAAAGCGTTCTGAGCTTGCCTGCGATCTCTACTTTGCGTTCACCTGCTGTGAAGAGATATGGTTCTCGGCTACCAAGGTTGCCGCGCAATCGATCAGACCTCACGTGGCGGTGGTGCTGGATTCGGTAGAGGCGGCAGACGCCGGAGCGGGAGAGCCCGCTTGCTCCGTCAAGCTTGGTGAGGGCGTTGCCATCAGCTTTGCGGATACGGGTGCGATTTATGACCGTCAGCTGACCGAGCTTGCTATCGGCGAGGCTGAAAGAGGACACGTGAAGTATCAGATCAAGCGCACAGCAACGGGAAAGACCGGAGCGGTCAATATTCAGAGAAGCTGTGAGGGAGTCAAGGTCGTTTCGGTTGCCGCTCCCGTCAGATATATGCACAGCGCGTCCTGCGTGTGTGACAGCGAGGATTACGTTTCGTTGAAGAATTTCGTCAGCACGCTTGTGGCGGCAAATAAGATTTGATACGATACCGTCGCAATCTGAAAATTAATGTTTGTGCCGCCTCTTGGCGGCGGAATGGAGATAAAAAATGCTTAATTTAATCAAGGCTCTCAATAACTGCCCCTCTGTCTCGGGCAGAGAAAAGGCTATATCGGACAAGATCACGGGCTTTATCGCGCCCTTCTGCGACAAGGTTTGGGAGGATGCTATGGGCAACCTCATTGCCGTCAAATACGGTAACGGCGAGGACAAAAAGAAGATCATGCTCTGCGCGCATATGGATGAGATCGGATTTATGGTAACGCATATCGAGGAATCGGGACTTCTTCGTATTACTACGATCGGCGGTATCAATTTCGTTTCCGCCTGCTACTCGTACGTCGTCTCGGAGAGAGGCGTGAAGGGTATCCTTGTGCCCAATGCGGGAACAGCCCCCAGCGATCTGCGCGCTGACACCGTGTATATTGATATCGGCGCAAAGGATAAGAAGGACGCGGAGAAGAAGGTGAAGCTTGGCGACTTCTTTACCGCAAGATACTCCGTGGAGAAGATCGGCAGAAGAATCTGCGGCAGACCCATGGATGACCGCATCGGATGCGTTGCGCTGATCCAAATCGCGGAAAAGCTTGCCGAGACGGGATGCAAGAACGACGTCTATTTCTGCTTCTCCGTACAGGAGGAGGTTGGCTGTCGCGGAGCGAAGACCGCGGCGTTTGCCATCGCTCCCGATTACGGCATTGCCTTTGACGTGACCGCAACGGGTGACACTCCCGGTGCCAAGCCTATGGCTTGCTCGGTGGGCGGCGGAGCGGCAATCAAGATCAAGGACAGCTCGGTCATCTGTGACAAGCTTGTTGTAGACAAGATGGTCGAGATAGCAAAGGCGCACGAGATCAAGTATCAGTGCGAAATATTGCTGGCGGGAGGCACCGACACCTCTGCTATGCAGGTGGCAGGCGCGGGTGCGCACGCGGGGGCGCTTTCGATCCCCACAAGATACATTCACTCCAACGTGGAGATGATCGATGCGGATGACGTAACGGCTTGCGTAGAGCTTGCGGTAGCATTCGTACAGGAAATATAAAGAAAGAGCGGAAATAAGAAAATGCAGTTTTCACAGAGAATCAACGAGATCGCGGCGGCGGCAGAGAAGGACCTTGCGCCGATCTTTGCAAAGATTGACGAGATCTCCTTCATCAATACGAATAAGGTCATGGACGCCTTTCGTGAGCACAGAGTTGCGGCAACGAATTTTGATACCACCTCGGGATATGGCTACGACGACCGCGGACGCGACGTGCTTGATCGCATCTGGGCAGACGTGATGGATGCCGAGGCGGCATTCGTTCGCCATCAGATCGTCAATGGCACACAGGCGTTGACCATCGGCCTCTTTGGCTTACTTCGTCCGGGAGACCTGATGTGCTCGATCGCGGGCAAGCCCTACGACACTCTTGAGGAGGTCATCGGTATACAGGGCACTCCCGGCAACGGCTCGCTTGCCGATTTCGGCGTCAGATACAAGCAGATCGAGCTGACCGAAGAGGGCGGCTTCGACCTGCCTGCAATCGGCGAAACGCTGAAGGCAGAGCTTGCGGCAGGAAAACCCGTAAAGGTGATCTTTATTCAGCGCTCAAAGGGCTATCTGAACAGAAAAACTTTATCGGTGGATGAGATCGGTGAGGCGGTGCGCTTTGTCAAGTCGATCTCTCCCGAGACCTACGTTGTGGTAGACAACTGTTACGGTGAGTTTACCGAGACACGAGAGCCTACGGCTGTGGGCGCGGATATGATCATCGGATCGCTGATCAAGAATCCCGGCGGCGGTATGGCGGAAACCGGTGGATATATCGCGGGTACTGCCCGTGCTGTGGAGCTTGCATCCTACAGATTGACAAGCGTAGGCTGCGGTCTTGAGGTCGGTGCCACCGTTGGCCAGACGAAAAATATGTATAAGGGACTTTTCTACGCGCCTCATACCACCGCGCAGGCGCTGAAGACCGCCCATTTGGCGGCTTACGTCTTCGGTGAAATGGGATACAACGTTTCGCCCAAATGGAACGAGATCCGCTCGGATATCATTCAGACCGTCATCACGGGTGCTCCCGAGCTGCTTTGTGCGTTCTGTCGCGGAATACAGAAGGGCTCGCCTGTGGATTCCTTCGTTACCCCCGAGCCTTGGGCGATGCCCGGCTATACCGATCAGGTCATTATGGCGGCGGGTGCCTTTGTGCAGGGCGCATCCATCGAGCTGTCTGCAGACGGCCCCATGCGTCCTCCATATACCGTGTTCTTCCAGGGCGGCTTGACCTACGAGAGCGGCAAGATCGGTATTTTGTCCGCCGCGGAGGAAATGCTTAATCTGTGATGCAAAGCGTAAAATTTACAAATTTGCATTGATATTTACATATTTTCGGTGTAAAATCGGGTTAACGATATTATTTTTGGAGTAAAAAATGCTTGGAATTTTCAAAAAAGGAGTGGCTTGGGCGCTGCTCTGTATCATATTGATCGGTGCGCTTGCCTCCTGCGGAGCGCAGAGCGGTGTTCCCGACGGATATCAGCTGATTGCCTGTGAAGGGGATTGCTTTCGCCTGTACGTGCCTACGGGTTGGACGTCAAACAGCTGGAGCGGTGTGACGGGCGCATTCTATTCTATGGCGGAAAATGCATCCGTCAGCGTATACGTAGCCGATGATGCCGCGGAAATGACTGCGGAGGAGTATTGGGAGTACAGTAATGAGATGCTTGCGGGATCCCTTACGGAATATAGCTTTTCGGGCAAGACCGAGAAGGCTGTTCTGGGCGGTCAGCCTGCGGTAAAGGCATCCTACAGCGCAAAGGTGTCTGTCAAGGATGACGGCGAAACTGTGGAAACGGTCTATAAGTTTCTGCAGGTGATGGCGAGATATGGCGGCGAAATGTATATCCTGCTCTACAGCGCTCCCGAGGAGTATTACGACTCTCACGTGGAAGCCGTGGAGGGTGATAGCGACGGAAAGGGAATCATCCCTTACTTCGTCTTTGCCGAGCCCTACCGCAGCGAGGAGAAAAAAGAGTATGCCGATGATGTGGAGCTTCCCGAGGGAATGAAGCTGATCTCTACCGACGAGCGTGCTTATCGCTTCTTTGTGCCCGTGGATTGGGTCATCAACGACAGGACCGAGATCAGCGCGGCATATGCCCCCGAGAATGACAGCGCCAACGTCAGCCTGCAGATGTATATGACGGGCGACGAGAGCAAGACGGTTTCCGACTTCTTTGCCGAGTGTGAGGAGCGATACGAAACGGTCTTTGATTCCTATACGCTGCTGTCTGATACCGAGATCGAAATGAGCGGTATCAAGGCAAAAAAATACGTCTATACCGTTGTGATCGGCGGTGTGGAATATCGACAGATGCAGGCGATCGTTATGCAAGGCGCGGTCTATTACGTTCTGACCTATACAGCCCTGCCCGAGGTGTTTGACGCTCATCTTAACGACGTGGATTTGATGATCGAGCATTTCTATATCGGCAGAAAGTGATGCGGCTCGGACGTTGAATTTTGAAAAATCATTTTTTCCGTTCTTTTTGAAAAGGATGGGTGTGTGAGAAGGGAAAGCTTCTTGAAGAGGCTTTCCTTTTCCACGCAAAGGAGTCATTATGATCTATCTGGATAACAGCGCTACCACCGAGCTGTCGGCGGCGGCGAAGAAAAAAATAACCGAGGCGATGGAGGTCTACGGAAATCCCTCCTCGCGTCACGGAATGGGGCTTGAGGCAAAGCGCCTTCTCGATCACGCGAGAGAGCAGGTTGGAGCGGCACTTGGCGTGCCGAGACCCAATCCCGAGAATCTGATCTTTACCTCCTGCGGAAGCGAGGCAAACAATCAGGCGATCCTCGGCTGCCTTTATTCCAAGGAAAAAAGAAGACAAAATAAAGTCATTACCACAAACAGCGAGCATCCTGCCGTTGAAAATGTGATGCAAAGGCTGGAACGGGATGGCTTTGAGGTGGTTCGCGTGTCTACAAAGGGCGGAGTTATTGACGAAGCGGAATTTACAGCCGCGCTTGACGATCACGTGGCTCTTGTTTCGCTGATGCTGGTCAATAACGAGACGGGCGCTTATTACGACGTGAAAAAGCTCTTTGCCACAGTTAAGAGAAGATGCCCTGAGGCGGTGACCCATTGCGACGCGGTGCAAGGATTTTTGAAGGTGCCCTTCACACCGAAGTCTTTGAATGCCGATATGGTCAGCATCAGCGCACATAAGGTTCACGGTCCGAAGGGAGTGGGCGCGCTTTACGTCAGCCCCGATATTATTAAAATGAAGAAAATTCTGCCCTACATTATCGGTGGCGGACAGGAGGGCGGCTATCGCTCGGGTACCGAGAATATTTTGGGTATCGTTGGATTTGGCGAGGCGGCAGAGGAGGGCAGAGCCCACTTTGCCGAAAATGCCGCAAAAATGGCGGAGCTTCGTGATCTGTGCGCTGAAAAAGCCGCAGAAGCAGGGGCGAGACCCAATATCACCGTCGGTCAGCGTGCACCCCACGTGCTTTCGCTCACATTGCCTGACATTAAGAGTGAAACGATGTTGAATTTCCTTTCTGCAAAAGGCTTTTGTATCTCAGCGGGCTCGGCGTGTTCCTCACACTCAAGGCATATCTCTTCCTCTTTGGTTGGATTTGGATTGACAGATGCGGAGGCGGATACTACCGTTCGCGTCAGCTTCAGCGAATATAATACAAGGGAAGAGATCATTGCGTTTTGCGATTCCTTGCGAGAGGGAATCGATTCTTTGGTGCGAATCAAAAAGTAGAATAAGTTAAGTAAACTAAACTTAAACGGACAGATATCTGTCCGTTTTTTTAGAAAATATTAAATTTTAACGAACAATTCTTAATTGTACGCAGTACGTCTTGCAAAGAGTGTGATTTTGTGATAAAATGAAAGCAATCAAGATTCGAAAAAACGGAGGACGAAATATGAACGAAGGTTTAATGGCAAGATGCGAGCTTTTCGTTGAGAACAGAGACGCAATGAAGGCGGCATTCCCTTGGGAAAGCTCCTATTTTTACCCTGTGTGTGCCGCGCTGTTTACCGATAAGGGCATCCGCACGAACGCGGAGCATTTGAAGTCCTGTCATAAATTATTTAAGGAAAAGATCGGCATCTTTTCCAATTTCAGAGGTGCGGCTGAGGTCTCTTTGGTGGCAATGATTGCGCTTGATAAGGAGCCTGCGGCAAGGCTTGACCGTGCTATGCAGATACATGGGATGCTGAAGGAGCATTTCTGGGGATCCACTTATCTGCCTGTGGCGGCAATGATCTTGTCTGATGCCGTGGAGCCCCAAGAATACGGTGAGATCTGCGCAAGGACCCGACGTATCTACGATTTGATGAAGAAGGCGCACCCCTTCCTGACCTCCGATGAGGACAGCGTTTTTGCGGCGATGCTTGCGCTTTCCGGGCTCTCTGACGAAGAGGTCGTTCGCGAGACCGAGACCTGCTATGACCTGCTGAAGGAGCGCTTCTTCTCAAGCAACCCTGTGCAGTCGCTTTCGCACGTGCTTGCTCTGACCGAGGATCCTATGCGTACTGCAAAGGACAAATGCCGCGATACGGTTCTGCTCTTCGATATCTTGAAGGAGAAGGGATATAAGTACGGCACGGAGTACGAGCTCGCTACGCTTGGTACGCTTGCTATGTTACCCTGTGGCATCGAGATCACCGCGCAGGATCTGATCGAGGTCGACGGATTCCTTGCACAGCAGAAGGGATACGGTATCTTCGGCTTGACGAAAAAGCAGAGATTGATGCATGCGGGAATGCTTGTGGTCAGCGAGCATATAGGCGGCTCTGACACGATGCATACTGCCGCTGTGGGAAGCACACTTTCTCTGATTGCGGCTCAGCAGGCGGCAACCTGCGCGGCGATTGCGGCTACTGCCGCGGCGGCAAATTCGGCGAATTGATGGGAACGAGAGTATATGACGTTACTTAATTTATTGAAGAGAAAGGCAGTTGCCGTCACGGCCGGCATCCTTTTCGGGGTGCTGTTGCTTGGTGTTTGCTTTGTGCTCGGGGTCAACGCTTACGTGGTCTCTTCTACGCGGGAGCGCGTTGTTGAAATCGAAAAGGCGGTGACGCTTGAGGACGTGGATTGCATCCTTGTGCTTGGCTGCCTTGTCAAGGATGACGGAACGCCAAGCGATATGCTTGCCGACCGTCTTTTGACGGGCGTGCGGGCCTATGAGAGTATGTCGGCGGAGGGAAACGGCACAAAGCTTTTGATGAGCGGTGACCACGGCAGGGAAGATTACAACGAGGTCTACGCGATGAAGCAATATGCGATTGCAGCAGGGGTCGAATCTTCAGAGATCTTTATGGATCATGCGGGATTTTCTACCTATGAAAGCCTGTATCGTGCGAAGGAGATCTTTGGAGCGGATAAGATCGTGATCGTCACGCAAGAGTATCATTTGCACCGCGCACTGCACATTGCCGAATCCTTGGGGATCGAGGCTTACGGCATTGCGGCGGACGTGCGTACCTACAGCGGACAGACAATGCGAGATCTGCGCGAGATCCTTGCGCGGAATAAGGATTTTTTGACCTCACTTTTCAAGCCCGATCCTACGTATCTGGGAGAACTGATCTCCCTTGAGGGTGACGGCGACGTGACCAACGATTGCGAATAATGAAAATATGCGTCGGTGATCTTATAACGTGATCGCCGGCGCATATAAACAGTTAAGAAAACTTAACCAATGCATGAGTTTGTCAAGAATTGTAAGAATTATCAAGTGTAAAAAAGCGTATTTTGGGCAGTTTTAACGAATGATAAAAAAATCAAAAAAAATTCAAAAAAAGTATTGACAAAACGAAAGTTGTGTGTTATAATTTACAAGTCGCCGCGAGAGAGTGACAAAATGGAAGCATAGCTCAGTTGGGAGAGCATCTGCCTTACAAGCAGAGGGTCATAGGTTCGAGCCCTATTGTTTCCACCATTCAGTTTATCTTCCAATAGGGAGGTAAGCAAAGGCCATTTTGCAATAGCAAAATGAGTCCAACAATAAGGCCATTTTCGCGAAGCGAAAATGAGACCAATTTGAAGCGTAGCTTCAAATTAAGGCCCGGTAGTTCAGTTGGTTAGAACGCTAGCCTGTCACGCTAGAGGTCAGGGGTTCGAGTCCCCTTCGGGTCGCCACTTACCTTTTTGAGAAAAAGGTAAGCCAAAAAGCTTTCAAATATCGGTTGACGGTATTGAAAGATGCTTGTTCATCTCACAAGAGTGAG
>JAFTRQ010000203.1 GCA_017462125.1 Clostridia bacterium | reverse complement strand
GATTTTGATGATCCTCTTTTTGTCGTACCCTTTTTTGCCCTTTTCGGGGCTTTTTTGTTTTATCTCCTCCTTGCTTTTCTCTTGTTTCCATAGCAAAAGGCTGAGCCTTTGCTTAATTTAAAGCTTTTGACTCAGCCCCTTGTACTATATTAAATGGCACTACTACAATAAGTGGTGAGTAGTGCGTACTTGCAAACAAACCAAAAGTGAGCACTTACTCACAGCAGCGGTGGTTGTGAGTAATAAAATAATTCACCGCCGAGAGTGACCAAGCGGTTACTCTCGGCGGTAATTCGTTTATTTTAATACGATGAGCATACCAAGCGAAGACTTGCTCGGGTCTTCGGGCAATTTCAGAACGTTTTCCTCAACCAGATCATGTACTGCCATCATTCTTATCGCATACAGTTCCATTCTGACGTTATATCCGATATTGTTGTGCAATACCTGATGAGTATATTTCTTGAATATTTCTTCTACCCTTTTATACAAATCCGCGACGTTTTTAATAAGTAATTCATAGTTTTTGTGTTCGCGGAAAAGTTGATGAATCTGTCTGAGTTTTTCAATTCTGATAACGAGAATATCGGGAATCATATATCCGTCATCCGACACATGTGCATATCTGCCAACGATTCCGTCCCATACTCTTTTTTCAATTTCGCTAAAAGAAGAAATATTTCTGTTTTCTCTTATGCAATTACACATAAGCTCGACTTCCTCGTACTCCGGTTCACCGCATTGATTCCACAAAAAATAATCATTGTATTTATAAGTCCAAAACATATTTTGTTCATTGCCACATCCGTTGTGTCCCATTACGGTATTTTCGGGAAGTTCAGTTGCTTCATAACCAACAAATCCCCAAGATTCTCCGTTAGCGCGTTTTAGAGGTTCATAAATGTTTTGTTCCTTTACCGAATTTACAATTAAATTATCAATGAGATCGGGAACCAACCACCAACGAATTGTATTATCATCAATGTGGTCGCCTGCAATTCCCAGGTCACGAATTTCGGTCATTCCGTCATCCATAAACTCTCGTATAAGATCACTTCTTTCTCTTGCGGTCTTTCGGAGCGCATGATAGACTTCTATACGACAATCTTTATCCAACACAAAGAAATTAGTTATATATTTATCACCTTGCTTCTCAAGAAGTGTTGCGTGGTGAAGGATATTAACCTCTTCCTCCATATAAGGGAGTGCTACACCAAGTTCCATAGATAACTCTTCAATCGTTGAGGGGTTATTGCTCGCTTGTAGCAAAATGTTGTTTGGAATTTTTCTGTTTACAGCTTTCCAAGGCAGTCCGCTGGGTTGCGAACCGCTTGCGGCGAATGTAATATTTTCGGGATTATAACTGCGTTTTCCAAATTCTCTTGCCATATCCATACCTTCTTTCAAAATTTGTCTTGCGCGGAGAAGCCGAGACTTCACCGTATTTGTAGGAATTGAGAGCGATTCTGCAATCTCACGAACGTTTTTGTTTTCAATGTAATAGGCAACGACGATGTTGCGATAATCGCTTTTGATGAACGCCAACTCTCGCCGAAGCAGAGCCATTTGCTCTGTATGTATCATTTCATCAAGGATATTTTCGCTTTCGTCTTCGATTTCATAATCGCCGATATCTGAACCGGTTACCAACTCGTTTCGATTATGTTTTTCGATTGCCCATACGGAATAACGGTTACGTGCAATCTGCCATACCCACGCCGAAAAACTCGTTGGGATCGTGCTTTTATTCAAAGCCGTGATGATCTGAAGCGCGATGTCTTGTGTCAGATCTTCAGCTTCAATATGGTTTCCCGTCTTTTTTAAGCAGAAGTAAAACAGCTTTTCCATATAGTTCTCGGTAAACTCAATCATAAGTCGATCACGCATTTCGTTCGCTTCTTGCATGCTTTCGCCTCCTTTCATCCATATAGTGTGGCGTTTTCGAATTTGGGTGCATTCGTTTGTACAATTATATCATAAATTTGTAAATTAATATACATAGAAATATTTGTGCCTACAAATTCAGTAGTTGTCAAGAAAAATGACAGAGAATATTTGATACTCTCTGTCTTCTTTTTCTATTGGTAGGTGACATATTCTTTTTTATTCTCAAAACTGTCCTTCAGTACCCGAAGCAAAAGTTCTCGGAATTTTTTATCCTACCTCGGGACGCTCTGCCGTCACGATCACCTTGACCTGCTTAACGGTCTTATTTCCCGTCAGGTCGGTTGAACTGACTGTCAGCGTATGCTCACCCTCAACAAGCCTGCCGCGTGAATCAAGGGCACCCTCGCTCCAAATAAGCTCTGCCTGCACCTGATCCCTGTCATCGGTGGCGGTAACGTTCAGCACAGGTCTCATACCTACGCAGGCATATACCGTTTCGGGAGCCCAGCTTACGGTAGGAGCTGTGGCATCCTTCTCACCGACCTTCACGGTAAGTGTAAGCTCGGAGGAGTTTCCTGCAGGGTCGGTGGCCTTCACCGTGCAGGTATGGGTACCTACGGTCAACAATCCGTCCGCATCAAGCGCACCCTCGGACCAGATATATTCGGGGGTGATATTGGTATCGTAATACGCATCGTAAGCGGTAAGGTCGGGCGTAAACACCCTTCCTGCGGTGGTTTCGACAGTCTTCTCACCCTCGTAGGTGATCACGGGAGGCACGGTATCGGGAGCCTTCAGCTCAACGGTGATACTGTCGATATACGCCGCCTCATTTGCACCTGTAAAGCGGAAGCAGAAATTTACCACCTTGCAGTAGCCGTTTCCGTCATCAAAAACATCAAAGCTCTTTTCATCGGTATTAAAATTGCTGCTCTCATCAAGCACAATGTCGACCCATTGCTCGGTCTTTCCGGGGTTCGCCAGCATGATCCAAGAGGACGTGGAGCTATTGGTCAAACGAACGCCGTCAGACTTGGTTGTAGCGGGACAGTAGACACGGAAGGTGATTTTTTCAATGTCCTTGACCTTAATGTGACTCAAGTCAAGCGCGATTCCCACACCGTTCTGCTTGGCGGTGATCTTCAATACGTATCCCGAATAGCCCTCGGGAACACCTGCCGCCTTCGCCTCCGCTTCGGTCATCATATCAAAGGTGTCATATTTATAAAGGATATTCGAGCCCGAAAAATCACCGTAAGGGATCTCATCCTTGCCAACGCCATCCGCAGCATACACGGGCATTGAGGTAAGAAGCATAGACAGGATGAGAAGGAGCGCTACAAAAAGCTTTTTCATATTAATCTCCATTCCGCCGCTCGTGGCGGCACAAATAGTAATCGATGAATTTTGCCGGCAAGGCAAAATTCGCGCGTGAAACAGTTAATTTACCCTATAAATAAGAAATAACTTTCACGCTACTTTACCTCCTCAAGAAGCAGATCACGGATCGTCTGTATCTCCTCGGCTGTAATACCGATGCTGAGCAGATAGTTTTCCGTCTTCTCCGCAAAGCTGTCGCCCTTAAAGGTTCTGATGTAGTCGTAGGTCGCGCGGATATTGCTTCTGATCGCGGAAACGCTTGCGTTATCCAAGGTTCCCGTTACAGAGAATACGGACAACTCATAATCCATCATAATGGTATTCTTGTCAACACCGAGAAGACCCTCGATCACCATAGCAAGCGTGCCTGTACGGTCACGTCCGAGCGAGCAGTGAATATAGATCGGATAATTGTCGGGATCGGTAAACACGCGGATCTCGTCTGCAAAGATCTTCATGCCGGTTTCATTGGAGATTCCCTTGTCGCCGATATAATAACGACCGTCAAGCAGCACGTAATTAATATTCTCTCCCAAAGGTGAGCCGGCACCCGCGCCGCCCTCTCCCACGGTACGAAGGTCAAGATCGGTCTTCACACCCAGCACGTTGACGAAATAATCTCTTCCGGCATCGGTAATATTTTCCAGCTTGCCGCCGCGATAGATCATTCCCTGCTTGATGCGGTAGCCCTCTGCCGCCGCCATACCGCCGATATCACGGGTATTGCTGACGCCCTCGATCTCAACGCATCTGGGGCTGTCTGCGGTTGTAAAGCTGAATATCTCGCTGCGCTCAACGCGATCGTTGTTGCCAACGACTGCATCGATCTGCCAATAATATACCGTACCCACGTGAAGATGGTTCAAGGTCAGCGAGCTTTCGTTGACGAGATAGCTCTCGAACTCGCTCATATCGGCATTTTCAGAAAGATACACTCTGTAATAGTCCGCCGCCTTGCCGTCAAGCTCGCACGTCCAGCTGAACGTAACGGCATTGGGATAATAGATATCCTCATGACGGTAATATGGCTTGGAATCGGTTTTTCCCCAATGGAAGGTGCTCCACCACTCGTAAACCTCGTCGTTGGCAAGCACTACGGTCTCATTCACAGGGCTGATCGCTTCGATTGCCTTTTTCTCTGCCTTTTCTGTTTCGGCTTCTGTTGTCATTTCCGTAACCTCCGTGGATATCTCCATACTGCTCTGCTCATTCTGCTTCGCTCCGTCACAGCCGATCAAAGAAAACAGCATCAAGCAAGCAAGACATATGATCGTAAATCTCTTCATCTTTGTTGCCACCTTTCAACACATTACTGCTTCATCGTCATTTCACCGTAAGAAGGCAGAGGCCAGACGTCAGACGGCACGACAGCCTCCATATCGTCCACCACTTCTCTCAGCTTTTCCATCAGCGGGATCACGTTGTTCTTATACGCAAGCGCGGAATCCATATACTTCTTGTTCTTTGCTCTTTCGGCAGCCGCGTGCTGTGCCGCCTTCTTCAGCTTCTCCGCAAGCTCGTATGCCTGCGCATTCAAGGAGGAGAGCTTGAGTACCACGGTCTTTTCCAGGGTTGCGCAGCCGCTGCCCTCAAAGACCTTCATTTTATTCTTTGCGATCTCGGTCAACCGACCAATATAGCTCTCAACGGCGGGAATGATCTTCTTATTGGCAATATCCACCATGGTCTTTGCCTCAATATCGATCACCTTGGAGTAATTCTCATAGAGAATATCCTCTCTCGCGCAAAGCTCAACCTCGCTCATCACACCGAACTCGGTAAAGAGATCGATATTCTTCTGCGCGGTCAGGCAGGAGAATGCCTCAACGCTGGTTTTGAAATTCAGAAGGCCTCTCTTCTCAGCCTCAGCAGGCCATTTTGACGAATATCCGTTTCCGTTGAAGATAATTCTTCTATGATCCTTGAAGGTCTTTTTGATCAGCGCTCTCGCCGCATTCTCCATATTGTCAGCACCCTCAAGCGCATCGGCAAAATCCTTGCACACCTTGGCAACGGCGGTATTGATCATCACGTTGGCCATAGCAATGTTCTGCGACGAGCCCACCATTCTGAACTCGAACTTATTACCCGTGAAGGCAAAGGGGGATGTACGGTTTCGGTCGGTAGAGTCGTAACGGAAGGTAGGAACGCTGGGAACGCCAAGGTCCATTGTCCTTTTAGCCTTGTCTATGTAATTGGAGTCGTCGGCAATCGCGTCGATAAGCTCCTCAAGCTCGTCGCCGAGGAACATCGAAACAATGGCGGGAGGCGCCTCGTCAGCACCGAGACGGTGATCGTTACCGGGTGTTGCCGCCGAAAGTCGGATCAGATCCTGATAGTCGTCAACAGCCTTGATCACTGCCGCCAGGAATATCAAAAATTGGGTATTGGAGGCGGGATTTTTGCCGGGATTTAACAGATTTTTGCCCGTATCCGTGCCGATCGACCAGTTGTTATGCTTACCCGAGCCATTGATGCCCGCATAGGGCTTTTCGTGCAGAAGACAAACGAGTCCGTGTCGCTCGGCAACGGTTTTCATCGTCTCCATAATGATCAGGTTCTGGTCAACAGCCACGTTGGTATTGGCATAGATGGGAGCCAACTCGTGCTGGGAGGGTGCTACCTCGTTGTGCTTTGTCTTGGAATTGATACCAAGCTTCCAAAGCTCGCGGTCAAGCTCCTCCATATAAGCGGCGATCTTGGTCTTGAGGTGTCCGTAATAGTGATCCTCAAGCTGCTGACCCTTGGGAGCGGACGCGCCAAAAAGGGTTCTGCCCGTGTAGAGCAGGTCGTCGCGCTTATCGTAATAATCCTTGTTGATCAGGAAATATTCCTGCTCCGCGCCAACCGAGGTGTTCACTCTCGTTGCGGTTGTATCGCCAAAAAGCGCAAGGATACGCAGAGCCTGCTCGCTGACCGCATCCATCGAGCGCAGAAGAGGCGTTTTGGTATCAAGAGCATCTCCCGTGTAGGAGCAGAAAACGGTAGGAATGTACAGCGTACCGTCCTTGATAAAGGCATAAGAGGAAGGATCCCACGCGGTATATCCTCTTGCGTTACAGGTCTTGCGCAGGCCGCCCGACGGGAAGGAGGAGGCATCGCTCTCACCCTTGATCAGCTCCTTGCCCGAGAATTCCATAACCACCTTGTCGCCTCCGATGGGGGAGATAAAGGAGTCGTGCTTCTCTGCGGTCACGCTGGTAAGGGGCTGGAACCAGTGGGTGTAATGGGTGGCACCCTTTTCGGTTGCCCAATCCTTCATGGCGTTTGCCACCACATTGGCGATCGAAACATCGATCATTTTGCCGGTCTGTATGGTTTCGGTCAAGGACTTGTAAACGTCCTTGGGAAGCCTCTGACGCATTACCGCGTCGTTAAAGACCATACATCCATATATTTCGGGAATGTTTGTCATATCAATACTCCTGAATCAAAATATTATCTCATTTTACATTATAAACCACATAGCAAATTTTGTCAAGCAAAACAAAAGAAAAACCTCTAAAAAAGAGTTTTTTCAATGGTTACGGAAGGCATCAGCATCATCTGCCGTCTCTGCATACCTTTCCTGCGGTGTGCTCTATCCGATTTCAAAAAAACAACTGTAAATATCGAAAAAGGCGGCTCCAAAGAGCCGCCCTTCAGGTCACGTATGTTTTATTATTCGACAGAAATCGGTGCCGCGGAGACCACCACACTTGTAACCGTTGAATATCTTGTGTAGCGCTCAAAGGCTTTCATCAGATATTCCGGGGTACGAAATGCAACGCCTGGCTTCACGTAGCAAAAAACAAGCTGATTGTTTCCGCCGTTCATTCCGAGATCACAGCAATATTCAAGCTGAGGATAGGTATCGTCAGCGTAAATGCCGGGACTTTCTGTATAATTGATGATCAGCACGATCTGTACAAAGCTGTTTTCGGTGTTTTCAAGGATCTGATTCATAAGTGCCGAGGCTTCCTCGTGATCCTTGGCAACGGTTGCTTCTTTCTCTTGGGTTTCAATCAATTCGACCACGTTTTTCAAGCTTTTACCCTCGAAAGAGAGTGTGCCGCCCTCGGGAGCTTCTACGGGATCGGTGTAAAAACGAAGCTTGGAATAATCAATGCTTTCAAGATCGGGAGGAGTATCCTCCATACCCTCCGAGCGAGCAATCCATTCGGTGGTCACCTCTTCGGCAGATTGTTCTTCGGTTGATTGCTCTTCTGTTTTTGCCTGCGTTTCACTTGGCAGATCCTCTATTGCTTCCTCTGTATTTCTCTCGGTCGCTATTGTCTCACTGTCGGAATCACCTTCATCGGGCTGCTTCACGTCACAGGAGGGCAAGAGAAGCAACAAGCACAGCAAAAGCGACAGATAGCGTAAACGTTTTGATTTCATAAATAACCCCCCTTGCATAATTTGAGACTATCACGTCTATGCAAATTATATCACAAACGTGCGAACACAATGAGAATATTTGGTGATTTTTCTATGAACAGCGCATCTTTTGAAAAATTCGCCTTAAACAAGCTCAACCTGCGACAAAGATAAAGCTGTCGCAGGTTGAAGCTTATGAAATTATCCAACAATCACTACGGATACGGAGATATCGTCTCTATCCTTCCCTTCGGGAAAATTCTTCACCGCCTCGCGGATGATCTCGTTTTTCAGCCACTCGCAAAGCTCCTCGCCAACCTCCACCGCGCGCTTTCTTCCCGACATATAATTGCAGAGAAATTCCACAAGCCAGGAGCAATCCTCGCTGTCGGGACAGCAGCCGTCGCTCATCATCACGATGATATCGCCCTTTTGGGTGTCGAATCTGGTAATGCGCGCGTCGGCATCCTTAATGATCCCCACAGGCATCGTCCTCGAGCTGATCTTATACACGGTATTTTCCCTTGCAATATAAGTAGGAGCCGCGCCGCTTTTGATAAAGGATGCCACACCGCTCATCAAGTCAAGCTCCAAGAGATCGACCGTTGCCGAGCACTCGCTTCCGCAGCCCATATTTTCGCTTCTGACCACGTTATTCAGCATACGAAGAGTCACGTCGGCACGGTTTCCCGCGGACAGCATTTTTTCGATAAACATCGCGCAGACCCCCGAGGTATAAGCCGCCGACGCGCCGCTTCCCATACCGTCGCTGATCAAAGCATAGAAGTAAGAGCTGTCGGTAATGAACGCATCGGTCATATCCCCGCAGATCTCATCCTCCTCTCCCTCCTCAAAGGGATCAACGGGGATAAATTGCTCCTCCTCTCCGCGCGCCTTGCCCGATGCCCACTCCTTCCCCGACTGCGACAGTCTGCCGTGAGCGCAACGCGCCTTGACCGTAGGGCTGGAATACATCAGCATCACTGTGCCGTCCTTCCCTACCTCAAAAACAGGCTCCGTCATCTCCACTCCCACAAGGCTGCTGACAGCGCGGCAGATCTCCGCGATCCGCTCGGCACCGAGCCCGTCCGATAGAGAAATCCCCTTCGCCACCACGTGGCGGCATCTCTTGCCGTAGACTACCACACCGCTCACGTGCATCCCCTCGGAATAGAGATATTCAAAGATCCTTCCGCCAAGCTCGATATCACATTCATATTCCTCGGAGCTGCTGTCAAGCGCGTCCTCCAGAATCGCGGTGATGTCATCGTAATTGGCGGCAAAAAAGTTGTTCTTACCGCTTTTTATGATCCGCTCGGTGGTTTCGGACACCGCACTGTTCAAGGCCTCGATCAGCTTATCGCTTCGGATACAGCGGGCAAGAAAGCTGTCGGGCAGATCTTCTCTTGCGCTGCTCCCCTTGGTGTGAAGTCCTGCCGTCACACAGCGGATGGCATCGAGGGTCTCGGCATAATCCGCGCCCCAGCAAAGATCATAGTTTCGGCAACCCTCGCAGGTCTTCTCAAAGGCTTGGTCGGTAATGTGCTTCAAGCCCAGCACGTCAGGACGGCGAAAGCGATCACTAAGCTTATAAAAGGTTTCGGAAAGTGAGGTGAACGCCTCGGACAGCGCGCCAAGTCGCTCCTTTACTGCCTCGTTTTTCGTTTTTTCGGTCACCGCCTCGGCAAAATACACACCGTCCGAAAGCTCGGCGATACGGCGGTATGGCGCATTCATCATCTCTCTGTATTTATCCGCCAGCATGTAAACAGGAAGCGACAAAAGCATTGGAGGAAGCACGCCCACCAAGCCGCTTTCCCCTCCGATATAATAGCACCACACGACGATCAGAGCGCAGACCGCCGCCACACCCGCGTTCCGCTTGACCGCAGACACAAGACAGAAAAGGATTGCCGACAGCAACAGCAACGGGATATAGATCACGTCAAATGCGACACCGCAGATAACGCCCGCCACCGCGCCGGCAAGAAGCCCCCTGTCCGACGAGGTATACAGCGTCAACAGCATAGCAAGGAACGGAGCCATCGGCATCCCCAGCACGCTCTTATTCTTCGATGCATACACGCAAAGGCACAGCAGCACCACAAATGACAGCAGGCGGTACCATTCCCTTTTATACCGCCTTTCTTCAAAATAGCCGCCAACGATCAGAGCGGCGAGCGGTGTGCCAAGCGTCAGACAAAGCGTGGTGCAAAGGCTGTAAAAGGAGAAATCGGCCTCCACCATCAGAAAAAGACCGCAAAGGAAGCCACCTAAGGCACCGCAGAGCATTTTGATATGTAAATCCTCGCAAAAGATTCTTCCGAAGCACTCTGCCAGAAGATTTTCCTCCTGCTTGCCGTCCCGTCCACCTTTTCGACTGTCCGCTTTTTCGTCCGCGCTGTGGGATTGCTTGTCCGATACCGTCACCTCGCGATCGCTGTATGGCGTCAAGGCCAGCGTTTCCATAGCGTCTGCCTTGCCCAAGCCCCGAAATACCGCAGGGAGAAGCGTAGCCAACATTCTGATCAACAGGATCACAAGACAGCTATATCCGTAAAGCGGTGGCAGCTCTCCACCGAGCAGCAACGGCAAAAGCCCTGACCCAACAGGCAACAGCATCCCTTTTGACGAGCAGATCAGCGCGAGAGCTATGGGAAAGCTGCCGAAAAACAGCTCTGCTCCACCTGCAAGATAGGCAATGGCTGCAGACAGAAAAAAACCAACAACCCGTGAGAGCCTTCGTCTGACTTCACGCTCGTCCTTTTGCTTCAAGCGTTCGGTCAAGCGCTTCAAAAAGAAGGAGTTTTTATGTTCTGTCTCTTTTTTGTCATTTTTCGTATTTTCTTTTTCTTTTTTCAACTCTTCGATGTTTTGCATACAGCCATTCCTCGTATTTCGTATTTCCAATGTCGCATTTTTTATAAAATATTCGGCACACGTATATTATAATGGAACGGGCGCGCAAAACCTGTCGTACCTTACACGACTTTTTATGTAAAAGGCTGTCGTCGGACGGGTGAAAATGAAAAAAAGAATCCCTCGGAGTCGACTCGAAGGGATTTTTTTGAAATGATCTGTCACAATGCCACGCATCTTGTCGAACGATTTTTGTACCGTTAAAATTTTTTTATAAATTTCGGTTTTTCTCTTTACAAATGAGAACAATTGTGCTATAATCATTGTATCACTAAAACAGGACAAAGGAGGGCAGGATGGCAGACGTTAAACTACACGGAAACACCGTTGAAACGGTGTGCTTTACAGGACACAGAAGCATCGAGCGCTCCATGGCCGTTAAAATCCCCGGAAGGCTGAAGGCATTAATGGAGGAGCTGATCGCGCGAGGTGCCTGCAGATTCCGCACAGGGGGTGCTATGGGATTTGACACCATTGCCGCACTTTGTGTGCTTGAGCTTCGGGAAAAGCATCCCGGGATCTCCTTGGATCTTGTGCTTCCGTGCCGTGATCAGACGAAGCTTTGGAACGAAAGCAACCGCGCCGTTTACGATTTCATTCTTTCCAATGCCTCCTCGGTCGAATACGTCAGCGAGTATTTTACGAGCTGGTGTATGCACGAGCGCAATCGCCGTCTTGTGGCGGGAAGTCAGATCTGTATCGCATATCTTGCTCACAGCGGAGGCGGCTCCGCATACACATACGCCTACGCCCTTGAGCAGGGGCTTGAGGTAATCAATCTCTATGAATTGATTTAACGAAAAAGCACGGTTTCTGGAACCGTGCTTTTCATCGTGTCGAGAAAATCTCGACACGATGGCAGAGGTCGAAAAAGGTAGGTATATTTTTCGTTCTTACATTCGTCGCCGTACGAGGGTACGGCAGAGTGTAAGAACGGAAAAAGCAAGAAATCCCAAGGCACTCTCGGTGAGTGCCTTGGGATTCATTATATATTGCAATTTTTAAATTGTTCTCGCTCTTTTCTTTATCTTCTTGCGGTATAACGGCTTTTTCGACAGTCTGAAAAGCACGGTTTCCGTAACCGTGCTTTTTATGATTGCTTTTTTCTCACGCTTACCTCTCCGCTCCGAACCGTCTGAGGCGCATCTTCTCCATCCGGCAGGAAAAGCAAGCCTCCATCCTCGTCAACTCCGAGAACTCGCCCGCAGGCAATCCTCTCACCCGCGCGAAGCAGATCAACGTAAGCATCCGTCAGCATAAAGCGCGCTCTGTAGCCCTGCATATAGGACCTGTCGGAGGGATCGGCGGCATAGGACATAAGGCCGTTTGTGACCTCGGCGATCAACCGCGCGTCCTCACCGTGAAGATCCCCCACGGTGGAAGCGATGCCCTGCAGCTCCTCGGGAAAGCTGATATCCCCCGTATTGATGCCCACTCCCACAATGATGGCGATCCGCCCCTCAACAGGCAGGGTTTCGGCGAGGATTCCGCAAACCTTACCGCTCTCGTTATATACGTCGTTTACCCATTTGATCTTCATCGGGTTTCCCGTGACGCTCTCTATCGCGGCGGCAACGGCTACCGCGGCGGCGGTGGTGACGTTGACAGCATCCGCAAGACCGTGATCGGTAAAATACAGAAGCGACATATAGATGCCGCAAGCGGCACGGCTCAAAAAGCTTCTGCCCAGCCGTCCCCTTCCCGCGCTCTGCTCCTCCGCAACGAACAGCACGGGCGAAAAGCTCTCGGCCGCGGCGGCATACCGCCGCGCCTCGGCATTGGTAGAGTCGATCTGCCCGAAGACCTTAACGGTCAATTCTTTATTATGAATATATTTTTGAATGCTTTCGGCAGAAATCACAGCCCCTACTCTCCTTCACCATAAAACCGTCATAAAACCGCGATATAATCGTCCTGTAGATTCTTATATTATACTATCAAAACCTCTTTCTGTCAAGAATTTAAGGAAATATGAATAAAGTTTTCAAAATAGACTTGATTTTGCTTGAAAAATAGGTTATTATAGTGAAGTATGATCAAAAACAGTAAAAGAAAGGTATATCTCTATGATTTTGAAAAGAATACTCGCTTGTCTTCTGGCGGCGCTGATGTGCGTGACCTTGTTCACAGCCTGCAATAAAACGGAGGAGGAATCCACCGCAGACACCTCCGCGGCAGAGACGGAAAGCGGCACAGAAGCGGAAACAGGCGCTGCCGCATCAAACAGATTCGATTATTTCAACACCGATCTGACCCCCTACATCACCATTGACAGATCGGTATATTCCAATATGAAGGTCGAGCTTAGCAGTGATTATATCATTGACAACGAAGACGTGCAGACCTACGTGGAGAGCGAGCGCATCGCCAACCGCGTTGCCAAAAACGGAACCGAGCAGGTCACCGATCAGCCCATCGCCAAGGGCGACTCTGCATTTATTTATTACAAGGGCTTCCTTGACGGAGAAGAATTTGAAGGCGGCTCCAATTGGGATGATGATGAGCCCTTTGAGCTTGTCATCGGCTCCGGAAGCTTCGTCCCCGGCTTTGAGGACGGACTGATCGGTGTGATCCCCGCAAACACCTCCGAGGAGAACCCCTTCCCCGTCAACGTGACCTTCCCCGAAAACTATTACGAAAATCTTGCCGGCAAGGCGGTTGTATTCAACGTATGGGTCGTTTATTCCGTTGAATACGAGCTCCCCGCATACGACGATGCGTTTATCACCGAAACTCTGGAATACGTACCCCAAACCGACAACGTAAAGGAAGAGTTTGAGGCGCACCTATTGGAGCAGCTGAAGGCTGAAATGGCAACGTACGAGCAGACCGCGATCCGCAACAGCATCTGGGAACAGCTTCTCGACCAGGCTACCGTAACCGAGTATCCTGAAAGCGAGATCGAGTATTACTATAATTCCTATCTCGATCAGTATGAATATTACATGCAGTATTATACATACTATGGCTACAGCTTCGCTACTCTTGACGAGTTTGTGATCGCATACCTCGGACTTGACGAGGGTGCGGATTGGAAGGCGGAGACCCGCGAATCCTGTAAGATCGATGTTGCGCAGAATCTTGTATTCCACGCGATCGCGCAAAACGAGGATATCATCATCACCGATACGGATTATCAGAACAGCATTCAGTACTACGTTGATTACTACACCTCTCAGGGCTACAGCTATACCGCTGAGGATGTTGAGCAGGGTCTGGGAGCAGACTTTCTCAAGCAGCACGCGCTCTTTGAAAAGGTCAACACCATGCTGATCGCCAACTGTACGGTTACATACGGAGACTAATAAGCAAAAAAGAACTGCCTTACTTTTTGTAAGGCAGTTCTTTTCAGTTCGTCTTTAAAACACGGCGGATCGTTTTCTCCGCTCCGAGCAGGAGCAACGTACCCATAATTCCGCTTGAAATGACCTCGCCGATACCGACCGTCAAGGCATAGAACCCGAAAGCCGATGCATTTCGCGCCTCGGGCGCTGTATAACAGACCGTACAGATAAACGATACGATCACCACGTTGGCCACGATATTCGGGATCGTACACAGATACCTTGAAAGTCTTTCATTCTTCATCCGCCCGATCAGATAAGCTCCCACTGCTCCGATCAGAGTTGCGATCGGCCCAAGGAGAATATCAAGCGCCGCACAGCCTGTCAATATGTTGGCAAGCAGGCAGCCTACGTACAGCCCCGGTATTGCGGCAGGCGTGAAGTATGCCAGCACGATCAACGCTTCGGAAAATCGGATCTGCACCGCGTTCTTGTCAAGCCCAAACGCCATGGCAAGATAGGTCAGCACCACGTAGAGCGCGGCAATGATCGCCGCTTGACAAAGCCAGATCAGTTGACGTCTTGTTTTGTTGTTTCTCATGTTTTCGCACGACGGAGCTTTTCACACTCCGCCCTTTTTTCGCGCGACGGCGAAAAAAGCTCCATAGTTTTATTTTAAGTGAGGATGGTTTCGAACTCACTTTTTTATTATTTTATGACATTTATCAAAGATCACGAGTCCCGATAGCCTTGACGACCTCGCCGTACATATAGAGCGAACCAAGACAAACGATGGGCGTGCCGCTCTCTTTTCCCCATGCCAGCGCCCGTGTCACCGCATTCTCAACGGTATCGCAAGCTACAGCAGGAATACCGAGTCCTTCGAAGACCTGTGCATATTCAGAGGCCGACAGGGCTCTCGGATTGTCGGGAGTCAGACAAAAGACCTGCTTCCCTACCTCCGCCATTCGTCCCGCCATATAGCGGTAATCCTTATCCGCCATCACACCCGTCACGATCCCAACTCGCCCGTTGGGGAAATAGCGTTTGATGCTTTCCACAGCGCCGTCGATTCCCTCGGGATTGTGTCCTCCGTCGGCGATCACAAGCGGGTTCTTATGAATCACCTCAAATCTGGCGTGCCAAACCGTGCTTGCAAGTCCGCTTCTGACCGCATCCTCTCCGATCTCTACACTCTGTGCGCGCAAAGCGTCCACTGCGGTTAACACGTTGGAGGCATTGAGGGGCTGGTAGCTGCCAAGCAACGGAATATGTATATCCTTGTGATTACCGAAATCAAAATCGGTTCCGTTCAACGACATTTCCTTTATGGCAAGCAACGAGCGGTCAACCGTCAGCACCGGCGCATTCATTTCCAAGGCGCGGCTTCTGATAACCTGCTCAGCGCCCTTATGAGTGCCGCACCAGAGCACAGGCACAGCATTTTTGATAATGCCCGCCTTCTCTGCGGCGATCTTTTCCTCGGTGTCTCCGAGGATCGCGGTATGGTCAAGAGCAATTCCCGTGATCACGGAAAGGATCGGCGTTTTGATAATGTTGGTAGCGTCAAGTCTTCCGCCAAGTCCGCATTCAAGCACCACGTAATCACAGTTATGGTTGGCAAAATACAGGAAAGCAAGCGCTGTAATCAGCTCAAACTCTGTAGGCTTGTCCTCCATAGCGTCGGCGATCGGTCTGACCGTCTCAACAAGCTCGCACAGCTCCTTTTCGGAGATATTCTCGCCGTCCACTCTCATTCGCTCGCCGAATTCAAGAATATAGGGCGAGGTAAACAAGCCCACGCGGTATCCCTGCGCGCGCAAAATACTGTCCAACATCGAGCAGAAGGAGCCCTTTCCGTTCGTTCCCGCTACGTGAATGAATTTCAGAGAATCCTGCGGATCGCCAAGAGCGCGGCAAAGCGCCCTGACCCTGTCAAGGCCGGGATTGCAGAACATCCAATTCACCGAGTGGATATATTCAATAGCCTCGTTATAATTCATACTCATTCTCCGAAACCTCCGTCTATCAAGCGGCGCACCGTGTGATTACGGTACATCATACACAGAATCACGATCTCAAGGGGCGCGATAACAAGATACAGAGGCACGCGCCAAAGCACCGTCCAGCTGTAAAAGGTGAAAAGTCCTATGGGCTTGATGATCATTGAGCCGATCATATGAGCCACCGAGCAGGACAAAACGATCCTCAAGGCGCCCTTTCTTTTGAAAACGTACCGCGCGCAAAATCCCGAAACCACTCCGATGGCGGTGGCTCCCAAGGTCACGAGCAGATTTATGGGATAGACCTGACCCGAGAGGAAATAGCTGATAATATCCGTAGCCGCGCCGACGATTCCCCCGACAATAGGCCCGAACATGATTCCCGAAAGCAGGATAGGCAGGTTTTCAAAGGTGATTCTGAACAATCCTCCGCCAAAATTCAAAAAGCTTTTGCAAAAGATACCGATCACAACGCTCATAGCGCAAAGCATTGCCGACATGACCATGACCTTCAGGCTTCCGAAAAGTGCCAGCTTCGTTCTGTTTCTTTCGTTTTTTTCGTTTTTTTGCATAAAAAATCTCCTTTCCTCACAGCATATGGCAGGAAAGAAGATACTCTTTGGGTGCCGTATGAAGCGGGATGCAAAGCCTTGACCGCAACGCTCACTCACAGCTCCGATCATCGAAGCCGCATCAAGCTTGTCAATTTGCCGTGCAAATTGACCGACTTCATCCGCTTTGCGGATGAACGTCTGTTTTCGTCCGACCGGCAACTCCCCGTCCCGTCGGCACTTAACGCCAAAGCTTTTACTCTTCTTTAATAAAAATTCGGGCAACGAAGACGTCGCCTTGATTATATTATATCACGAATTCGCCGTTTGTCAAGCAATCCACCGAAATTTCACAAAAAAACAAAAAAATTCGCCAATTTAAAAAATGTCAAAATCCACAAAAAATTGCAAAAAGATTATGGCTTTTCACTATTGCAAGAGGTAACCCTTATATGTTATAATTATTATTAATCAAATTTTATTGTAAGCAAATCCGAACCGCTCTCTGAAAAAGGAATTTAAAATGGTATTTTCAAGCTTATTTTTCGCGTTTTTCTTTTTGGTTTTGTGCTACGGCTGTTATTTCTTTGCCAAAACAATGAAGGCACGCAACGTCATACTTTTAGTCTTCTCGCTGATCTTCTACGCATGGGGCGGCCCCTCTCTGGTGCTTCTTTTGTGTCTGATGACATATCTGTGCTGGATCGGCGGTATTCTGATCTCGCAAACCTTTGACGGCAGAAAGCGGAAGGCGCTCTGTGGCATTACCGTCGCAATCTGTCTTGCCATCCTGTTCGTTTATAAATACACCGGATTCGTGCTGTCAACCACCTTTTCTCTGTTTGGGATCGACAGCGCCATTCCCTCTATCGCGCTCCCCATCGGCATCTCTTTTTACACCTTCCAGCTGCTGTCATACGTTGTGGACGTTTGCCGCGGCGAGGTTGAAGCGCAGAGAAAATATTGGCTCCTTTTGCTTTATGCATCGCTGTTTCATCAATGTATCGCAGGACCGATCGTTCGTTATGCCGACGTAAATTTCGACATTGAAAACCGTGTGATCAAGCGTGAGGAGGTCAGCGCGGGTATTACAAGATTCGCGGTGGGACTTGCCAAAAAGGCGATCCTTGCCAACGGCTGTGGCGCCATCTGTGACAGCATCTTCAACGACGCACAGGGTGTGGCTCTGAATGCCGAGGGCATTGCGGGGCTTTCCAGTGCCGCGATCCTTTTGGGCTGCTTCTGCTATATGCTTCAGATCTATCTCGACTTCTCGGCATACTCCGATATGGCGATCGGTATGGGTCTGATGGTCGGTTTCCATTACAAGGAAAACTTCAACTACCCCTTTATCGCAGATTCCGTTACGGATTTCTGGAGAAGGTGGCATATCTCCCTATCCAGCTTTTTCCGCGACTACGTTTACATCCCGCTTGGCGGCAATCGCGTATCGATCCCCCGCCACGTTTTCAATATGTTCGCCGTTTGGGCGCTGACAGGCATCTGGCACGGCGCAAATTGGAACTTTATTTTCTGGGGACTCTTCTTCTTCATATTCCTTGTGCTTGAAAAATATCTGATCAAGCCCCAAAAGGACCCCTCTCTGCTGATACGCATACCGAGAACGCTCGGAACTCTTGTGATCGTCTTCATCAGCTTTATGATCTTCAAATTTACCGACCTTGCGTGTCTCGGAGAAGCGCTTCTTGGCATCTTCAACTCCAACGGTCAGGGATTTTCGGACGTGCAAACAGCCACGCTCTTTAAAAACAATATCTTCTTTATTGTTCTTTCCTCTGTAGCCTGCACTCCTGTCGTTCCCGCGATCAGACGGCTTATGAGCCGCACACAGCTCACCTCACGTGTGGCTGAGATCGTCGGCACCGTAACACCGGTGCTGTTGGTGGTGCTCTCCTCTCTTGCCTTGGCGGGTGACAGCTACAATCCCTTTATGTATTTCCAATTCTGATAAGGAGGACTAGCGTGAAAGTTACTTCCCACTTATAGGAAATTTAACTGTTTCACGCACGAATTTTGCCTGCCCGGCAAAATTCATCGATTACTATTTGTGCCGCCGCGAGCGGCGGAATGGAGATTGAAATGAACGACAACTTCAACAAAAAAACAGACGCCGTCAAGATCGTCCTCTTTACAGGTGCGATGGTCGCCTTCTTCGTAATCGGACTTGCATTTTTTGCCCGTCCCGAAAGATCGGAGAACGAGAAGCGCGATCTGACAAATTTTCCGAAATTTACAATATCAAGCTTCCTTTCGGGCGAATGGACAAGTCAGGTAAGTCTGTGGTATTCCGACACCTACCCCTTGCGCGAAGGAATGATCGCGGCAAACAGCTCGATGCAATCGCTTTACGGCGTTCGTGACGAGCAGGTCATTATGGGTGAAAATGCCGATGACATTCCCGATGCCCCCAAGGATCCCGACTCCGAGGTGGTCTTTAACCCCACCGACGACGGAGGCGGCGAAAAGATCCAAGGACTTTACGTCAACGGCGATACCGCCTATCAGCTCTATGCCTTCAATCAGCAAAACAGCGACAGCTACATAGCGCTTATCAACAGCTTCGCTTCACAAGTGGACGGCAAGGCAACCGTCTATGATATGATCGTGCCCCTGCACTACGAGATCGCACTATCCAAGGACACCGCAAGCAAATTCGGTGCCAGCGATTGCGAGCAGGCCATCGATTATATGTATCAGAGTCTATCCGACAGCGTGATTGCCGTAGATACCCTGCCTCAATTGATCGCGCATAACGACGAGTATCTCTACTTCCGTGCCGACCACCACTGGACGGCAAGAGGCGCATACTATGCGTTCGTTGCCTTCTGCGAGGCAAAGGGTGTGACACCCACTCCCCTTGAAAGCTACGAAAGATTACAATTTGACGGCTTTCTCGGCACGCTTTACGCCGAAGCGGGACAGCCCTCCGCAATGAAAAACAACCCTGACTACGTGGAGGCATTCCTTCCCAAGGGCACAAACGTGATCGCCGTTACGGAAAAGAGCGGCAAGGTCACCGAATACAGCGTGGTCAATCGCTACACCGACGCGTGGTACACCGCCGCAGGCTCGAAATATAACTGCTTCATCGCGGGTGACAATCCGATCTCCGAGATACACAACGAAAGCATCGCAAATGGCTCGTCCATTGTGGTGGTAAAGGAATCCTACGGAAACGCATTCGTTCCCTTCCTCGTGGATTCCTACGAGTACGTTTACGTCATCGACTACCGATATTGGTCGGGCAATCTTGCCGATTTCGTCATTGACAACGGTATCGACGACGTACTCTTTCTGAACGTGGTAAGCAACACATCCACCGCGGCGCGTCTCAACGAGCTTGCGGACATTATAAAATAACTTTATCATATGAAACTGAACTATCAATTTAAAAACACAAGACCCGGCACAGCCGACGGTATCATAACGCTCGACCTTACAGAGCACAAGTTCTCCGCAGAAGCTGTGATCACGCTTTTTTGGGGAATGGAGGATAACGGTGAATACATTCCATTGCCCGAGTATACCGCAATTACCCGACAGAATGCCGAGGCGATGGCAGAGGGCTACGTGATCGACAAGGAGCTCTGCATTCCCGAAAAGGCAACTCTGCTTCTGGCAATGCTGACCGACGGAGACCTGAATGAAATCGCTGCCATTGCAATCCCCAAGGAAAAGCTGCCGATTGACAGAGGGACACCGCTTTACACCGTAGGCTTCGCTTCCGACTTTCATATTGGCGGATGGGGCAGTGATGCCTGCCCTAAGGAGGGTCTTGTCAAGGCGAGGGATGAATTTAACCGCCTTGTGGACTTTCTCGTCACCGAGGGTGATCTGATTCAATGGCACGGTTGCTACTCCGGCGAGGAATTCAAAAAATACAACTACAACAGAGATACAAACAAATGGGGCGACAACGGAGAGCGGGATCCGCAGTACGTTGAAACGGGAAGATCTCAATGGCAGATGCTTGAAGAGTATATGGCAGGCTTTACGATCCCCGTATACCACTGTCAGGGCAATCACGACATCATCGACGAGGATCATTGGTCGCCTATGTGCGGCAATCGCGACTATTTCGGCGAGTATCTCACCAAGCACATCAAGGAATCCGAGAAAAGCGGCAAATACGAGCACCATATAGAGCGTGACGAAAGCGTCCACTATTATGAAACGACAATCAAGGGGCACAAATTCGTCTTCACCGAGGCGCCGCACCCCTACGCTCCCCACCATCTGATCGGTGAGCAGGAGCTGAAATGGTTGGATCGCGTGCTCTTCGACGGCGAGGAGAGCGGAAAGCCGATCTTCGTTATGGGTCACAGCCCGATTGACCCCAGACTCAATAAAAAGACAGCTTATGCCAACTTCACCGACCTTGACGAATTGAAAAAGATATTCGCCAAGCATCCCACGGTGATCTACGTTTCGGGACACTCGCACTACACACTCGATACCCCCGTCAGAAACGCCATCGACGGCAGGCAGGAGTTCCCCTCCCATCTCCACAACGGCGGAATGACGACAACCATCGATCCACCTCCAATGACTCAGTACAATATCTCACACGGCACGGTGGCAGAGGTCTACGAGAACGGAATCCTGATCCGCGGACGCAACTGCTCCACAGGAGAATGGATATCCCTCGGACACAGCGAAATGATCTTCAAAAAGCCCTGCAATTCGGGTGAGATTCGGATCGAACGAGAGGAAAAGGACGGCAGGCTCAGGCTTTTCGCAAAAGCCGAGCATCCCACAGGCATCTGCTACGAGTGGTATCTTGACGGCGAGCAGGTTTCCTTTGAAAACAGCATTTTGCTTCCTTCCGACACCAAGGGCTATATCGCCCTCCGCGCGAGAGACCTTGACGGCGGATTTAAGTCGATAGTTTATCATTTATAATCACTAAAAGCAAAAACGCTTGTGAATGATCACAAGCGTTTTTGTTCTATATCTACGTATTACAGAAAGGATTGAAATGCGTCTGCGTTTTTCCCTTTTTTGATCGACAGAAGGGCAAGCTTTTTTACGTCATCCTCGGTCATGAAGGGTAAGTATTCGGAAACGTCTTCGCTTTTTTCAAGCGCTTTCATTGCAAGCTGTCCTACATAAGCCTCCGACATAAATGGAAGAAAATCCGCCGTGGATTTTCCCTTCTGCGCTACCCTTTCAGCAAGTCGGTTTACATCATTCTCGGACATAAACGGCAAGAATTCGGAAACGTCTTCGCTTTTTTCAAGCGCTTTCATTGCAAGCTGTCCTACATAAGCCTCCGACATAAATGGAAGAAAATCCGCCGTGGATTTTCCCTTCTGCGCTACCCTTTCAGCAAGTCGGCCTACGCCGTCCTCAGACATAAACGGAAGAAATTCCGCAACAGCTTCTCCGTTTCGGGCAGCCTTTTCAGCCAACTGATTTACGTCATTCTCGGACATAAAGGCCAAAAACTCCCTTACAGATTCCCCGTTTTCATATGCCTTTACAGCAAACTCTTTCACGTCGCGCTCACTCATAAACGGCAGAAACGGAGAAATGTCTGAAAACATATCAGTACCCACCTTTTCGATCACCTGCTCCGCTTGATCGGGCTTTAAAAGCGGAACGGCATTGGCGATCTCGTCGGTGGAAAACGCTTCACTATTCAAATAAGCATCCACGTCATCCTTCGCCACCGCCTCAATAAAATCTGATTTTTCGCCCAACAGCTCATCAATCGTCACGTTAAATATTTGGGCAAGCTCGGGCAATTTGGAAATATCGGGCATACTGATCCCTCTCTCCCAGCCCGAGATCGCCTGAAAACTGATTCCCATTTTATCGGCAAGCTCAAGCTGCGTCAAATTACACTTTTTTCTCAAAGAAATGATCCTTTTACCGACCTTTTGCATATCAAACATAATAAATCCTCTCTTTTTGATTTATGGTACGAAAAGCTTTTCTGCCATCATTATACCCCAAAAGCGCCGCCGGGTCAATAAAGAAGTAATTGAACGTTAAAAAATTGTTGCTCAATCACCGCTTTAGGCGTTACCGCACGTTTTATCCTTCTCAAAAAATTTTTGAAAAAGGGGTGTGGGGAGAAAACCTTTTGAAAAAAGTTTTCTCCCCACATTCTATATTCATTATTTACCAAGATCGGGCTCTGCGAAGAATTCGACAGTAGTGCTGTTAGTTCCGTCGGATTCAAAGACGATGATCTCGTTCTTGCCCTCCTTCAGCATAGGAGCGGGAACGAAGAGCGTCTTTGTAGGGCCGATCTCCCAATATCTGCCGAGGTTGAAGCCGTTGACCGTTACAAATCCCTTCTTGAAGCCGTCAAGACGGAGGAAGGTATCACAGGGCTTACCTTCGATATTGAGTTCTCCGCGCAGGAAGACAGGGCCTGCGATCTCGCCATCCTCAAGAGGCTTGAAATCCACCTTATCAAGGTTATCCATAGGAAGGGGGTACATATCCCAGCCGAAATGGAGCTGGTTGCCGAAGCTCATACCCGTCATTCCTTTCTTGTCGCCCATATGTCTTCCGTAGTTGACTCTGCCCATATTCTCAACCAGAATATCCAGCTGAGCCGATGCGTCTCTGCCGAGAGGAAGCTTAATTCTCTCCTCGTTGGTAGGATCTGTGTTGCGCCAATAGGTTGCCTTATATTCGCCATTGACAAATGCCTGCGCTCTGTCGTGAAGGGTCAGATAGTGGAAAAGGAAGCCGTCACCGTTCATGGGACCCTTGATTGTGGTTCTGTAAAGGACATAACCGAAGCTTTGTCCGATATCCTCCATATATTTGGGCTTTACAACGTGAACGGGAGCAGAAAGATTGTCAATGTTATCGAAAAGCTTCGCCTGCTCGGTCAGCGTTACCTTGCCGTAAGCCGCCTTAGGTGTCTCGGTGGCGGTCAACGCGGGCACCTTGTCGCCAAACTTTTCGACGAGAATATCACGAATCTTGTAATAGGTCTCGGTTCTGTCGCCTGCCTCGGTAAGGAATGCGCCATAATCGTAGCTTGTAATGGTGGGCTGATAGGTTCCGGGATCGTTTGCTCCGTTGGTAAAGCCAAAGTTGGTGCCACCGTGGAACATATAGACGTTGATCGACCAATCGTTATCCATAAAGATCTTGAAGTCGTCAATAACCTCCTGGGGGTCTCTCTCGTGCGCCTTCTCGCCCCAATGCTCAAACCAACCGTTCCAATACTCACCGCACATAAAGGGCTGCTTGGGGAAAAGCTCGAACATGACTCTGCTCTGTATATCGGGGCGCGAGCCGAAGTTTGCCACGCTGAGAATACCCGGCAGCGTTCCGCCGTTCAGCATCGTGTAGCTGGGGCCGTCGGAGGTAAAGAAGAGACTCTCAATGCCCATATCCTTATAAATATCAAGGATCGCGTTAAGATAATCCTTGTCGTTGCCAAAGCTTCCGTACTCATTCTCTACCTGAAGCATGACGATATTACCGCCATTTACGGCAAAATGGGGGCGGAGACGCTCAAGAAGCTCATTATAGTAGCGGCGCACCTTGGAGATGAACTGCTCGTCCATACAACGCAGATCCATATCGTTATATTTAAGCAACCACGCGGGAAGGCCGCCAAAATCCCACTCGGCACAGATGTAAGGACCGGGACGCAGCACAACGTAGAGCCCAAGCTCTGCCGCTGTCTTTACGTATTTTTCGATGTCCAGCATACCCGAAAAATCAAACTTACCCTCCTCGGGCTCGTGAAGATTCCAGCAGGTGTAGGTCTCCACACAGTTGAAGCCGCATTCCTTCAGCTTCAGAAGTCTGTCGTGCCAATATTCCTGCGGAATACGGAAATAGTGCATCGCACCCGAAATCACCACAAAGGGCTCGCCATCCATATAGAACTGCCTGTCTTTATAAGAAAGAATACTCATACCGTTCTCCTTTTGCTATAAAAATTATTGCTTTTATTCAAAGGTGAATTTATTATAACACGGCATAAACGGGTTGTCAATCCAAAATCCGTTACATTTTTTATAAAATAAATAAACAAAGCCTATAAAAACGCATCTTTCTGATGAATATTCACAATTCCTTTCTTGACAACGGTTGCACGTTATGGTAAGATATCAATGTAAAAAAATGATAAAAGTCAGTCCTATCCACTCAACCGCAGCAGCATATTTTATTCTTATTTTAACAATAATTTTGAAAGGAATTTATCGATGAAAAAGAATCTCAGAATTCTCTCTCTAATTCTCGCGCTTGTGATCGCTCTTTCCACCCTCGTCTCTTGTGACGGCACCGAGGAGGAGATCACCACAACCGCCGAAAACGAGCAGACCGTTGAATCGACCGCGCAGGAAACAGAAACCGAGTATTTCCCCGACATTGCAAAGAAGGATTACGGTACTACCTTCCACATTTACATTCAGCACGACAGCAACAAAACCGAATACCACTGGGTTGAGGAAAGCTCGGGAGATGCGCTTTCCGAGGCGATCTTTGCCCGTCAGGAAAAGATTTACGAGCATCTCGGCTTGGAGATCGTTTGCTCTCATGTCGGCGAACACACCACCTATACCGAAACCTTCAAAACAGCCGTTAAGAACAAGGATGACTCGATACAGCTGATGCTCTCTCACGTACATAGCGGCATTGAGGGTCTGGTTACAGGAAACTTCCTCCGTGACTTCAATACAATCGATCAAGTCAATCTCGACAACGACTATTGGAATATGAACTTCATGGAAGGTCTTGCTATCAACGACCACATGTATCTCGGCAACAGCAACTTCAACATTCTCCGCACCAACGTGCTTGCGTTTAACAAGAAAATGATGGAGCAGTACGGTGACGTTCTTGAAAAAGACGTCTACACCATGGTAAACGATTATGAGTGGACGCTCGATAAGATGATCAATCTCGCCAGCACGGTTTATATCGATGCAACCGCAGACGGCAAGACCGAGGACGACACCTTCGGTATTACAGGTATTCAATGGGTTGAGTTTATCGGATTTCTTCAGGCAAGCGGACTGAATTATATCGGTCTGGGCGATTCCGGTAACTATGAGGTCGTCGTTTATAACGAGCTCAATCAGGCAAAAACCGCCGATCTTGTTGAAAAGCTTTCTCAAATGGTTGCATCCGACTACGCTTGGTTCCGTTACAGAATCGAAAGCACTCCCACCGTTGATCTTCATACCGGACGCGCGCTTATGAGCCTTATTTCTACTAACAGCCTTCCCAA
Source organism: Clostridia bacterium (assembly GCA_017462125.1). The sequence goes on along the minus strand of JAFTRQ010000203.1, from coordinate 40,911 downwards.
CCTCTGCGACTACGACGTAGAATTCGGTGTACTTCCCTATCCTATGTACGACGAAGCGCAGAAGGACGTTGGCTACCGTCATCTCCAGTGGGGTGGATATCTCTGTGTTCCCTCCTACACCGCAGACCCCGTGATGGTTGGCGAGGCACTTGAAATGCTCGCATTCTTCAGCGAGGACGTTAACGTCACCTTCTACGAAAAGCTGCTGGGTAAGCAGGTTGCGGATATGCCCCTTGACAGACAGATGCTGGAGCTTGTATGGGATACCATCTGCCCCGAATTCGGTCAGGCTTATACCGAGGCTACCGGTAGTTGGCTCTATATGCTCCCCGAGCTGACCTGGGTCAACGCAACTCAGAACCTCGCTTCCTACGTAAAATCCAAGGAATCCTCCTCCAACAAGAAGATCAAAAAGTTCCTTCTTGAGGTTGAAAAATTAGGATAATCGCATACAAAACAGCAAAATTCATCGGCGTGATGCTCCAAATAAGCGTCACGCCGATATTGTTCACCATAAAAGTTAACAAATCTGCCCTTGACAAGCATTGCATATTATGATATTATATTTAATAATATAAGTGCGCAAAAAATGTCTGTCCTATCCACTCATCAAGACAGACATATTTTATGCTCATATATAACAATCATTTCGAAAGGAATCATTTTATGAAAAAGAGTTTCAGAATTCTCTCTCTCATCCTCGCACTCGTGATTACTCTTTCCACCTTCGTCTCTTGTGATGGCGCCGAGGAGGAGAACACCACAACCGCCGAAAACGAGCAGACCGTTGAATCGACCGTGCAGGAAACAGAATCCGAGTATTTCCCCGACATTGCAAAGAAGGATTACGGCACCACCTTCCACCTCTACAATCAGCAATCCTCTAACGTAACCAAATATCACTGGGTAGAGGAAAGCTCGGGAGACGCGCTCTCTGAGTCGATCTTTGCCCGTCAGGAAATGATTCGTGAATATCTTGGCGTTGAGATCGTTGCCTCCGAGGGCGGTAGCCATATGACCTACACAGAAGCATTCAAGACCGCTGTCAAGAACAAGGACGACTCGATCCAGCTGATGCTCTCCCACGTACACTCCGGCATCGAATCCCTGATCACCGGTAACTATCTCCGCGACTTCACAACAATCGATGAGATCAACCTTGATAACGATTATTGGAACATGAACTTCATGGAAGGTCTTGCTCTCAATGACCATATGTATCTCGGAAACAACAACTTCAACATCCTTTACACAAACGTTATCACCTTCAACAAGAAGATGATGGACCAGTACGGTGATGCTTTGGAGAGTGACGTTTACACTTTGGTTAACGACTACAAGTGGACCCTTGACCAGATGATCAGCCTTGCAAGCATGGTATATATCGATGCAACCTCCGACGGTAAGACCGCGGACGACACCTTCGGTATCACAGGTATTCAGTGGGTTGAATTCATCGGCTTCCTGCACGCAAGCGGACTTAACTATATCGACATCGGCGACTCCGGTAAATATGAGATCGTCGTTTATAACGAGCTCAATCAGGCAAAGACCGCAGACCTGATCGATAAGCTCTCTCAGATGGTTGCTTCCGACTATGCTTGGTTCCGTTACAGAATCGAGGATACGCCTGTTATCAACGTCAACACAGGACGTACTCTTATGGGAATTATCTCTACCAACAGCCTTCCCAACCTCTGCGACTACGACGTAGAATTCGGTGTACTTCCCTATCCTATGTATGATGAAGCACAGAAGGACGTTGGCTACCGTCATCTCCAGTGGGGCGGTTACCTCTGCGTTCCCTCTTACTCCTCCAATCCCGTTATGATCGGTGAAACGGTAGAAATGCTCGCATACTTCAGCGATGACGTTAACGTTACCTTCTATGAGAAGCTTCTCGGTAAGCAGGTTGCGGATATGCCCCTTGACAGACAGATGCTCGAGCTTGTATGGGATACCATCTGCCCTGAGTTCGGTCAGGCATACGCCGAGGCTTCCGGCAGCTGGCTCTATATGCTCCCCGAGCTGACTTGGGTCAACGCTACTCAGAACGTTGCTTCCTACGTAAAGTCCAAGGAATCCTCCTCCAACAAGAAGATCAAAAAGTTCCTTCTTGAGGTTGAAAAGCTGGGTTAATTTCAAATGCGGAGCATTTGAAATTCGGAATTTAACTGGATCAGAATTTAACTAAACAGAGAATATCTCCCCGCCACAGCGGGGAGATATTGTTATGTATTCAATCTTCACTTCCCGAAATGGCGGGAAGGCCGAATTGCTTTAACCTTTCGACCGCATCCGCAACATCCCTGCGGTCGGTCAGATTTTCGGGCATACTGTCCTCCATAGCTACCGAGGCATATTTGGAACGTGCCATATCGTGATATTGAAGAACCGTCACCTTGCGGATGGGCTTGCCCGCGAGAAAAGCACCGATCCTGTCGATCTCTCCATCGTTACAGCCTACCACGTACGGGATGCGAACCTCAATGCGGCATCCGTTTTGGCAAAGATAGTCGAAATTGGACAGAATACGTTGATTATCCCTTCCCGTGCACGCCTTATGCACCTCGGGATCGATGGCTTTTATATCATACAGGAAGGTGTCAACGTAGGGAATGACCGATTCAAGGATCTGCCTCGAAACGTAGCCGCAGGTATCAACGGCGGTGTGAATTTCCCTTTCCTTCAACGCTTTCAGAAGCGCAAGAGCAAACTCGGGCTGTGCCAGGCATTCTCCGCCCGACAAGGTGACTCCGCCGCCACTGCTTTCGAAGAAGCTTTTGTCAGCGCAAAGCTCGTCCGCCAAGTCGTTGACGTCAACGTCCTTGCCGAAAAGCTCACGCGCAAAGAAAACACAGCTTTCGGCACATTTTCCGCAGGAAATGCATTTTTCACGATCGACCACAGCTCGGCCGTCGATCATCGCGCAGGCATGCTCCGGACAGGCAAGGCACTCGCCACAGCCAACGCATTTATGCGCGTAAGCGGCGACTTGGGGCGCAAAGGAAATACTCTCGGGATTGTGACACCACACGCAACGCAAAGGACAGCCCTTGAAAAAGACCGTTGTTCTGATGCCGTCTCCGTCGTGCACGGCAAATCGCTTTATTGCAAATATTCTGCCCTTCATTTCACGCCTCCGCCTGCTCGATAAATTCGTTCTGTTCTTTCTCGGTGAGACTTATAAACGTAGCGTTCCAGCCGCAGACTCTCACCTGCAGATTGGGATAATTTTCCGGATGCTTTTGCGCATCACGCAGGGTCTCGGCATTGAGCACGTTATACTGTATCGCGGTACCGCCCGCCTCTACGAATGCTTTAAGCGAGGAGATCATAGCATTCATTCCGTTCTCTCCGCTGACCGCCGATGAGTGGAAGCTAACGTCAACAACACTTCCGTTGGGAGTGATCGTACCACCAAGCTTTGCCGCGGACGCGATATGCGCCGTCACACCCTCGCGGTCACAGCCAAGCGTCGCACACAGGTTTTTGGACAGGGTCTCTCCCGCAAGTCTTCCGTCGGCAGAAGCTGCAGTTTTTTCACCAAAGGGGAATCTCCAATCAACGGTAAACGAGCCAAAGCGGTAAACGCCTCCCTTAGCATTAGGTCTGCCGTTGATCCTGTTCGCAAGCCTCTCAAGCGATAGGCGCGCATAGGAATCGACCGCAGAGTCGCCCATTCCGTATTTTGGGAAGGTCTTTTTCACCCTTTGGTGAAGCATTTCGTTGCCTTCCCAATTGTTTTTCAAAAGCTGGACAAGCTCGGAGAGCGTCAGCTTTCTGTCATCATACACCAGCTTCTTGATCGCCGCCAAGGAATCCGCAACGGTAGCAACGCCAAGGGCATTGATTGAAGTATTGTTGTACTTTCCGCCCGACGCGTAAATATCCCTTCCGCGCTCAAGGGGCGTTCTCAAGGTTGCCGAAAAATATGGAGAAGTATGGAAATCCGCCATCATCGCTTCTCTTGTGTCAAGGAGGTCGAAGACCGCCTCACAGCACTCGTCAACACGGCAGAGATATGCCTCAAAAAGCTCCTCAAAGCTTGCAAAATCGTTGTCCTTTAAGCTGTCTACCTGCTTGCCCGTCAGAATATCGTACCCGCCTGTCAGGGTCAGCTCAAGCGCCTTTGCCAGATTGACTCTGCCCGCGCAGGTGCAGGGGACCTCTTCAAACCCCGCGGTCTCGTAACAGCCGATGACCGTGTAATAATCTGCATCCTCGCGGGAAATACCGATGCCCTCAAGCGCAGCCTTCGTTGCCCTGTCGCTGATGAAAACAAAGCTGTTTGAGCCTTTGCGGATACCTTCGAAAACGATACGCATAAAGTCCTCGGGGAGCGTGGTATCATACAGGAAATGCACCTTTACAAAGGGCAACTTCAATTCAACAAGCCTGCGAAGCAATATATATGAATACTCGTTTACGTAATTTGTTCCGTCATATTTCGTTCCCGCGATCGCCAGAGCGATATTGGCAGGCACCTTAAAATCGTTCAGCTTACGGAGAAACTTGTCGGTCATTTCTACCGCGATCTCGGGCGTGATCCTTCCCTCTTCGATATCCTTTTTATAAAAGGGATAGAGAAGGTGGTCCACTCTTGCCAGCGCTCTGACGGGCGTACACTCCACAGACTGCTGCATATCGTAATACTGTACGACGGTGGTTATAGCCTCCCAAAGCGTCCGAGGAGCGTGAAGGGTCAGATCACGCAGAGTCTCGGCGATCTCGACCTTGCCAAGCGTCTCGGCAACATCCGCGCTCTTTTTCATATATTCGAGGGTCGCCCTCCAAACGTCGGCACAGGAGGAATAAAAATCCCTCTGCTCCTCGTCAAGTCCTTCGGTCTCAAGCTTATCCTCAAGTCTTTTCAGAATGCCCGTAAAGCCCAAGGAAAGCAGATCGTCCCAACCGGGCGAGGTGTGTCCGTAGTCGCACCAACCGTCGTAAGCAAGAACGTCACAGCCTGCCTGATGCTTGACGATATTGGGGTCACCCATAAATCTGTGATTCATCATACCTTGACGGCGCCAGGTCATGCGAAGCATCATATTTTCATGAGGGAATCTGCCGCAGACCTCCTCGTAAGTCTCGTAATACGGCTCGGCGTGATCGAGAATCATCATAATAATATCCGCATCATTCCTCGCGTGGCTCTTCTCGCCGCGCGTATCGATCATCTGCTTCGCTTTTTCAAAGGGGATTCTGTAAGAATCGCTGTTGCGCTCGTTGATAATATTCATAACGCACCTCCAAGGCTTTCTGACTCCATTATACGACACAAAGGGCAGATTGTAAAGTCAGAAAACAATATTATTGCACTTTTCGAAACACTATTTTTTCAAAATCCTTGATTTTTTCTGGAAAAAGTGTTAAAATCAAAGAAAAGGGCGGTGATTTTCTTTGATTGACATTTCAAAAAATGAGCTTTACGTCAAATGCTTCGAGGGAGTACACCAGGACTATATTGCCCCACGAAAGATTCCTTATTGTCGCCCAAGGTACTGCGATGCCTTCGTCTACATTCTCGGGGGCTCTTGCAAATATACTCTGCGGGATGATAACCGAAGCTTCAAGGCTTCGGCAGGAGATCTGCTCTACCTTGCTCACGGCGCGGTCTACAAAATGGACGTGCTTGAAAGATATGATTTTGTCTGTATCAATTTTTTCTTTGATTGCGAGGGCGCACGTGCCAGCAACGTTTTCAAGCTGAAAAACACCGATAAAACCGAAGGGCTGTTTTTCCAAACGCTGAAGGACAGCACCAGAACGACCCTTACATACAAAACCGCTCTGCTCTATCATATTTACAACGATCTGATTCTGTCTCAAAAAAACAGTTATCTGCCAAACGGCTTGCGGGAAAAGATAGATGAGGCAATTACGACGATATCGAAAGATCCGCAGAACCCGCCAAGCATATACAGCCTTGCCGTTCGCGCGGAAATGAGTGAGGTCTATTTCCGAAAGCTCTTTAAATCGGTAATGGGAGTTTCTCCCGCAAAGTTCATTACCGATTGCCGCATCGCCCGCGCCAAGGAGCTGCTGACGGCAGAATACCTCTCTCCTGTGGACGTTGCCGAGCGTTGCGGATTCTCTTCGGTCTCCTATTTTTGCCGTGTTTTCAAAAAAAGTGTTGGGATCACGCCATCCGAATACAAGAAGCGGATCAATCCCTGATTTTAATGTCCTATAAATTTTTATTTACAACGGAATCTCCGTCGTGTACAATATATTTCTTCAATTCTATTTTCGACACAGAAAGGTTACACAAAATGAAAAACATTAAGCTTATTTCGTTTCTATTGGCAATTGCCCTGGTGATCCCAACTCTTGCGGCCTGCGACAGCGGCAAGGAGACTGCAACCGAGACCGATTCGGCGCTCGAGACCGTCAGCGAGACGCAAACCGAGGCTGTGACCGAGGCAACTCCCGGTGCGGTTGAAAAAAAGGACTACGGCGCTGAATTTTATCTGTCGATTCTGTCTGACGTCAATCCGCCTGATTACTATTGGGTCGAGGAAAGCGACAACAGCGCGATGAGCGAGGCAGTCTTTGCGCGTCAGCAAAAGCTGTACGAGTGGTTGGGCGTTGAAATCATAAACGTTGGCGCCGGTCTCAACCATATGACCTACGTCACACCCTTCAAAACCGCAGTCAAAAACAAGGACGGCTCGGTTGATACGCTGCTCTCCCACTCCAACACGGGTGTTGCAGGCATTGTTTCCGAGGGATATCTCCGCTCCTTTGATGATATGTCGGGAATTGATCTGAACAGCTCGTATTGGAATCTTGACTTTATGGATTCCCTGGCGATCGCCGATCACCATTTTCTCGGCTTCAGCGACTTTAACATTCTTTACACAAACGTCGTAGCCTTTAACAAAACCATGATGGATCAATATGCCGATGCCATCGACGTTCCTCTTTACGACCGTGTTCGAAACAACACCTGGACTCTTGACAAAATGATCGAGATCGTTAACCTTGTGTATATCGACGCTACCTCCGACGGCAAAACGGTGGACGACACCTTCGGTCTCGCGGGCCGTCAATGGGTACCGTGGATCGGCTTTATGCAGGCTTGCGGTATCAAGCTGGTCGACGTTGATGAATCCGGCGCCCATAAGATCTCGGTAATGAACGAGCTGAACAAGGAGAAGACCTCCGCGCTTGTGGATATGCTGACCGCACTGACAACGTCTGACAATGCCTATCTGGATTATATGACCACGTCTGTCACATCCGTTCCCTTTACCTCGGGCCGCGTGCTTCTCTTCCTGGAATCAACCTACGGACTTGTAAGCTTCCTTGATTATGATATTTCCTTCGGCGTACTCCCCTATCCTATGTGGGACGAGGCACAAAAGGATACCGTCGGCTACCAATCCCTCCAATGGGGCGGTTACCTCTGCATCCCCACCTATCTTGAAAATGAGCTTATGGTAGGTGAAACGCTTGAGGTGCTTGCCTTTTACAGCGACGACGTAAAGATCACCTTTTACGAGAAGATGCTCGGCAAGCAGGTCGCAGACGTTCCGGACGACAAGCAGATGCTGGACATTATTTGGGAAAGCGTTTGCACCGACTTCGGTCAGACCTTCTCGGATGAAGCGGCAAGGATCCTGTTTATCCTGCCAACGGTCACCTGGCCCGAATCCGGACAGAATCTCGCCTCCTATATAGCCGGCGCAGAACGCACGGGCAACAGTACTCTGGAAAAGTTCGAAAAAAGGGTTGAAAAAAACTATGGCAAATAAGCGTACCCTTCTCATAACCGTCTTCATAACGGTACAAACGCAGAGTACCGCGAGAAGCGAAAGAATGGCAACGTTGGCATCCGACACTTGACAGTATGTTTTTTTCGTGTTATAATCGTATTATCAAATATATATGAAAGTTGGAAAATAGTATGAAAACGTATGTCAAAGTCCTCTCTGTTCTCCTCACAATACTGATGCTCCTCCCATGCTTCACGGCCTGTGACGGAAGCGAGGATGATACTACTGCCTCGGGCGAGTCTGCAACCGTCGGCACCGAAGCGCCCGCTACCGAAGCGTCGGAAACCGAGACCGAATATGCACCCGACGTTGCAAAAACCGATTACAACGCTGAATTCTACCTTTCCGTACAGCCCGACTCCAACTATTTTGAATACCATTGGGTTGAGGAAAGCGACAACGATGCCTTGTCTCAAGCGATCTACAACAGACAGCAATTGGTCGAGGAATATCTCGGTGTCAAGATCGTCGGCACAAAGGTTGGAACCAGCAAGACCTACATCGATCCCTTCAAGATCGCCGTAAAAAACAAGGACGGCTCGGTGGATACCGTTCTGACCCATCATTATCACGGTATTGACGCCTTTATTTCCGGAAACTACGTGGCTGATTATAACGACTATACGCAGATCAATCTGAACGCAGATTATTGGAATCGGGACATTATGGAGGCCGTGGAGATCAGCGGATCCATGTTCCTTGGAAAGAGCGATTTCAATATTCTATGCACCTACGTGATCCTTTTCAATAAGGAGATGATGGATAAGTACGATGACGCAATGGAGCAATCGGTCTATGAGATGGTGGACAATTACACATGGACTCTGGACCGGATGATCAGCCTGGCAAATCTCGTATACGTCGATGAAACAGGCAACGGTCAGACCATTGACGACACCTTCGGCATTATTGGTGAGCAGGATGCCGCAGTATGCGGATTCTTGCTGGCAGGCAACGTCAGTATGATCTCTCCTAACGAGGAAGGCGACTACGTCCTCTCGGTATTCAACGAGATCAACAAGGAAAAGACCACAGCCATCGTCGAAAAGCTTCACGAGCTCTCCAAATCCGATAGCGCCTGGTTTTGGCCTTGGGCAAGCCCCGACGCCGTTGATTTCCAATCCGGCAGATCGTTGATGATCCTGTCCAACACCAACAGACTTCCCTATTATCTCAACTATGACATCAGCTTCGGTGTTCTTCCTTATCCGATGTACGACGAAGAGCAAAAGGACGTGGGCTACCGTTCCCTTCAGTTCGGCGGATTCACCTGTATCCCCTCTTACGTCAGCAATCCCGAAATGGTGGGTGATACCCTTGAGGTGCTCTCCTTCTTCAGTAAGGACGTCAACGTTACCTTCTATGAAAAGCTTCTTGGCAAGCAGGTCGCCGACGTACCCGATGATTCCAGAATGCTTGAGATCGTTTGGGAAGGTATAGGAACCGACTTCGCCCAGACCTTCTACGGCGCGTTCATCGATACCGAGATCTTCCACCTGATGCCCAAATTAACCCCCGAGAACGCTACGCAAAGCGTTGCATCCTTTGTAGCCGCCAAGGAATCCTCGCTCAATAAAAAGATAGAGAAATTCATACTCTCGGTGGAAAAGCTGAAAAAATAACGCATTCCCCCTCTTCGCCTCGCAAAACGCGGAGAGGGGGTCTCTGTTATGATAGCCGTGCGTCACGTTTTCGGCAAAATAGTGCTTGACAAGATCCTTTACGCTATGCTATAATCAAATTAATCTCAATGAAAGGTAGTGTTAAGGCTCATGAAAAAATATTTGAAGCTCATTTCCTTGACTCTCGCTTTGATTATGCTGATCTCCTGTGTTGTCTCCTGCGACAGCGCCGAGGAGCAAACGGTTGAAACCAATGTGCCGATCTCCGAAGGCACGGATGCCACAGATACCGTGACCGTGGAAGCCGAGACCGAATACACCCCCGCGATAGAAGAAAAAAACTATGATTCCGAGTTTTTCCTGTCTATCCATCCCGATAACAACCCCGTTAAATATCACTGGGTCGAGGAAAGCGAAAACGACGTTATGTCGCAAGCGATCTATGACCGTCAGCAAAGGATCTACGATTACCTTGGCGTGGAGATCCTCGGAACCGTGACCGAAACAAGCAGAAATTACGTTGATCCCTTTAAAAACGCAGTCAAAAACAAGGACGGCTCCGTTGATACGCTTTTAAGCCACGTATATCACGGAATCGACGGCTTTATTTCAGGAAACTATCTTGCAGATTTTAACGACTACTCCCAGATCAATCTGAGCGCGGATTATTGGGATCTTGACATTATGGAGGAAGCCTCCATAAACGGCAGGATGTATCTTGGCAAAAGCGATTTCAACATTCTGTGGACCTTTGTGATCGCCTTCAACAAGGATATGATGGACAAATACGGAGACGCGCTTGGCGAATCGGTTTACAGCATGGTCGACAACTACAGCTGGACGCTGGATCAGATGATCAGCATTGCCAACCTTGTCTACATCGACGAGGGTAGCGACGGCCAAACGATCGACGACACATTCGGAATCATCGGATGTCAGGATATCGCCTTTTGCGGATTCTTGCACGCTTGCAATATAAACATTATCGAGCCCGATGAAAAGGGCGAATATATCCTTTCCGCATACAGCGACGTCAACAAGGCAAAAACCACCGACATTATCGAAAAGATCCACAACCTTGCCAAGTCTGACTGCGCATGGTTCTGGAAATATCAGGCAAGCGACACCGTCAGCTTCGTCTCGGGTAAGGTTCTTTTCGCGCTTTCCGACACCAAGGGAATGCTCCCCTCCTACCCCAACTACGATATCAGCTTCGGTGTTCTTCCCTATCCGATGTATGATGAAAATCAAAAGGACACGGGCTACCGTTCCCTTCAGTGGGGCGGCTACATCTGTATTCCCTCCTACGTCACCAGCCCCGAGCTTGTTGGTGACACGCTGGAAATGCTCTCCTTCTTCAGCGCGGACGTGAACAACGCATTCTACGACAAGCTGCTGGGCAAGCAAGCATCCGACTCTCCCGATGACAGAAGAATGCTTGAGATCGTATGGGACAGCCTTTGCACAGACTTCGCACAGTCCTATTACAGCGCGATCCTCGACACGCAGATCTTGTATATCGTTCCCTATCTCACGTATGAGGATACAACTCCCAATATTGCGTCCTTCATCGCCAGCAAGGAATCCACTATCAACAAAAAAATCAACAAATTTATTCAGCTGGTATCCAAGCTGCAATGATCCCACGTGACGGCTCATAAAGCGAAGAACAAAAGCCCAGCATTGAAAACCGCCGAAAAATACTCGGCGGTTTTCCTCTTTTTTGCAGTTTCCGGTCGCGCTTCGCTCTCCGACTTGCCCCTGTGTGCGCCGTTGAAAACAACCTCACACCTTCCGAATCTGACCGAATCAGCCCCTTTTCTACAATTTGATCTGTTTTTTGTGCTGTAAAATTGTTTATTTTTACCTTCTCGTGCTTGACACGGCAATTAAGTCGTGTTATAATTTATTTATATTATTATGAAAGGTAGTGTTGAAATTCATGAAAAAACATTTCAAGCTCATATCCCTCTTTCTTGCTTTGATCATGCTGATCTCCTGCTTTGCTTCCTGCGACAGTGGCGAGGAAGAAACAATTGACACAAGCGCTCCTGTCTCCGAAAGCACGGACACCGCCGCTGCAACGGAAGCGGAGACCGAATATGTCCCCGCAATCGAGCGCACAGATTACAATACCGATTTTTTCCTCTCCATTATGCCCACCGCCAGCTTTATGGAATACCATTGGGTAGAGGAGAGCTCCAACGACGCGATGTCCCAGGCGATCTATGCCCGTCAGCAGAAGGTGCGTGAATATCTTGGCGTAAATCTGATCGCTACAGAGACCATTGCATCTCTCGAATATGCCGAGCCCTTCAAAAACGCAATCAAGAACAAGGACGGCTCCGTAGATGCCTTGATGACGCATCAGTACCACGGAATCGACGGCTTTATTACCGGAAACTATCTTGCAGACTACAACGATTACGCTCAGATCAACATAACGGCAGACTATTGGTACACCCAGATCATGGAGGACGTTGCGATCAACGGCCATTACTACCTTGGTATGAGTGACTTCAATATTCTGCGTGCATTCGTAGTTGCCTTCAACAAGGACATCCTTGACAAATATGATGACGCTCTCGATGAATCGGTCTACGAGATGGTAGACAACTATCATTGGACCCTCGACAAGATGATCAGCCTCGCAAATCTCGTTTACATCGACGCAACAGGTGACGGCAAGACACTTGACGATACCTTTGGCATCAGCGCCGAGCATAACGCGCCCTTCAGCAGCTTCCCTCTGGCATTTGATATCCAGATGATCGCCCCCAATGAAGAGGGCAAATACCAGCTTGCAATCTACAATGACGTGAACAGAGCAAAAACCACCGATATCGTTGAAAAGCTTCAGAATCTTGCAAAATCCAATTGCGCTTGGTTCTGGAAGTATAACAGTTCCGAGACTCTCAATCTGCCCAGCCAACGCGTGCTGATGACTCTCTGCTCCACATATCAGCTTCCCTATTACTCCACACAGGACCTCAGCTTTGGAGTTCTTCCCTATCCTATGTACGATGAAAATCAGAAGGACGTTGGCTACCGTACCCTTCAGTGGGGCGGTTACCTCTGCATCCCCTCTTACGTTGAGCAGCCCACTATGGTCGGCGACACACTTGAGGTAATGTCTTTCTACAGCAAGGACGTTAACACCACCTTCTACGAGAAGATCCTTGGTAAGCAGGCATCTGACACTCCCGACGATACCAGAATGCTTGAGATCGTTTGGGACGGTATCGGTACAGACTTCACACAGACCTTCTACAGCATCTATATGGATACACAGGTATTCCATATCATTCCCTACACAACATTCCCCGACGCTACGGAAAACATTGCCTCCTTTGTGGCACGTATTGAAAAATCTGTAAACAAGCAGATCGATAAATTCTTTACGCTTCTTGATAAAATGGGTAAATAATCAATTCGCATCCCTTCGCTTTGGCGGAGGGGTGCTTTTTGATATGCGAGGCAAAAAACTGATCTTCAACTTTATTTTTCTTGACAAGCCGCAAATACTTTGATATAATATAAATGTTAATATCAATTACAGAAAGGGAAACAGTATGAAAGCATATTTGAAAATTATCTCCTTGATTCTCGCTCTTCTTATAGTTCTCTCTTGCTTTGTCGCTTGTGACAACAGCGACACGCAGGAAACCGTGCAGGAATCATCCGAGGCGACAACGGTAGACACTTCGACAGAAGCCAAAACAGAACTTGAAACCACGTTTTTCCCTGACATAAAGAAAAACGACTATAACGATTCCTTCTTCATCACGATTCATACCGATTCCAACCCCATAGATTTTTATTGGGTTGAGGAGAGCAGCAACGACGTTCTCTCTCAGGCAATCTACAACCGTCAGGTGAAGGTCAAGGATTATCTCGGCGTCGAAATTCTCGCCACTCCCGTAGGAAATTCCAGCAGCTACATTGAGCCCTTTAAAACCGCGGTCAAGAACAAGGACGGCTCTGTCGACACGCTTCTGACTCACGTATATCACGGAATCGATGGCTTCGTAACAGAAAACTATCTGACCGACTTCAAGAATATCGAAGGACTTAATCTGAATGCAGATTACTGGAATTCCAGCGTGATGGAAAGCATCTCTATCAACGACCGTATGTACCTTGGATTTAGCGATTTCAATATTCTCTACACGCACGTCGTTGCCTTTAACAAGGATATGATGGCAAAGTATGAGGATTCAATGGAAGAATCCGTATATGAAATGGTTGAAAACTACCATTGGACTCTTGATCAGATGATCTCTATTGCCAATATGGTATACGTTGATGAAACCAGCGACGGCAAGACCAAGGACGACACATTCGGCATCGTTGGTCTGCACGATATCGCATTCTGCGGATTTTTGCATTCCAGCAATATCAATATCATCGAAATAAACGCCGCAGGTGACTACGAGTTATCGGTATTCAATGAAGTAAATAAGGCAAAAACCACCGATGTCATTGAAAAGATCGGCAATCTGGTAAAATCCGATTGCGCTTGGTTTTGGAAAATGAGATCCGGAAACGACGTCAACTTCTATGCCGGCAAGGCACTTCTTTCCCTCTCTCCCACCAACCATCTGCCCGGTTATTTGAATTATGATATCAACTTCGGTGTTCTTCCCTATCCTATGTATGAAGAAGCACAGAAGGACGTTGGCTACCGTTCACTTCAGTGGGGAGGTTACCTTTGTGTTCCCTCCTATATGAGAGATCCTGCATTGATCGGCGACACGCTGGAAATGATGACCTTCTACAGTGCCGAGGTCAACAACGCATTTTATAATAAGCTTCTCGGAAAGCAGGTTGCCGACTCTCCTATCGACCAGAAGATGCTTGAGATCGTTTGGGATGGACTTTGCTCCGATATCGCCCAAACCTATTACAGCTCTATGACCGATACGCAGATCCTCTACGTGGTTCCTTATTTAACCTTTGAAAACAGCACACAAAACATTGGATCCTTCATTGCCAGCAAGGAATCTACCGTAAACAAGAAGCTGAAAAAATTGATGACACTTGCCTCCAAGCTCCCGTAATATCTCATCTCCCCTCGCGCGGCGAGGGGAGATTCTTTATAAGCATATCCATTCGGGCATTTGCAGTAACGTGGCATCAAGCTCTATCATATACTGAAAAAGAAAATTGCACTTTTTTATCGCGCCTATTGAAATCCGCAGAGAATTGTGCTATAATATCCCTATAATTTATCAAACTAAAGCAATAACGGAGGAATTTATGAACAACTACCGTGAAATATCTCCCGAGGAGCTTGACCGCTCCCCCTTCCGACTCATCGGCAAGGAATGGATGCTGATCACCGCCGCTGATAAAACGAAGGAAAGCGGGGCCAACGCAATGACAGCCAGTTGGGGAGGCCTTGGAGTGCTTTGGAACAGACCGGTTGCAACGGTATATATCCGTCCGCAAAGATACACCTACAAATTGACCGAAGATGCCGATAGACTTTCTCTCTGCTTCCTTTCCGAGAAATACAAGAAGGCTTTGTCCTTCTGCGGAACCAAGTCGGGTCGCGACCGTGATAAGCTCCGTGAGTGCGGGCTCACGGTAACGGATGCCGAGGGTGTGCCCGCCATTGCGGAAGCGGATGTCATTATGGTCTGTAAAAAGCTGTACGCCGATGACCTCAAGGAAGAAAAATTTATCGACCGTTCCCATCTTTCCCACTATGACGGAGATTTCCACCGCTTCTATATTCTTGAAATCGAAAAAATTCTTGTAAAGCAATAAAGGAACAATCAAATGACTACTCAAGAAAAAGTATTGGATATATGCAAAAGAGCAAAGGAGGCTTCCCGCTCCTTTGCGGCGCAGAACACAAAAAAGAAAAACGAAATACTGATAAAGATCTCCAACTCTCTCATGGAGCGCAGAGACGAAATCGTCGCCGCAAACAAGCTTGATCTTGACAGTGCCGAGGCAAACGGCGTTCCCAAGCCTATGCTTGACCGACTGATGCTCAACGAGCGCAGAATACACGATATCGCCGATTCTCTGCTCTTTTTAACCGGATTGAAGGACCCCGTAGGCTCGGGCGAGGTGTTTACAACGCCCAACGGTCTTGAAATAGCATGCCAAAGAGTGCCTCTCGGTGTAGTCGCTATCATTTATGAGGCGCGCCCAAACGTTACCGTTGACGCGGCGGCATTGTGCCTGAAAACAGGTAACGCGGTAGTTCTCCGCGGTGGCCGCGAGGCGGTCAATACCAACCTTTGTCTGATTGACATTATGAAGGATGCGATCAAGTCCTGCAGAATCGATCCCGATATTCTCGGCTTTGTTGAGCCGGGAGAGGGACACGAAAGCGCAAACGTCCTTATGGGGGCGCGCGGTCTTGTGGACGTGCTGATTCCCCGCGGTGGCAAGAGGCTGATTCAAGCCGTTGTAACCAACGCAAAGGTTCCCGTCATCGAGACCGGCGCGGGCAACTGTCACCTTTATGTTGACGAGTCTGCCGATCTTGCTATGGCAATCAACGTTGCCATCAACGCAAAATGCTCCCGTCCCGCAGTATGTAACGCAATCGAGACGATGCTTGTCCATCGCTCGGTAGCAAACGAATTTTTGCCCAAATTCGTCGATGAAGTTGGCAAAAAATATGCTCTTGAGATCCGCGGCTGTGCCGAAACGCAAAAAATTGTTTCCTGCAAAGCAGCAACCGACGAGGATTTTGACACCGAATACGACGATTTTATTCTTGCGGTCAAGATAGTCGGCTCTACCGAAGAAGCGGTTGAGCACATCAACAAATACAACACCGGTCACAGCGAGGCGATCATCACGAATGACGAGAAGAACGCCGAATATTTCCGCAAATACGTGGACGCGGCGGCGGTCTACGTCAACGCATCCACCAGATTTACCGACGGCGGCGAGTTTGGCTTTGGTGCAGAAATCGGCATCTCCACGCAAAAGCTCCACGCAAGAGGCCCTATGGGTCTTGCGGCATTGACAACGCAAAAATATCTTATCAGAGGAGAGGGACAGATACGATGAAGTTATTGATTGCTTCCGACATCCACGGCGACGCCGCCTGCTGTCAGGCTATGCTTGACGCGGCAGAAAAGGAAAATGCCGAAAAAATACTGATTCTCGGTGATATTTTGTACCACGGCCCCAGAAACGATCTGCCCGAGGGCTATGCCCCCAAAAAGGTCATTGAATTGCTGAATCCCGTGGCGGACAAGCTGCTCTGCGTGCGTGGCAACTGCGACACCGAGGTGGATCAGATGGTGCTTTCCTTCCCTGTGCTTTCGGACACCGCTTTTGTTTATGACAGCGAGGCCAAGCTTACTTTGTTCATGTCCCACGGTCACAAGTATTCCCCCGATAACCTACCGCCTCTGTCCGGAAGGGTTGTTTTCCTTTACGGCCATACTCACTTGCTTGGAAAAACCGATGTAAACGGTGTCCCCTGTGTCAATCCCGGCTCGGTAAGTCTACCCAAGGGCGGCAATTCCAAAACCTACGCGGTCTACGAAAACGGTTGCATCGCTATCAAGGACTTTGACGGCAAAATTCTGGAAAGCCATTGCTTTTGAGGCACGCAAGCGCGCTCGTAACAGAAAATTTACATTTTTTATGCCAAGTCCTCTTGAAAAAATCGTATTTTTGTTATATAATGAAATGTAAACTATGCACAACTAAAAATCAGTGCTAATTTGGAGGTACATCAATATGGTAGTAGCCGGCGATTTTAAAAACGGTATTACTTTTGAAATGGAAGGTAACGTATATCAGGTTATCGAGTTCCAGCACGTAAAACCCGGTAAGGGCGCGGCTTTCGTTCGTACAAAGCTCAAGAATGTTATTTCCGGAGCAGTTATCGAAAAGACCTTCAGCCCTACAGATAAGTATGAGAACGCATACATCGAAAGAAAGGATATGCAGTATTCCTACAACGATGGCGATCTTTACTACTTCATGGACATGGAAACGTTCGACATGCTTCCCCTTAATGCGGACAAGCTTGGCGACGCGTTCAAGTTCGTTAAGGAAGAGATGATGTGTAAGATCATTTCCTACAAGGGCAACGTATTCGGAGTTGAAGCTCCCACATTCGTTGAGCTTGAGGTTACCGAGACCGACCCCGGTTTCGCAGGAAACACTGCTACTAACGCTCTGAAGCCCGCAACTCTTGAAACAGGCGCTGTTATCAAGGTTCCGCTCTTCATCAACGTTGGCGACGTTCTTAAGATCGACACCCGTACAGGTGAATATCTGTCCCGTGCTTGATCACTAAACTTATAAAACGGGAGGCTTTTGTACAACTTGTGCGCAAGGCTCCCGTTTTATGCTTTTCAAACAGATTACATAATTCGGAGGAAATAAAAATGACACTTCTTGAAAAAACAGCATACATTAAGGGCCTTTGTGAGGGTCTTGGATTCGATAAGGCGGATTCTGCCGAGGCAAAGGTAATCAAGGCGCTTCTTGACCTCTGTCAGGATATGGCAGAGGAGATCGAAGGACTTCAGTGCGACGTTGAGGATCTTCACGACTACTGCGAGGAGCTTGATGAGGATCTTGGTGACGTTGAAGAGGTTCTTGTTGACGAGGACGACGAAGACGAATGGGACGATGAATGGGATGACGAGGAGTGCGACGGCGATTGCGACGCTTGCGATTGCTGTGGCGACTGCGAATTCTGCGATGACGAGGACTACTTTGAGATCCAGTGCCCTTCTTGCGGCGAGATCGTTTGCATCGACAGCAGCATGGACACAGAAGACCTTATCTGCCCCGCTTGCCAGAGCCCTTTTGATTGCGCAATCGAAGAGGACGACGTTGACCCTGTTGAGGAATAATTAGTTTTTAATATGCGAGAGGGGAGAAACCTTTTTTTAGGAAAAAGGTTTCTCCCCTCTCGCGCTCTCCTCTCTTCCAAAAACCTCAAAAATGTTTTCATAAAAAACCGATCAAAATTCAAAAAAGTATAGAAAAATCTGTAAGATTATGTTATAATGAATGCAACGTCAAGGCAAAACGCACAGGATGGGAGGACAAGCATCGACGGGCCGTCGAATGCCCCTCTTTATCGCAGTTTACCTTGACGGCAATAACACCGCAGATTTCGCATCTGTCCGCCGGACGATACGGGGATGACGAAGCGGACTAAAATTGGAGGTTTCATGAAACAATACGAAAACTACAATCAAAAGCTCCGTATTCCCGACAGGATCTTCACTCCACTGCACGGAGTAAGGCTCACGGGCGGACTTTTCCGTCAGGTATTTGACGACAACGTCAAATTCAATCTCACACAGCTGGATATGGACCGTATGCGATACTGGTTCGACGTAAAAGCAGGACGGGAGCCTAAGGGCATCCGCTATTCGGGGCATTTTGAGGACAATCTGAAGGGGCAGACCGCCTCTCAATATCTCATGTGCGCGGGCAACGCCCTACGCTGGGAGGAAAACGAGGAATTGCGAAAGGGCATGAATGAGGTGCTGGATTTTCTGGAGGACTCACAGGAGATCGATGGCTTTCTGATGCCCATCAACAAAGCCGACTTTGCTTGGCGCGAATATCCCCACTACGTCCGCATCTGGCTGACCTACGGACTTTTGGCGGCGGGAATGGCGGGAGAAAAGCGGGCCTACCGAATGCTCCGTCTCTGGCAGGACTGGTTCAACCGTTGTGCCGATCTGCCCGTGATCAAGTATCTCGAGCTGGCCTTTCAGGGCGTGGTCGCCTCCCCGCAGGTCTATCTTTCCCCTATTGGCTGTGAGGACGATATCAAGATATCCCGCGAGACCTATGAGGAGGATTGGCGTCTCGGGCAGTTTTTGCACAACGAGCCCATGGCGGTCTGCACAAGAAAGCAGCCGGGTGTTGAGCCTCACCCTCACGGAAGCGAGCTTGAGGCATTTGAAGGCTATCTTGACCTCTATCGCTATACGGGAGCGCCCTATTATCTCAACGCCGTAAGAAACGTGCTTTTGCAATACAGGCGCGACTGGCAACATCCCGGTGGAGGCATCATTATGTGCGAGCGCTTCGGCGGCGCGGCGCAGGGACACCGTCTGATCTACAACAGCAAGGATCAGCGGTACAACGAGCTTTGCACCAGCGCCTTCTGGATCGGGCTCAATCAACGCATGCACCGTCTCTACCCCGACGTGGAGGCATACGTCTTTGAGATCGAGCAATCTCTATACAACGTCGTCTTCGCTCTGCAATACTCTCACGTAGACATCCGCTCCTTCGCCATGCTTGACGAGTGCGTCCGCGAGCCCGTTCGTCCCAACAGCTGTTGCTCGGGTACGGGAACGAAGATCATGGCGTGTCTCCCCGAGTATCTTTTCACTCTCAACGAAAATACGCTGTACTGCGATATTTACGCCGACGCGGAGCTGAATTGGGAGAGAGAGCTTGGCAACGTCAAGGTAACCGAAAAAACCAACTATCCCTTTGACGGAAAAGTCTCCTTCCTGTTTGAAAGCGACGCGCCTCACGACTATACCGTCAAGCTCCGTATCCCCTGCTACGCCAAATCAAGCGTGTCGATCTATCTGAACGGAGAGCAGATCGCCGAGGGCGAGGCGGGAACCTACGTGACCCTCACAAGACTTTGGCAGAGTGGGGACAGGATCGAATTCGAGATCCCATTCTCCTGGAAATGCCACGGCTACTCGGGTGAGCATGACGTGGAGGGCTACAGCCGCATGGCGTACACCTACGGCCCTCTGCTCTACGCCCTGCGCGGACCGCGAAACCATCCCAACGGAGTTACCGTCACGGGAAAGGGAGAGGAGCTTCCCGCCCGTCTGACCAAAAAACGCGGCAAGCCGCTTCATTTCAAGATCAAGGACATGGACGGCTACGATATGGTACCCTACTACGAGATCATCCCCGGTGAGCATTTCGTTTGCTTCCCGCTTTTCGAGAAATAAAAACATACGTAAATGCTTCAAATTTTGATTGATTGGTGATCTTTTTGAAAGCGAATCTTCAAATACGAAAAGCAGTTGAACCCTCGGGCTCAACTGCTTTTTGTTATATTATTTCTTCTTCCCGCCTTTTTTCGCCTTTGGCTTTGCCCAACCGGCTTTATAGGTGGGTTTTTGTGATTTTTGAGGCAATTGCGTTGTATTTTTTGCGGTTTTATCGCTTTTCGGCTTAGAATCCGCCTTTTTAGCGCCCGCTCTTTCAGTTCTCACCTGCGTTTTGGGGTTGTTTCCGCCCTTTTGCGCGGGTCTGCCCGAAATTTGAGCCTTTCCGCCTGCGGGACGGACGAGACATTCTTCACCGTAACCGATAAGGTCTTCCCTGCCTGCCTTTACAAGCGCCTCGCGGACGAGGTCGGCATTCTGCGGACGGTTATACTGCAAAAGCGCGCGCTGAAGCTGCTTTTCGTGGTAATCGGTAGCAACGTAGACAGGCTTCATATCAAGGGGATTGATGCCCGTATAATACATAACCGTGGATGCAGTTCCGGGGGTGGGATAATAATCCTGCACCTGCTCGGGGGCATAATGATCACGCTTGAGACAGACCGCCAGCTCTATGGCATCGTTCAAGGTGGATCCGGGATGGCTTGACATCAGATACGGAACGAGATATTGCTCCTTCCCCATCTCCTTGGTGATCTCAAAAAACTTCTTTCTGAAGCCTTGATAGACTTGAAAATCGGGCTTGCCCATACATCTCAGCACAGGACTTGAGCAATGCTCGGGGGCAACCTTCAGCTGTCCCGAAACGTTATCGCGGACAAGCTTGCGGAAAAAGCTGTCGTCCTTATCGCACATCAGATAGTCAAATCGAATACCCGAGCGAACGAAGACCTTCTTGACTCTCGGTATCCTCTCGATCTCCTCGATCAACTTGATATATTCGCTGTGATCGACCTTCAGATTCTTGCAGGGTGTGGGAGCGAGACATTTGCGGTTAGGGCAGACACCGCTCTCAAGCTGCTTGTCGCAAGAGGGATAGCGGAAATTTGCCGTAGGGCCGCCAACGTCGTGTATGTAGCCCTTAAAATCAGGCATTTCTGCGATGATCTTTGCCTCCTCAACCACACTTTGTATGCTGCGCGAACGCACCGTTCTGCCTTGGTGGAATGCCAAAGCGCAGAAGTTGCAGGCGCCGAAGCAGCCGCGGTTGTGAGTCAGGGAGAATTTGACCTCCTCAATAGCGGGAACTCCTCCCTCGGCTTCATACATCGGGTGGTACGCGCGCATATACGGCAGGCTATAAACGTGGTCAAGCTCCTCGCGCTCAAGAGGCGGCATAGGTGGATTCTGCACCAGCATCTTACCGTCATAGATCTCGCAAATCGCCTTTCCGTTTATGCTGTCCTGATTCTTATACTGCACACCGAACGCCTCAGCATACTTTCTTTTGTCGGTCTTAAGGTCGTTATAATCAAAGGTTGCCGCCACGGGATAGTTGATCTTATCCTCGGGCTTTGCAAGGTAGACGGTACCTCTGACGTCGCGTATCTTTTTGATCGGCACGCCCTTATCCAGAAGCTCTGCGATTCGGACAAGGATCTTCTCGCCCATACCGTAGGTCAGTATGTCGGCGCGGCTATCCACCAGCACGCTTCGGCGGACCTTATCGTCCCAATAATCATAATGCGCAAATCGGCGCAAGGATGCTTCAAGACCGCCGAGAATGATCGGCACGTCGCCGTAAGCCTCACGGATACGGTTGGAATAGACGATCAATGCGCGGTCGGGGCGTTTGCCCATCTTACCACCGGGCGAATAGTAATCATAGGTACGCTTCTTTTTCGCCGCGGTATAGTGCGCCACCATAGAGTCGATATTACCCGCGCTGACGAGGAAGCCAAGCCTTGGACGACCGAATTTCTTGAACTCCTCACAGCTCTTGTAATCGGGTTGAGAAAGGAACGCTACTCTGAAGCCCTTATCCTCAAGGACGCGGCAGATAATCGTCGCGCCAAAGGACGGATGATCCACGTAGGCATCACCGCAAACGTATACGAAATCGGGCTCTTCCCAGCCCCTCGCTTCCATCTCCTCCCTTGTTACGGGAAAAAACATTTTTTCTTTCATTTTTGTCTCCGACGGCTTAGAAACTTTTTGGAAAAAGTTTCTAAAAACTTCAAAAACCTTCAATAAGGATAGTCTTTGTTAAAGCCGTTTTATAAATCTTGATGATGTGGTTTATCTTTTTTTCTTCTCTTTCTTTATTCCAAAGATCTTTCTCAAGATAGGAGAAAGAAAGGACGGGGAGCGAACGAGAACTATTTTCATAAGAGACCTCCTGCAAATAATGTTTTCACCAACATTATATGCCCGAAGGCCTCCAACCGTACGAAAAAATCAAAGATCTCTCGACTCGATAATAAAAATTCCGCCCTTTTTCACGTTGATCAACGCGCAATTCTTGGTGATCTCATTGGACACCGCAAACTGATGCTTGCGTGTCAGCGTAGCATTGACCAGCGGGTACTTTGCGCCGTCAATGCTGACGCCCTTAACCTTTTCGTCTGCGGCGATCAACGAAAAATACTTATATTGACTGCGCACAACGATAAATCCGCTGTTACGGATAAATCTGACGCGATTCTGGCCGTTGACAATATACATTGGAACGCGAGACTCCCAATATTTTTCCAAGATCGCAATCGTAGAGAGCGCGTGGTCAAATCTACCCGCGGTACTGCCCACAATGATGATTTCCTCAGCTTCCTTTTCCATCGCGATCTCCACCGCAACCTGCGTATCTGTGAGATCCTTCTCTACAGGAAGCTGTCGGACCTCGTCTACGTCCTCGGGAATACTGCCAAGAGAATCAAAATCCCCGATCAGAATATTGGTGTGCACACCCATAAGAGTGGCATTGCGATAGCCCGCGTCGGCAGAGATCACAAGATCCCCCTCCTCGGGTCTTTCGGCTATATATTGGTGATGGATCTCACCGCCTGTAAATATGTATGCTTTCATCGTTATTTATCCCACTTATGCTTGTTTTTTAAAATATCGTAAAGCAAAACGTAGCTTTCATGCCTTGTTTTTGCCATCTCTCCGCGCTTTACTGCCTCTACCACGGCGCATCCCTCTTCCTTGATGTGCGTGCATTTGGTATACTTGCACTGTCCGATACGCTCATTTATCTCGGGAAAGCAGAGGGGCAGGTTTTCAAGATCAAAGAAATCGAAGCGCTCAAAATCCAGCATAGAAAATCCGGGGGTATCGGCAAGGTATGCCGTTTCCGTAATGGGGAAAAGATTGACCGCTCTCGTCGTATGCCTGCCTCGCGCGGTCTTACGGCTAACGTCGCCCGTGCCGAGATCAAGCGAAGGAAAAAGCCGATTCATCAAGGTGGATTTTCCCACACCCGACGCGCCCGCAAATGCGGCGATCTTGCCGTCAAGGGCAGAGTCTATATACTCCTTCAAGGCATCAATCCCTTCTCCCGTTGCACAGGAAAGGACGAAAACCTCATATCCCGCCTTTTCATAGGTCTGCTTCAGCGCCTCCGCGCTCTCCCTATCCAACTCGCATTTTCCGATCACGATGACAGGCTTGATATCATTGTACTCCAGAATCGCAGTCAGCTTATCGGTCATATCGGGCATAGGCGCGGGCGATCTTGCCGCCATCGTCACAAAAACAACGTCAAGATTGGCAAGCGGAGGGCGGATCAGCGCGCTTCGTCTGTCCACGATCTCGTCAATGATCGCATTTTCCTCGCCGTCTCCAAGATCAAGGGTCACCGTATCCCCCACCAAAGGCGACGTATTGCTGTGCCGAAAGATTCCTCTTGCGCGGCACGGGATCTCCCTATATTCTCCGTCCTCCTTAACTCTGACGGTGTAAAGACCGCCAAGAAGGCTGACGATCCGTCCTTTAACTTTCAAATCCATTCTATTCTCCGTTATGAGCACCCTCTGTCAATCCTCTGCCAAAGGGATGCTTTTCTTCCGTATTTTTACCCGCGCTGACCGTCAGGTCAATGCGGCTTTCGTGCCTGACGTAGGTGCCCGGAGCGAGGCTTTGCCCGATCACACAGCCCGCCTCCCCCTCATCGGAGCATACAAGCTCAATCTCCCCGACCAAAAATCCGTCGGAAAGAAGCTCTGCGCAGGCTTGCTCCTGAGGCATACCCGTAAAATCTCTGACGAGTATCGACCCCTCTACGCGGTGTCTGCTGACAAAAAGCGTGACCTGCTGTCCTGCTTCGATCATCTCGCCCGCGGCAGGCGAGGTTGACAGCACCGTATCGTGATCCGCATCTCCGTTATATATCGAAACGACGCGCACCCGTGCGCCGAGCATCCGCAATGCCGCGGCGGCTTCAAGATAACCGTAGCTTGCAAGAGTGGGAACGCGCAATTGCTCTTTTCCCAAGCTGACCGTCAGTTTTACCGTGTATGCATCTCCGTCTGCGACCTTTCTGCGAGCACCCGCATACGGAAACTGAGAAATGACCTCTCCCGCGGGCACCTCATCCGAAAAGACCAGCTCATGCTCAACTGTGATGCGATCCACAGGCATAATAGAGGAAAACTGCTGACCGACGAACGATGGGATCGTAACAGTCTCCCGATGACGACGGTTGCTGACGAAAAAGAAGGCAAATACGCATATCGACGTCACCGCAAAAACCAAGGCGGATACCGTAGCCGCAGCTATTGCTTTTTTCAGGGAATTATCTTTCGCTTTCATAAGGCTCCTTATATTCCATATAGGTTTATGTAAAGGTGCCCTTCAAAGCGCGCCATAGTCTTTTTTAGGCCTCTCCTGCGTCCTCACGGCGCAGCTGTCCGCAGGAGGCATTGATATCGGAGCCCAACGTGCGACGAACCGTAGCGCGGATACCGTGCGCCTCAAGCGTTGCCGCAAACCGTTTCACCGCATCTCTGTCAGAGCTTTTGAATCCCGACTCGGTAACCTCGTTGACAGGGATCAGATTGACGTGGATAGGCATAGTCTCGGTACGGCTTCGAAGCTTTGCGTTCAAGGTATTTGCCAGATGAAGCGCATTCTGCTTGGTGTCGTTCTTGCCCGCGATCAGCGTATATTCAAAGGAAATGCGCCGCTCGGTGGTTTTGTAATAATCACGACAGGCATTGAGAAGCTCGTCCACACCCCACGCCTTGTTGACAGGCATGATCTCGGAGCGAGTGTCATCGTCCGACGCGTGAAGCGATACCGAAAGCGTAATAGGCAGGTTCAGCTTAGCCAGCTCGTATATTTTGGGCACGACTCCAC
The DNA here is from genome assembly GCA_017462125.1 of Clostridia bacterium. The sequence goes on along the minus strand of JAFTRQ010000203.1, from coordinate 15,273 downwards.
AGGTGGAAAGCGAAATATGGCGATAGCCGATATTCACTCCGTCGGGGAGATTAACAATATTCAGAAAGCTGACCACGTTGTCATAATTGTCAAGCGGCTCGCCGATTCCCATCATAACGATATTGGATATGCGCACGTTCAGATCTCTCTGCGCCGAGATCAACTGACCTAAGATCTCTCCCGCTTCGAGGTCACGAACTCTACCCGCCACGGTGGACGCGCAAAATTTGCACCCCATCCGACATCCCACCTGCGAGGACACACAGATGGTATAGCCGTGCTCGTATTTCATCACCACAGACTCGATACAGTTGCCGTCGGAAAGCTCAAACAGATATTTGACCGTTCCGTCCAGCCGTGACACCAGCTTTCTCTTAACAGATGGCAGAGTGCAATCTGCAGCGTTGTGTAGTTTTTCCTTGGTAACCTTGCCCACGTTGGTCATTTCGTCGAGCAGGATCCCCTTGTGAAGCTGCGTAAAGATCTGCTTCGCTCTGTAGGCAGGCTCGCCCACAGATGCCATCAGCTCTCGTAGCTCATCGGGTGTATATGATAATATGTTCTTCATAAATCTCTATCTTAATTCTTTATAAATTTTGCCACGAAAAATCCGTCCGTTCCGTGAAGGTCGGGAGAGAGCGACAATTTTCCCCCCTCGCTTCTGACGTCACCAACCGAAAAATCCACCGCCTTAAATTCGGGATGCTCCGCAAGGAATCTGTCCGCATTGGCATCATTTTCCTCGGGCAATACCGTGCAGGTGGAATAGACCAGCACGCCGCCTTTTTTCACGTAACGGGAGCAATTGTCAAGGATCGCGTATTGGATCTCGGGCAATCTTGCGAAATCGGAGAGGCTCTTGTATCGGATTTCGGGCTTTTTGGCGATCACGCCGAGTCCTGAGCAAGGTACGTCACAAAGCACTCTGTCGGCTTGTCCCACAAGCGATTCATCAAGCAATCTTCCGTCGCGAACGTTGGCGGTTATGATATCGATTCCAAGGCGCGCTGCGCTTTTACCGATCAGCTTCAGCTTGCTTTCATGAAGGTCGAAGGACAGGATCTTGCCCCTGTTTTCCATCTTGATCGCCGATCCAAAGGCCTTTGAGCCCGGGCAGGAGCAGGAATCGATCATCAGCATATCGGGCTCTGCGCCAACCGCCTCCACGCAGATCTGCGAGGCCTCATCCTGCACGAAAAAGTATCCCTCGTCAAATCCCGGAAGCGAGGAAAAGCTGACGTTTTCAAGCAAAATTGCCTGCTCAAGCCTTTCCGAAAGCTGATATCCGATGCCTCGCTCCTCAAGCAGCGCGGCATAATCCTCTCGGCTGATCTTCAGCGAGTTGACGCGCAGCGTAAGCTTAGGCGGGCGGTTAAATATTTCAAAGATCACTTTCGTCCTCTCATATCCGTATATCTGCAGGAAGCGTTGACACACGTCCTGCGGAAACGAATACACTACGGAAAGATGTGCCACAGGGTCCTGCGCCTCATCGGGATACAGCTCGGCAAGCGTTCCCTTCTGCTTTCGCCGCAACAGCTCACGCATAACGGCATTGACAAAGCCCGCGCTCCTCCTGGGTGCCAGATCCACCGTTTCGTTGACCGCCGCATAAGCGGGAATACGGTCGAGGAAAAGGATCTGATAAATACCCATTTCAAGCAATATGCGGGCATCGCTGTCCACCTTCTCGGGGCGCGCGGAAAGCCTGTCGATCAGATGATCCAAGGTCAGACGTCTCTCGGTCACTCCCATCACGATAGCGGTCAACAGCCCCGCATCTGCCGAGGAAAGCGTGTTTTTCTTCAGCGCGTTGTCGATGGCAATATTGGAATAGGTCGCGCCCGTCGAGGCGTTCTTTAATATTTTATAAGCCAATTCTCTGGGCGTCATAGCTACTCCTTTCTGTTTTAAACAGTCGTCAAGGGATCCAAGATCCCTTTTTTCTTTATGATCTTCGTCTGCCCGATGCCCCTGCGGCGATCAGAATAAAGCGAAGCAGGTACGCAAGTGAGGTTGCAAGCGCGGCAACGTAGGTCATTGCGGCTGCCGACAGCACCTTTCTTGCACCCTTGACCTCATCGCCGTACAGGATCTCACTCTCCTCAAGAATCTTGAGCGCGCGGGCAGATGCGTTGAACTCGGTAGGCAGGGTGATCAGCTGAAACAGCGCCGTCAGAGAGAACAAAACGATGCCCACCACCATAATGATACTGCCAACGTACAGATCCACGTAAGTCATATAGGTCAAAAGCAGTCCGATCAGAAAGACCGGCATCGCCAATCTTGAACCGATCTGCGTAACGGGTATGATCGCCGCGCGAAGCTTGATCGGTGCGTAATCCGTCGCGTGCTGAACCGCGTGTCCTGCCTCGTGCGCCGCAACACCCAGCGCCGCAACGCTGGTGCTGTCATAGGTCGCCTCGGAGAGACGTATCACATTGGCGCGAGGATCGTAATGGTCGGTCAGATGCCCGTGCACACGCTCCACTCTCACCTGATAGAGCCCGTTACGGTCAAGTATCCGTCTTGCCGCCTCGGCACCGCTGATGCGACGGGCTGTTCTCACGCGGTTATATTTTTTAAACGTTGAATTCACCTTGATCTGCGCGATAAAGGCAAAGATCATAGCGGGGAGAAGGAGCAATACCGTCCAATCTCCGTAAAATAAACCAAAAAACATATCAATCTCCAATTCAGCGGAAGTGCTGTTCACGCTGATCTTCATTTGCCGCAGGGGGCCAAAAATCATATTTAATTCGCTTTGAAAGCCCCTGTGGCAGAATAATGCAATCGGTGAATTTTGCCGAGCAGGCAAAATTCGTGCGTGAACAAGTTGAATTACCTATAAGTGGGAAGTGCTGTTCACGCTGATTTAAAAATAGTCTGTTTCGTTTTCCGTTCAAAAAAACAAGGTATTTTTTATCAAGCAATTAAGAGAGCAGGTCGCCCTCGGCGATCTTTCTGCCGCGAACAAAGTCCGCCGCGCTCATTTTGCCCTTACCCTCGGGCACCACCTTCAAAAGCGACAGTATTCCCTGTCCGCAGACAACCTTGATATCGTCTCCAACCGACAAAACGGTTCCCGGAAGCGCTTTTACCGTCTTTTCCGCATCATAAACGCGGCTCTCGACCACCTTGAGCAGCTTTCCGTCCGGCGTGTGGGTGAAGGAAAGCGGAATCGGCGAAAGTCCGCGGATCAGATCGTGAAGCTCCTTCGCAGAACGCGAAAAATCGAGCAAACAATCCTCTTTTTCGATCTTTGCGGCGTGAGTTGCAAGGCTGTCGTCCTGCTTTTCGGGCACGATCTCACCCTTTTCAAGCTTATCGACCGTCTCGATAAGAAGCTTGGCTCCGCATTCGGCAAGGCAATCGTGAATTACTTCAAAATTGTCGTTTTCGCCGATCTCAACCTCTGCCTTCAGCAGCATATCCCCCGTATCGATTCCGTCAGCCATCAGCATCGTGGTAATACCTGTCACCCTTTTACCGTCGATGATCGCTCTCTGCATCGGTGCCGCGCCTCTGTACTCGGGAAGGAGCGAGCCGTGTACGTTAACACAGCCGTATTTCGGATAATCCAACACGTTTCTCGGCAAGATCTTGCCAAAGGCAACGACAACGATCATCTCGGGATCAAGCTCTGCAAGCAGTTCTGCAAATTCATCGCCCTTTAGTGTGGTAGGCTGATATACGGGAATATTCTGCTCCAACGCATACACCTTGATGGGCGTGGGCATCATACGGTGACCTCTGCCGCTGGGCTTATCGATCTTGGTAACCGCGCCAACGATCTCATGTCCCGCGTCGCAGAGCGCACGCAGGGTGGGCAAAGCGAAATCGGGAGTTCCCATAAATAAAATTCTCATAGTTTCTCCAATTCAAATCAAATTAATCAAGCTCTTCGATCTCTTCCTTAGTCAGCATTCTGTCCGCTACGTCGGGATAGAGCTTGCCGTCAAGGTGATCGAGCTCATGACAGAAGCAACGCGCAAGCAGCTCGCTTCCGCTGTAATCCACAATCTCACCCTTGCGGTTCATTGCGCGGACCGTCACGTGCATCGGTCTCTTGACGATTCCCCACTGACCGGGCAAAGACAGACATCCCTCAAGGCCCTCCTGCTCTCCCGCGAACGCGATGATCTTGGGATTGATCAGCTCAAGCAACTGACCCTCCTCCACCTCGATCACTACGATCCTGCGCAAAATGCCTACCTGAGGCGCCGCAAGACCTACTCCTCCCGCAGAACGCATCGTCTGCACCATATCGTCAAGAAGCGTAAGAACGCGGGGAGTGATCTTATCAACGGGACGGCTCACCTTTCTTAAGGTCTCGTCTCCAACCTTTACTATCTGCAATTTAGCCATAATAATTCTCCATTCCGCCGCTCAAAGCGGCATAAAAAAATATCGGTATTGCCATTTGGCAAAGCTTAAACGTAAATTATGTTTCCCTTTACAAGCCCGTGGGGTTAAAGTCGATGGACAGCGCAGTCTTTCCCTTGCTGTTGCTTCCGAAATCGGATAGAAGCGTGGCAAAAAGCTCGCGGCTCTCGCGATTCAATCTGCACTTGATGACCAATCGCATTCTGTACTTCTCCTCAACCTTATAGACGGGCGACTCAAAGGGACCGAAGATCACCATCTGAATGTCTCTGTAGCGGGTAAAGATCAGCTTATTGATCTCCTGACGGAGCACGTTGGCACCGATCAAAACCTGCTTTTCGTCCGTACCTGTGAGGGTGAGCAGCGCAATATCGCAATAGGGCGGGAACACCAACAGCTTGCGCAATCGGATCTCCGATGCATAAAACGCCTCGTAATCCTGCTTGCAGGCAAGTCGAATGGTATCGTTATCGGGATTGTTGGTCTGAATGATCGCCATACCCTTCTTTTTGGATCTGCCCGCGCGGCCGATGACCTGCGTCAGCATCGAAAAGGTTCGCTCGTTGGCGTGATAATCGTCCATATACAGCGACATATCCGCTAAAAGGACGCCTACAAGCGTTACGTCGGGAAAATCGTGGCCCTTGGTCACCATCTGAGTACCCAACAGCACGTCTGCGCGTCTCTCCTTGAATTCGGTAAGCAGACCCTCCAACGAATTCTTCGCCGCGGTGCTGTCAGCATCCATTCTGATGACAGTCTTGTCGGGCAAAAGCTCCGACATCTCCTGCTCGATCCTCTGCGTGCCGAAGCCGATCTTGACCAGATGCTCCGAGGAGCAGGACGGACAGGTCTTTGGCATCGGAAGCTTTTGTCCGCACCAATGGCAGAACAAAAAGCCTTGATCGTAATTGCCTTTTCTCGTATGGTAATTCATTGAAATCGAGCAATGTGGGCAGGTTACCACCTGACCGCAGGATTTACAGCTGACCGAGGTGTTATATCCTCGCCTGTTGAGAAACAGGATCGCCTGCTCATCGCGGTCGGTCACGTTTTTCAGCTCCTCACGGAGCACTCTGCCGATGGGAGACATATTTCCCGTTCTCTGCTCGTTTCTCATATCGTAGATCACGACCTCGGGAAGCTCTGCGCCACCATAGCGCTCGCGCAGCTTCACAAGGGTGTATTTGCCGTCCATCGCCTTGGTATAGCTTTCGATAGACGGAGTGGCAGAGGCGAGAAGCAATACCGCATTGTTGTAAACGCAACGCCATCTTGCCACGTCTCTTGCGTGGTATTTCGGAGATGTTTCCGATTTATAAGTGGTCTCGTGCTCCTCGTCAATGATCACCAGACCGAGATTTTTCACGGGAGCGAAGATTGCCGAGCGGGTACCGATGACCAGATCGGCCTTTCCCGAGCGGATCTTTACATATGAATCGTAGCGCTCGCCCGCAGACAGACCCGAATGAACCAATGCGATCCTGTCTCCGTAACGGGTGCTGAAGATCTTCAGCGTCTGCGGAGTCAGAGCGATCTCGGGAAGGAGCATCAACACGCCCTTGCCGCTATCAAGCGCCTCGTCGATGGCGCGAATGATCACGCTGGTCTTTCCGCTTCCCGTAACGCCGTGCAACAAAATCGCCGAGGCTTTATCTGCTTCCAGATGTACCTTGACCGTCTCAAATGCGGCTTGCTGTTCCGCGTTCAGCTTATACTCAATTTTATTTTCTTCGCAAATCTCATACGGCTGTCGCCAGATCCGACGCTGCTCCAAGCAGATCAAGCCCTTGTCTACCAGCGCCTTCAGCTGTGCCGTCGTGACCTCCGCACTGCCAATCAGCTGCACTGCCGAAACGGCCTCACCCTCCCGAAGCAAAGCGGAAAGGATCGCCTTGTGCTTTTCGGAGCGCAATTTTACAGCTCCCTTGCCCATAAGGATGCCTTCGCACTCCTCGGGTGTTATGGCAAGCGAATAATAGGCTTCAAAGGCATCGGATGCCGTCTTGCCCTGTATCAGCTCTTTGCCGATATATCCTTTGGCAAGCAATTTTTTTACCGCCTCCGCCGCCACGCCTGCGCCGAATTTGGTTTTCAACGCCTCAAAGCTCTTTCCTCCCGTGGAGCAAAGATAATTATAAACAAACAAATCCGCCGGAGCAAATCCTGCGGACGCGTCCGGCCCCTTGGAGGGTATCGGATAATAGTATTCGGACATTTTTCCCAAAGCCGAGGCAGGAACGGCACATCTGACGGCTTCTCCGAAGGTGCAGAGATAATGCTCCTTCATATAGTCACACAAAGAAAGAAGCTCCTCGTCCAGCACGGCTCTGTCCGCGCAAAGCTCGGAAATCGTTTTGATATCTCCGCTGTAGGGACAGTGATGCAGCTCCCAAACCACGGCCATCTGCTTACGGTTTCCTCTTCCGAAGGGAACGGTGACAAAGCTTCCTCGCATGATCTGCTTTCTCATATCCAACGGTATAAAATAATCATACTTACTGTCGATACAGTAAGGCGCGTCCAAAAGGTAGACGCTTGCATACTCAAACGAGTTGTCTGCCATTTCACCTTCTCCTTTCCCGACTTCTTATAAAAACCGCGTGGCGCCGCCCTGTACAGAGCCGCGCCGTCGTGGTATTTACAAATCAGTTTTCCTCTTCGCCTTCCACCTCGGAAAGCTCTGCATCCTCAGCGTCATCCGCCTCTGCAAAGATCTTCTTGAGATCGACAGGCTCAGGTGCGGGCTCTTCGATCTTCTTTGCCTCGGGAACGTAGCCCTCGGGGCGGCGGACGATCACATACTCACCGTCATGGATTCTCTTGATGGCGGTCTTAACGGCTTTTTCGTCACGAAGCTCCTTGTTGATCATTGTGTTGATGGGACGGTCGGTATCCTTGTTACCCGTCTGGGATTTTTCTGCGTCCTCTCTCTGCTTCACATACTCGTCTGTTACGATACGTGCGCATCTTGCGGTAGCAAGAGAAAGCTCATAACGGTTAAACTGTCCCTTTGTAAGGTCATTGATGGTTGGGTAAAGCATATTGATAACTCCAATCTGATATTATTTCAATTTTTAAGTATGCAGGATCATTCCTCTTCCGCCTCGTCCTCATCGGTTACCTCCGCGTCGCTTGCAAGTCTGTTTGCAACCGTTTCCGCCTGAAGTGCCGATAAGATCACGTGGTCGGAGTCTGTAATGATCACCGCGCGTGTTTTTCTGCCGCAGGTAGCGTCGATCACGCGACCCGCATCCTTTGCGTCCTGAATGATTCTTTTGATCGGTGCCGATTCGGGACCTGTCAGAGTGATGATCCTGTGGGCGGCTACCATATTTCCGTATCCGATATTGATAAACTTCATAGTCTCTCCTCCGCGTCACTCAATATTCTGTATCTGCTCACGGATCTTTTCCATCTCGGTCTTGCACTCCACAACGAGATGTGCGATCTTAGAGTTTCCGCATTTAGAGCCGATGGTATTGATCTCTCGGTTCATTTCCTGGATCAGGAAATCCAGGCTTCTGCCTACGGGCTCGTCCTTCTTCACGTAATCGTAAAACGCGCAAAAATGAGACTTCAAGCGAACGATCTCCTCATCGATCGCCGCACGGTCGGCATAGATCGCGCATTCCGTAAGGATTCTGTTTTCGTCGATGGTGACGTTGTTGTCGGCAAGCACCGCCTTCAGCTTTTCCTCAAGCCGCGCGCGATACCCTCCGATATCCTCCTCAGAGTAGGATTCGATCTGCTCGACTACCGCCTTGATGTGATCGATCTTGGCGCAGAGGTCATTCTCGATACGCTTGCCCTCCGACGCTCTCGAGTCGAGAAAGCGAGCCACAGCGTTGTCCAAAACGGTCTTGAGATCCTCCCAATCGCGTTCCACGTCCTCCTCGGGCTTTTTTACCGCGAACACCTCTCTGTCGCGGGCGACCTCCATCACGGTGATCTCACCTGCTAAGGAAAACCGCTCCTTCAGCTCCTTGAGCGCGGCAATGTATTTTTCGGCGTATTCGGTATTCACCGAGATCTCGCTGTTACACGTCTCGGCAAAGTCCACGAAAACTCCCACGTCAACCTTTCCTCGGGAGAGCCCCTTCTCCTGCAGATAGGGCTTTATTCTCTGCTCCAGAGGCGAATATATATGGGGAAGCTTGACCGAGCAATCGAAGTATCGGTTGTTCACGGATTTCAGCTCCACCGTGATATCCTTTCCACCCACGCTCTGTCTGTCCCGACCGAACGCGGTCATGCTTTTAAACATAAATACTCCTACCTGCCGCACCGCACAGCGAAGCGACTTTTACAGTATTTTTCGGAAGAAAACAATGGCGCAAGTGCCGTCTGATCCGAAAGGCATATATATTTATTGTAATACATTTTTATCCTCTTGTCAAGAGTTTTTTGCAAAACCAAAAAGCATTTTATAAATTTTAAGAAGAAAAAATTCAATGCTTTTCGACAAAAGCAAGCAGGAAGTCCCTAAAAGGAGCTTCCCGCTTCTTGTTATTCATCCGTCTTCTTTTTGAACACGAATATCTTACTGAAAATATAGTTGCACACGATTACGATCACCGCCGCAAGCACCTTGGCGCCGATCTCCGCGAAATTCCACTCGCGACCGAGAAACAAAGCCTTTGTCATAGACGGAATCAAAGCCGCAAGCGCCATTGCGCCGAACAGTGTTACAAGGTAATCGATGAAAAACGTGAGGACTCTTCCCGCCGAGAATTTTACAAGCTGGATCGGCACGGAGGCGGTTTTATCCGCATCGGCAAAGACCCATTTGCGGTTGGTAAAGAAGGCGAACAGCACCGCCGCTACCCATTGAATGATCTGTGCCGCGGTATACGCGCCGATATATTTTCCGCTGGAGGTGTCTTCAACAGGAATACCCATCACGCCCTTTAGCGCCCAAAGCACCGCAAAGTAGACGATCCATCCCACAGCCGTGGTCAGAACACCGAACACAAGATACAAAATGATCTCGCGGTATTTTTCAAAAAGCGTTTTCATTTTTCCCATCACGCATTAACCAATCTTGAAGGTTGTACCGGAGCGATCGTCGATCAGCGTAACGCCCTTGTCTGCGAGATACTGACGGATGCGGTCAGCCTCGGCAAAGTTCTTCTCCTTCTTCGCCTGCTTTCTCTTTTCGATAAGATCAAGCACCTCGGCAACAAGAGGATCGTTCACGTCGTACTCGGGAGCAGCGCTTGCCTTCGTCGCTTCCTCGGCAGCCTTTGCTTCTCTTACCTTCTCTGCCGCTTCAAGCATACCGACGCAGAGAACCTTATCAAAATCGGCAAGTGCCGCAAGCTTGGTAGCACCGTTCACTCTTGCCTTCAGCACGTCGTAGACCGCTGTAACCGCAAGAGCTGTGTTGAGGTCATTATCCATAGCAGCTGTAAATTTAGCCTTCAGCTCGGCAAGAGCCGCCTCATCAACCTTGCCGTCCTTGGGATCAAGCTGTGCGATCCTTGCGATCAGCTTGTTGTAGGCAATGGTCGCGTTATCAAGATTCTCATAAGAGAATACAAGCGACTTGCGGTAGTGGGACTGCAGGCAGAAGAATCTGTAAACGAGAGGATCGTATCCCTTGCTCTCAAGGAGAGACACGGTCAAGAACTCTCCGCTGGACTTACTCATCTTACCCGAATTGGTGTTCAGGTGATATACGTGGAACCAATAATTACACCACTTATGACCGATATAGGACTCGGACTGTGCGATCTCGTTGGTGTGGTGGGGGAACTGGTTGTCGATACCGCCGCAATGGATGTCAAGATACTCACCGAGGTACTTCATGGAAATACCCGAGCACTCGATGTGCCATCCGGGATAACCGATACCCCAAGGGGAATCCCACTTCAGCTCCTGATCGTCAAACTTGGACTTTGTAAACCAAAGCACGAAGTCTGCCTTATTCTTCTTGTTCTCATCACCCTCAACTCCCTCGCGCACACCTACCTCAAGGTCTTCCTCGGTAAAGTCGTTGAACTTGTAATACTCGTCCAGCTTGGAGGTGTCAAAGTAAACGTTTCCACCTGCAACGTAAGCGTATCCCTTGTCAAGCAGACCCTGAACAAGCTGGATAAACTCTGCAATACAGCCTGTAGCGGGCTGAACGGTGCCCGGGATCTTGATGTTCAGCTTTGCGCAATCCGCAAAGAAAGCATCGGTATAGAACTGTGCGATCTCAAGCACTGTCTTCTTCTCTCTCTTCGCGCCCTTGAGCATCTTATCTTCACCGGTATCGCCGTCGCTGGACAGGTGTCCCACGTCGGTGATGTTCATAACGCGGTTTACGTCGTATCCGATATAAGTCAAGTACTTTTCAAGCACGTCCTCCATAATGTAGGTACGAAGGTTTCCGATATGAGCGAAATGGTAAACGGTAGGTCCGCAGGTGTACATACTGACCTTGCCCTCTTCACGGCTCTTGAATTCTTCTCTTGTTCTTGTAAGTGAATTGTACAGTATCATAATCTATCTCCAAATTTGTGTAATATTATTTTCGTCAGCTTTTGATCCGCTCGGCGATGTGCAAAAGTCTTTTTGCTCGGCTCAGCGCCTTACCGCCAAACTCAGCCCTCAATCGTTCCTCACCCGACAAGGCCCACGCGGTAACCTCTACGTCAAGTATTCCGTTAAAATCGCAACATCGCATACCGAACGCGACGTCCTCCCAATCAACGGTTCCGTCAAACGGCAACAGATGAGCATCCTTTTGCCCCTTTCCACCGTTATCGTGAATATGCAGAACGTCGATCTTGCCCTTTAATATCTGCATCTGCTCGCTTTGCTTATAGCCGCTGACGTTGGCGTGACCCACGTCCCAGCAGATACCAATGCCAAGCTTTTCTGCAAGCGCCGAGATATTTAACGCGCAGGAGCCGTAAAGGTGGTTGCCCTCGGCTTCTCTGTCGGATGGCATATTCTCAACGCAAAGCTTGATTCCCTTTTTCTTTGCATACTCCGCAACAGGCGACAGAAACGCCATATTGGCTCTGACCCAATCGCCGTAGCTTACCTGTGAGGAATACCAAGCAATCGGATGAACCACCGCCATCGGGATCTGCATCAAAGCAGCCATATCCAAGCCGTCCGTAAGCTCGCGGCTGTACTTTGCCATAAGCGCCGCGTTTCTCGGGTCGGGCATATAAAAGGACAGGTGACAGACGGGTATTCTAATATTCTTTTCTTTTGCTCGTCTTGCCGCCGCATACAGCACAGCGTTTTTCGAATCGTCAAGCCTTGTCAGCGACTCAAAAGACATATCGATAGCACCGATGCCGACGGACGCGAAATAATCCACCATAGCAGTATATGAAAATCTGCCCTGCGGATGATCCTCGTATATTCTCGACGGTGCACATATCAAAATATTGCTCACGCTCTGCCTCCTTTCCGTTCGTTTGCCAATAGATAGATTTATTATATCAAATTTTTGTATGTTTGTCAATCGTTATAACGATTTTTTTGCAATCACGGTACAAAATCCTTGGGGCTTTTCCCCGTTATCTCCCGAAAAGCCTTGTAAAAATGCGACGGACTTGAAAATCCGCATCGCTCGGCGATCTCAACCTTCGTCATATCGGTGCTCCTTATCATATGGATAGCACGGTCGACTCTCTTGATCGTAATATATTCCCAGGGAGAGATGCCGTTGAATTTTTTGAACACCGACGAAAAATAGGTGGGTGTCATACAAGCCACGTCGGCAATAGATTTCAATGACAGCTTTTTTTCAAGATTCTCATTAATAAAGTCCATAGCCGCGCTCATTTTTTCTGCTGATGAGCCAAGCTTCAGCGCGCCTTGTTCGCACGATACGCAATCGTACTCCCTCAAAAAATGAATGAGCATCGAAAAGACCAAGGACCTTGCCGCCACTCCGTATCCGGCCCGTTTTTCCGAAAGCTCGGCTTCAAGGGCGTGCATAAGATCAAATATTTTTCGCTCATCTTGAAATTTATTGTCAAAGCGTTGATTTCGTGCATTAAAAAGAGCCAAAAGCACGGTGTTTTCCCTATTTTCCCACAATATTCTCGGTTCAAATTGCAAATTCAGCAATTCAATATCGTCAAATGTATCGGTAATACAATGCGCCTCGTTACTGCCGAAAAGAAATGCATCCCCCGCGCAAAACTCATACCTTTTATCGCCCACGGTGTAGATACCGCCGCCTCTGACGCAAAGGCAAACCTCACACTCGGTATGATGGTGCTCAAAATAGTAATTTTTTCGGCTGACCGCAGCGGAGCGATAGGTCTTGATCATCACAGCACCGCTGTCGTCAAAATAGACGTTTTCGTTAAATCTCATATTTATCCTTTCGTAATATAGTGGACAAACTTCTAAAGATAAAGGATTGTATTATCCTGCTGTTTGTGCTATACTGATTTCATCAGATCAATCATATCACACAAATCATTTCGTGTCAAGAGGTAACACTATGGAAATCAACGCAAACAGACGCTCCGAACCTTCGGAGTTAAAAATAACGGACATTCGGGTAGCAAACCTTAACGGCGCGCCCAAGCACTGTCCCCTTATTAAAATATACACCAATCAAGGATTGGTGGGGTATGGAGAGGTGAGAGATGCCTCCAGTGCCACCTATGCCTTAATGCTGAAATCTCGTCTTATAGGCGAAAACCCCTGCAACGTGGACAAGCTTTTCAGGCGCATCAAGCAATTTGGAGGTCCCTCCCGCCGTGGCGGCGGCGTTTCGGGCATTGAAATCGCGCTGTGGGATTTAGCGGGCAAGGCTTGGGGAGTTCCTCTTTGGCAGCTGCTTGGCGGCAAATTCCGCGACAAGGTGCGCGTTTACGGCGACACCGACGTTGACGGCAAGCACACCGGCACAGATATGGGTCACGCTATCAAAAAGCGAATAGATATGGGCTTTACTATCGTCAAAATGGATCTTGGCATCGAGCTGCTTTACGACGAGCCGGGCTGTCTCAACGCTCCCCTCGGTATGCTTGAGGAAATGCAGAAGTATTCCTCAAAGGCAATACAGCATCAATCAGGCTCTATCGACAAGTCTCTTATGAGAGGCAAGAACTACGAGGTGTTCACGATCCCCCACTACGCGACGGGAATCCACATAACCGAAAAGGGCATGGACTATCCTGAGGATTACGTCAAGCAGGTCAGAGACGTGGTAGGCTACGAGGTGCCTTTGGCAATCGACCACTTCGGTCACGTTTCCATGGAGGATTGCATCAAATTTCTCAAGCGGCTCGAAAAATACAATATCGCTTGGGTAGAGGACATTCAACCCTGGCACATGACCGACCATTACGTTCACATCGCAAACAAATGCAACGTGCCTCTTGCCACGGGTGAGGACATCTATCTTGCCGAGGGCTTCAGACCGCTTTTTGAAAAGCACGGCATCGCCATAGCTCACCCCGATCTTCTGACTATCGGCGGCGCGCTTGAGACCAAAAAGCTCGGAGATATGTGCGAAAAATACGGCATCGGAATGGCAATACATATGGCGGAGAGCCCCATTGCTTGTATGGCGGCGGTACACACCGCGGCGGCGATACAGAATGTGATGGCTATGGAATTCCATTCCGTGGACATCCCTTGGTGGAACGATCTGGCATATGGCATCGCAAATCCCCTCTTCAAAGACGGTTTTGTCGAAGTCCCGAACACCCACGGTTTGGGAATCGAAAGCCTGAACGAAGAGCTTATTGCAGAACACATTCACGCAGATTACCCGGGTCTTTGGGAGCCCACCGACGAATGGAACAACGAATGGGCAAATGACCGCGAATGGTCGTAAAAATAAAAAACAGGAGAAAAACTATGCATTTCAACGACAGAGACGAGATCATCGCATTAACACCTATGTGGACGGGAGAAAGATTGCCTGACGGACGCCCCAAGGTTGAAGAAAAATATCTGAAGGCCCTTCGAACACTGACCCTTGAAGAGGTATGGAAGCCCATATTCGTAAAGGGATACGAAAGCCAATTCGAGGGCAGGCTCCAAACCCTGCATACCGACGGCAGAAAGCTCATCGGCCGCGCTGTCACCGCTACGTACTGCCCCTACCGTCCCGACCTCGACGCCTTCACCAAGGACTTGGGCCGTAGCGAGGGCAGAACGGGAACCTACAATCAATGGGTCATCGACAACCTTATGGAATACGATGTTCCCGTCATCGATATGTACGACAAGATCTACAAAGGCACCTTTCTCGGTGGAAATCTTACCACCGCGCTAAAAAACAAGACCAAGAATGAAAACGGCGGCGCGGTCATCTGGGGCGGAATACGCGACACAGAGCAGATGATGAAGGTCGAGCACACTCAGGTTTACTACCGCGGCATCGACCCCACGCCTATCCGCGACTTTATAATGACCGGCTACAATACAACCACCCGCATAGGAAACGCAGTCTGTCTTCCCGGCGATGTGGTCTTCGGCGCAGGTGGCGGAGTTTTGTTCATCCCCTCTCATCTCGTTGCCGAGGTGGTAGGAGGCGCGGCAAAAACGCAGGTCAAGGACCTTTTCGGCTTTGAAATGATCAGTCAGAACAAATTCACCACAGCACAGATCGACAAAAATACCTGGTCAAAGGAAATGCTTGATCTTCTGATGGAATTTATCGAGAACGATGATCGCGCGGCGGATTACAGAGGTCTTGATTGGTCTCACGAATACGATCTCGCCATCAACGGCGACCCCACCGACACACAATCCGCGCTATAAATTGCAATTTATGGGGACGCGTGCCTCCGGCGGCGAGCTTTTGAAAAAGCTCGACCAAAACTTTCAATGAACCACGAATTTTTTACAAAATTCGTGGTTGAAAAGGATAAAATGGATACATAATAGCCATTTTTTGAAAGTTTTTGG